>JBQTIE010000152.1:0-15421 GCA_052389315.1 Acidobacteriota bacterium
TTCCGCCCTCGCTGATGATCTCGGCACCAAGGAGGGGGACGACTGACCCAAGTCTGTTGTCCCCCTCCCAGCCTCGCTGCTCAGGCTGCCAAAGGAACGAGAGGAGGCCTTCACCGGCCTGACTACGAGGTCTCCTGCGACCCGCGCAGAGGGAGCATCCGGACGCGCGTCCCACTCTCGTCGATAGACAGAAGCGCGCCCCGGTCGATGTCCTGCTGGTGCGCTTTGAGCGCGTTCGCGACAGTGCCCACGACAGCATCGGAGAGCAAGTCCTGAGTTCGTATTTGCACGACGCTTGGCGCGGCGCCAGGGCTCGCGGCGAGGATTGCCGAGAAGTCGAGATCGTTCGTGAGGACGATGAACTGGTGCTCCCTCGCCCACGTCAGGATCTCGACGTCAGGCGCGGTTGTTGCACCGATGGTGGACCAGTGGACAGCCTCGAACCCGTGGCGGACCAGCCGGTCGACCCAGCTTGGCGACAGGTTCATATCCACGAGCAGCTTCACGGCTGGCGCAGGGGAACTTCGACTTCCTCTGCCCGCCAGGCGGCATAGGAAAGCGCCTCAGCGATGTCCTCGGCTTCCAGGTAGGGATACTCTCGGAGAATCTCGTCGCGGGTCCGTCCTGCGGCGACGAGGCCGACGACTGTGCCGACGGTAAGGCGCATACCGCGGATGCACGGCTTGCCGCCCATGACGGCGGAGTCACGAGTAATGCGTGTCAGTTGTGGCATGTTCAGGCTCGGCGTCAATTCCTATTGTCGGTCAATGGCGGCGGCTCGCCAAGCCTCTGTCCGCAGCAAGGCCCGGCCGCCTTGCTTGCCGCCGCTGTGGCACTCACCTACAATCACTTGCCAATGAAGGCTATCGCGCTGACAGTCGGAGTGCTCTCTGGGTCACTCGCTTCTCAGGTCATTCAACCGGTCATAACCGGTCACACGTTTGCAATCTCGGGGATGTCTCTGCACATCCGTTGTGGTGGAGCGCACAGGACAGGCGTGCCCGTCGTCGTGCTCGAGGCTGGGGGCGGCAATTCTGCTGATACGTGGAAGGATGTCCACGCCCCAATCGCAGCGTTCGCCCGGGTGTAGGCGTACGATCGGCCAGGCCTCGGGGCGAGCACCCCGCAGCTTCAGACCCCCGACCAGGGCCGACGCGAGCAAGTGCGCGTCGATCCAGCCGATTCCCCGGCCGTTCAGCTTGCGGTCGCGCACGAAGGCGACGACCTCCGCGTGGCGCATGCAGGGTCTTCTTCATACAGATGATCATGCCATACACGTATGGACCTCCGACCGCGGCCGAGACGCTGGTAGGCGTCACCCAGACAAGCTTGTGGAACGCTCCTTCGAACGGCTCATGATCTTGCGAACGGCGCTTGATCAAGACATGAGATCGGGGTGGGCACGATGATTCCGGACCTACCGTCCTCGAGGTCGGCATGGGCGGCGCCCGGGTACCGGCCCGGAGGCTCGTTGCGCAGGTGTAAACTGCCGCTGAGTGTGGAGGCCAGATTGGAGGCTCTCGTCGAGAGCCGTACGGTGGGAGGATGAGATGAATCGACGCCTGTTCGCGACGGTCACGGTGATCGGCTTCGCATGCGCGACGGTCGCGGAGGCGCAGTTCCGCCGAGGGATTCTCAGCGAGAGCACCGAGATCACGCTTTCCCCGATCGACCGGCCCGCGGTGCTGCTGCCGCCCGGCGACGTCCAGGTGGAGGTGCGCAACGCCAGCGGCGCCCCCGCGCGCATCGCCGACCGCCTGCACGATCTCCTCGCCAGACAGCTGACCGACAACGATTCGCGCCTCCGCGTCGTGGACACGGGCGCCGCTGTGATCGTCCAGGCCACGCTCACCGAGTGGAAGGAATCCAGACGCAACAGCACGAAGTACGTGTCGGAACGGCGCCAGGTCGGCACGCGTCAGGTCACCGACAAGAGCGGCAAGACGAGGACCGAGCCCGTCTACGAGTACGGCCGCAACCGGCCGTCGGTCGTGATCGACGCAGGCGCCGGGTTGCGCATCGAGGTGCGGCAGGCCTCGCGCGCGCTCGCCGACGAGACCGTCCGCCACCTCATCAACGAGGAGCATATCGCCGACGAAGGTCCGCCCTCCCGCGACGCCGTCGAGGACGCGATCCTCGATCGCATCGTCCAGAAGGGCGCGGGGCGCATCTCGCCGGGGCGGCAGCCCGTTCGCGTGCTGCTCGCGCGCAGCGACGAGGTGGATCGACTGAACTCGCTCGCGGAGAGCCGCCGGTGGCACGACTGGCTCACGGCGCTCGAAGCGGTCAAGCCCCACACCGATCGCCGGCGCGACGCGTACCGGCTGCACAACCTGGCCGTCGCGCACGAGGCGGTCGCGTACGAATCGGCCACCGCCGAGGACTGGACGGCGCGCCTGGGCCTGGCGGTCAAGCTCATCGCGCAGGCATCAGCCCAGAACGCGAACGAAAAGTACATTACGGAGTCGGGCGATCGCATCGCCAGGAACGCGGAAGGATACGCCCAGCTGGCCGAGCTCTACCGTGTGATCGCCGCGGCGCCGGCAGATACCGCATCAGCGCGCGGACCTGCCATCCCGGCTGCGACGCCGGCAATGACCAACCAGGACGTGATCGATCTGCGCGCGGCCGGTCTGGATGACGCGAACCTCATGGCCGCCATCAAGGATGCGAAAGCCGTGCGCTTCGATCTATCGCCGGCCGGCCTGAAGGCGCTCCTCACAGCCAAGGTGTCGAACCAGGTCATCTCGGCAATGCGAGACAGGAACTAGAACTTCAAGGACGCCGTCGGGGAAGTTGCCGTCGCGGGATGTTCCGCGCGAAACCGCGGCGCTCCGCGCGCTGTCCTGACCCCATTTCTCAACGACTAGAATCACCGCCGGACGAGGCCGCATGCAGGATCCTTCACCGCCGCCGGTGTCCGACAACGTGCTCGGGCGGTACCGCCTGTCGACCAAGATCGGCGCCGGCGGGATGGGCACGGTCTTCGAGGCGCGCGACATCCTGCTCCAGCGCCGCGTCGCGATCAAGCTGCTGGCGCCCGAAGTCCAGTCGGATCACGTGGCCCGGGAGCGCCTGCGCGGGGAGGCTCTGGCCGCGGCCTCGCTGGACCACCCCTTCATCTGCAAGATCTACGAGCTCGGTGAAACCGACGATCGCCTGTTCGTGGTCATGGAGTTCGTCGACGGGCAGACGCTGCACGCGCTGGCCGCGCAAGCCCTGCTGCCGATGCGGCAGATCGTGGACATCGCCACCGAGATCGCCGAGGCGCTGGACGAAGCGCATCGCCACGGCCTCGTCCATCGGGATCTGAAGCCATCCAACATCATGCTGACGGCGCAGGGTCACGTGAAGGTGATGGATTTCGGCCTCGCCAAGCAGGTGACGCCGCGGGCCGACCACGCCAGTGCGACCGCGACGGCGTTGACCGACGCGGGGATGCGCGTCGGCACACCGGGGTACATGTCGCCCGAACAGGTCCTCGGCGGCTCGCTCGATCCCCGGTCCGACATCTTCTCTCTGGGCGTCGTCCTCTACGAGCTGACCGCGGGCCTGCATCCGTTCACGCGAGAGGACTCGGCGCAGACAATGGCGGCGATCCTGCGGGATCCGCCGAGCGGGGGCGCGCGTGACCTGGAGAGCCTGCCGGGGCTGGCGGCGCTGGTGCATCGCATGCTGGCCAAGGCCTGCGCGGAGCGGCCGCAGTCGATGCGCGAGTTGCGGGTCGAGCTCGAGTCGCTCCGCGAACGGGCGTGGACATCGGGCGCGTCGAGCGGGCGGGTGGCCGCCCCCGAACCGCTGGCCGACCGGACCCCCTTCGTCGGGCGCGGCGCCGAGACGGCGGAGCTGTGGCGGCTGCTCGACCGCATGCTGACGGGGCAGGGCGGCTCGGTCCTGATCGGCGGCGAGCCCGGAGTGGGCAAGACGCGGCTGGCGCAGGAGCTGATGAAGGTCGCCTGGCAGCGCGGGTGTGTGTGTCTCATCGGGCACTGCTACGAGATGGAGGGCGCGCCGCCGTTCGTGCCGTTCGTCGAAATGGTGGAGGAGTCGGTGCGCCTGGTGCCACGCGCCGTTCGGATCGCCATGGCAGAGGAGGCCCCCGAAATCGCGTCGATCGTTCCGAGCCTGCGCCGCATCTACGACGACATCCCGCCCATGCCGGAGCTGCCGGCCGACCAGCGGCGGCGGCTGGTCTTCAACGCCGTCCTGGAATACATGCGGCGCGCCGCACAGAAATCGCCCAGTGTGCTGCTGCTGGACGACCTGCACTGGGCCGACGAACCGACCCTCCAGCTCCTCACCCATCTGGTGCCCCATCTCTCCTCGATGCGCACCCTGATCGTGGGCACGTATCGGGACGTCGAGCTCGACGTCGGCCGGCCGTTCGCGAAAACCCTGGAGGCGCTGCTCAGGCAGCGCCTGGCGACGCGCATCTCGTTGCGGCGACTCGATGAACCTGGCGTTACCGACATGCTGTCCGCCCTCGCGGGGTCGGCGCCGCCGTCGGGTCTGGCCGAGGCCGTCTTCCACGAAACGGAGGGCAATCCGTTTTTTGTCGAGGAGGTCTACCACCATCTCGCCGAGGAGGGGAAGCTGTTCGAGCCGGGCGGCCAGTGGAAGGCGGATCTTCGCCTCGGGACCATCGAAGTGCCTGAAGGCGTGCGGCTGGTGGTGGGGCGTCGTCTCGATCGCCTGGGCGAGCAGGCTCGCAAGGTGCTCACGGCCGCGGCGGTCATTGGCCGGACCTTCCCGCTCGACCTGCTACGGACCGTCGTGGACTCGTCAGAGGACACGGTGCTCGACGCGCTCGAGGAGGCCGAGCGTGCCCAGTTGGTCGCGATCGATCCCAGGCGCCGGGCCGTCCGCTACAGCTTCGTGCACGAGCTGATTCGCACGACGCTCACCAACGCGCTCTCGCTGCCGCGCCGCCAGCGCCTGCACCTGCGCATCGCCGATGCGCTGGAGCAGTCCCAAACTTTTCACGACGGGCAACCGTCGGTGCTGGCGCATCACCTGTACCAGGCCGGCGCGGCGGCGGACGCACGGAGAACCGGCGCAGCACTGGCAGCGGCAGGCCGGGCCGCCGATGCGGCGGGCGCATTCGAGGAGGCGCTCGAGATCTTCGACAACCTGCTCACGCTTGAATTGCCTGAACAGGATCCCCTGGTCGCCGAGACGTTCGAGCGCCGGGGCAACGCGCTTGGCGGGCTGCAGCGGCACGACGAGGCCGCCAGCTCGTTCGAGCGCGCGCTGGCCCTCTACACGGCGGTGCACGACGATCCCGGCATCGCGCGGAGCGCCCAGATGGCGTCCGCCAGCCTCGTGTGGCGCGCACGATTCGACGAAACGATCGCTATCGTGGACCGCGGCCTGCACGCGCTGTCCGAACGCGCGGCGGCGGAGCGCGCGTTTCTGCGGTCCAGGCTTGGCGCCTGGATGTCGCAATCGCCATCTCGTATCGATGAGGCCTGGACGCACATCGAAGGGGCTCTCGCCATTGCCGAACAACTCGAAAATCCAGCGCTCCTCGCCGACGTGCTCCTCTCCAAGAGTGTGGCTCAGCGATTGTCGGGTGAGTACGGCCCGGCTCTCGCCACCGGGCTTCGCGGGCTGCCGCTGGCGCCGGCTGACGCGCCATGGCGGCGGGCTGATTTCCTCTGGACTCTGGTGACGGTGACCTATTACATGGGTCGATTCCCCGAGGCGGCCACGTTTCTCGACTCGCTCGAACCAGTCGCCCGTCGGGCCGGCCATCACGGCGCGCTCTGGTTGCACGACCGGGTCGTCTCAGCCATCGCGTTGGCGCGGAGTGGCGACTTACGGGCCTATTTCGCAGACTGCGAGCGGATGTTGCCGAGCCCTCAGCTTCCGTACGTGAGCAAGACGTTCGCAGCGGTCGCCCGACTGTATCTGGGGAAGAAGATCGGGCACTCGACGAGCTCGCCGAGGTTGTGGCCGAGCAGCCGGAAGAACACTTCCTCGCCAACATGCCGGAGGCCAACCTGCTCGCCGCCTCGGCGCTCGTCGGACGCCACAGCCAGGCCCGGTCGCTGATACCCACTGTGGAGCTGCGGCTCCCCACCCCGGGACGGCGGAACCTCCAGGGCTGGTTCATTGCGCTCGAGGGCCTCGTGTCAGGCGTGTCCCTGCTGGGCGATGTCCAGCGGTGCGCGAACCTGTATCCCCTGACTCTTGTTGATATCCAGACCGGCGTCCGGGTGGGCTCGCTTGGTGTCGGCCCCATCAACCCTCAGCTCGCCGCGGCCATCGCGGCCGATGTGGCCGGCCTGACCGACAAGGCTCGGGAGCACTTCGAGATCGCCTCTGGCGAAGCGCGCGAGATTCCCATCCGCCTGCTGCAGCCGGCCGTGCTGTTCTGGCAGGGCCGGTCGCTCGCCAGGAGCCAGGCCACGGGCGAGCGCGAACGCGGGCTGGCGATGGTACAGGCGGCGCTAGATGAATTCCGCACGCTCGGATTGGCGCCACACGCGCGCCTCGCCGAGCGGCTGCTGCGGGATGGTAAGTAGCCGCCTCCGAACTGTCGAGAAGGTATCGGAACACCGGGGAAAACAGAGACAGCCTCTCCTCTTGACCTTCGAGAGGAGTTGGGGCACGATACCTCTCGGAGAACGAGAGGACGAGCGTGCCGAAGACCGAGCTGCTGCAAGGAACGCTGGATCTGCTGATCCTGAAGGTCCTCGCCCGCGGACCGAATCACGGCTGGGGGATCTCGCTGTGCATCCGGGAGATGTCCCGGGAGGGCCTCAAAGCCAGCCAGGGATCGTTGTACCCCGCGCTCCACCGCCTCGAGCAGCGCGGCGACCTGCGCTCCACCATGACCGCCTCCGAGAACAACCGCCGGGCCCGCGTATACACGCTGACGCCCGCCGGACGCCGACGGTTGGAGACGGAAACCGCAGGCTGGGAACGATTTGCCCGGTCGATGCGACGGGTGCTCGAGGCGACCTGAGGTCCCCTCGCATCCAGGGAGACCACGATGCTTGCACGCGTGAGGGCATACGCCGCCGGGCTCCTTCGCAGACGCACAATCTCGGCCGAGGTCGACGAAGAGCTGGCCTTCCATCTGGAGCAGGAGACCGCACGTCTGGTGGCGCGCGGCGTGTCCCCGCCAGAGGCGGCGCGTCTCGCCGCCGCCGCGCTGCGGGCGGGCGTCACGCGGGACGACGTCGCCGACGTGCGCACCACGTGGATTGAGACGGCCTGGCGAGAGGTGCGGCTCGGCGCTCGGACGCTCGCCGGTGCGCCCACTTTCACGCTCCCCGCGATTCTCGTGCTCGGACTCGGTCTGGGCGGCACCACGGCCGTCATGAGCGTGCTCGATGGCGTGCTCCTGCGGGCGCTGCCCTTCCCGGACCCGGATGCGCTCGTACGCGTCTGGTCGAGGAACGACGACCGGCGTATTCCGTTTCTCTCGGTGTCGCGCGCCGATTTCGACGACTGGCGCGCCCGGAGTGCGGCGAGCCTCGAGCTGGGCGCCTACGAACGGCCGCGCGTCGTGCGTCCGCGCGAGCACGCCTCCGACCCCTTCACGCTCGTCGCGGTGTCACCCAGCCTCTTCTCCGTTCTCGGCATCGGGCCGGCCGCCGGGCGGGTGTTCGACGAAGAGGACGAGTCTGGCTCACTCGTCGTCAGCCACGACGCCTGGCACCGCCGCTTCGCCTCGGATCCTGACCTCATCGGCCGCACAATCGTGCTCGAGGACCAGGCGCACACGGTGGTGGGCATCATGCCACCAGGCTTCGAGATCCCGACGGCGCGCGCCGACCTCTGGGCGCCGTTGCCTCGTCTGACGAGTCCGGACTCGCGATCGGCGCGCATACTGCGAGTGCTGGCCCGGCAACGCGCTGACGGGGACATCTCGGCGGTGCGCCGGGAACTCGAAGCCATCGCGGCTCAGCTTGACAACGAGCGGGCAGGTCAAGTGCGCGGGTGGAGCGTGACGGTATTGCCGCTGTTCGACACGGTTGTCAGCCCGGAGTTTCGACGCTCGCTCTGGATCACGGCGGGAGCCGTTCTCTGCGTGTTGCTGATGGCGGCCTTGACGGTGGCTGGTCTGCTGCTCATGCGCCTGAGTGGCCGCGGGCGCGAGCTGGCCGTGCGGGTCACGCTGGGCGCGTCGCGCGGCAGCCTGGTGCGGCTGCTGCTGCTCGAGTGCGTCGTGCTCGCAGGGGCTGCGGGCGCCGTCGGACTGGCACTCGGGTACGGCGGCGTGGCGTTGCTCCGGAGCGCGGGCGAGGGTCGTGTGCCCAGGCTCGACGAAGTCACGCTCAGCCCGCGGGTGTTCGCAGTCGCGCTCATCGCCAGCGGGCTGGCGTCGATGTGCGCGGGCGTGTGGCCCGCCTGGCGATCGACGCGGAGCCTCTACGAGCGGCTGCGCGCGCGCGGTCTCGCGTCTGACAGCGGCACTGGTCGGGCGCTTCCGGCCCTGGTCGTGCTCCAGGTGGCCGGAGCCGTGACGCTCGTGATCGGCGCGTCCCTGCTGGTTCAAACGGTTCGTAATCTTCATCAGCGCGCGCTCGGCTTCAACCCGTCGAACGTGCTGACGATCGCACCACTGTGGCCTTCCTCCGGGACCTCGGAAGCACGACAAGGTCACCTGGAAGAGGCGCTGACGCGCCTGGCCGGCTTGCCAGGAGTGTTGAGGGTTGGAGCTGGTAACGCCTTCCCGTTTTCCGGCCAGAACAGCGGGAACACCTTCGAGATCGAGGGCCAGGGCGTGCCCGGTGATTGGTTGCCGGATGCCGATTTTCGCGTCGTGACGCCAGGCTACTTCGAGCTGTTGCAGGTACCGGTGCGGGAGGGCCGCGCGTTTGGGGCCGTCGAAGACCGAACGCGGCCGGTCGCGATCGTCAGTGAAACCGCCGCCGCGCGGTTCTGGCCGGGCCGCACTCCCGTCGGCACGCGCCTCAAGATCGGCAACTCCGATTGGATGACGGTGGTGGGCGTCGTGGGGGATGCGCGGTATGCCGCGCTGGACGACCCGGACAGCCGGGTGCGACCGATGCTGTACGTGCCGCCCTGGCAGATGCCGCAGATCCCCCTCGTCCTCGCGGCACGGACATCGGGGGCACCGGGATCGGTGGCTGGCCCGGCGCGGGGTGCGTTGACGGCCGACGCGCGGCTCGGCCTCGGGCGCATCGTCACGCTCGACTCGCTGCTGGCCGAGGCGAGCGCCGCGCAGCGGTTCTCGATGGCACTGGTCTCCGCGTTTGCCGGGACGGCGACGCTCCTCGCGAGCGTGGGCTTCTATGGCCTGCTGGCCCTGCTCGTCGGCCGACGAACCAAGGAGATCGGCGTGCGCGTCGCGCTGGGGGCCGGCCCACGCGGGATCGTCGCCATCCTCGCGCGTCGAACGGCAACACTCGCGGCCCTGGGCATCGTGCTCGGTCTGGCCGCCAGCACGGCGCTCGGCGGTGCGGTCCGCAGCGCGCTGTTCGGTGTGTCCCCGGACGACCCCGCGACCTACGCGGCCGTGGCGCTCGGCTTCGGCGTGCTCGCGACGGTCGTGGCCGCCCTGCCGGCGTGGCGCGCACTCCGCATCGATCCTCTACGTGCCCTGCAAGCCGAGTAGGACGCGGCCGAAGACGTCCGTCGTGCCACGGTTGTGTCCTGCGTCTGCCCGGCCTATAGTGGGCTGCTGATTCCTGGGCCGTGAGTCCTTTTCTGTAGAGAGGAGCCCGTGCACCTGACGACCATTGGTCCGTATCGGATCGTGGAACTGATTGGTGCGGGCGGCATGGGGGAGGTGTACCGCGCCACGGACACCAACCTCAAACGGGCCGTTGCCATCAAGGTGCTGCCGGTATCCGTCTCGAGCGACCCGGAGCGTCTGGCGCGGTTCCAGCGCGAAGCGGAAGTTCTGGCGGCGCTGAATCATCCCAACATCGCCGGCATCTACGGGCTCGAGGAGACCAGCGGAACGCGTGCGCTCGTGATGGAGCTGGTCGAGGGCGAGGACCTGTCGCAGCGGATCGAGCGCGGCCCGATTCCCCTCGATGACGCGCTTTCGATGGCGCGGCAGATCGCCGACGCCCTCGAGGCCGCCCACGAGCAGGGCATCATCCATCGGGACCTGAAACCCTCGAACGTCAAGGTGCGCGAGGACGGCACCGTCAAGGTGCTCGATTTCGGGCTCGCGCGAACCGTCGCGACACGGACAGCAGGGGCGACCGATGCCGCGGGTGCGGTGCGCGCGGAGCCCTTGAATTCGCCGACCATCACCAGCCCCGCGGCGTTGACGATGGGCGGCATGATCCTGGGCACGGCTGCCTACATGTCGCCAGAGCAGGCCAAGGGCCGCAGCATCGACAAGCGCGCCGACCTCTGGGCGTTCGGCTGCGTGCTGTACGAGATGCTCACCGGCCGACGCGCGTTTCAGGGCGAGGATGTCTCCGACACGCTCGCCGCGATCCTGCGCGGCGAGCCGGACTGGTCGGCGTTGCCGCCCGCCACCCCGCCGGCCGTGACCGCGCTCTTGAAGAGATGCCTGGAACGCGACGCTCGACGCCGTGTGGCCGACGCCTCGACGCTTCGGTTCGTGCTCGACGAACGCGGGCTTTTCTCGCTCACCGGTGCCGTCGCACCGCACCCTGACCAGGCACCACTGCGATCGCACATCGACAGTCAGGTCGCGGGGGCGCGCCGACAACTGCTGATGCGCCGCGTCGTGCCCCTCGCCGCCGCGCTGATGATCGCCGTCCTGACTATCGCGGTCATGGGGTGGCGGCTCGGGACGCCGACCGGACCCGCGCCAGTGATGAAGTTTGCGGTGACTCCGGAGGACGGGCAGGTGATTGCCTCTAGATCGCCGCTCGCGATTTCGCCGGACGGCTCGCACCTGGCGTACATCGCGAACGGGCAGCTGTACGTGCGCGCGTTCTCGGAGTTCGAGCCGCGTGTCATCCAGGCCACGGGCCTCGGGCAGCCGATCGCGAGTCCCGCATTCTCTCCTGACGGTCAGTCCATTGCGGTTCACTCGATTTCCGATCAAGCCCTCAAGAGAATCGATCTCCGCGGTGGCCCCGCGCTCCGGCTGTGCGAGACGCCGTCGACGCCGGTCGGGGTCACTTGGGATACGAGCGGCATTCTGATGGGGCTTGGCGCAAGCGGAGTCGTCCGTTGCAGCCCGTCCGGAGGCGCGCAGGAAACGCTGGTCAAGATGCAGGACGGCGAACTGGCGGGCCACGCCAGCCTGCTTCCGGAAGGCGACGGGCTGCTGTTCTCGGTGGCGAAAGTGTCCGACGGCGACAATCGCGCCGACAATGCCGCGATCGTCGTGCAGTCCCTGCGCACCGGGGCGCGCAAACACCTCGTCTCCGGAGGCAGCGACCCGAGGTTCCTCGGCAGCGGGCACCTCCTGTACACCGCGGGCGGCGTGGTGTTCGCGGTGGCGTTCGATCCGGCCACGCAGGAGCGTCGGGGCGACCCGGTTCCCGTGATCGAGGGCATCCGCCGCAGTATTGGAACCGCGGCGCTGGCCATTTCCGCCACCGGCGTGGCCGCGTACATCCCCGGTCCGACCGGCGCCACTGGCGCGACGACGCTCGGGGTCGCCGACCGCACAGGCGTCGTCACTCGCCTGCCCATGGCCGAAGGCGCATACACACATGTGCGCGCGTCGCGTGACGGCCAGACTCTCGCGATTGGCACCGAGGACGAAGCGCAAGCCATCATCTGGACATACCCCCTCAGCGGATCGGCCGCGATGCAGCGCCTCACGCTCGAGGGCCGGAACCGGTTTCCCCTCTGGTCACCAGACGGGGTGTCTGTCGCATTCGAGTCCGATCGCGATGGCCAGCCGGGCCTGTACCGCCAACGTGCTGACGGCACCGGCGGCGTGGAGCGGCTGACCTCCGCACCGGCGGGGGAGACACATATCCCGGAGTCGTGGTCTCCTGACGGCCGGTACCTCTCGTTTGCCGTACGAAAGTCGGAGGGCTATTCCCTCTGGACGCTGTCACTGGCGACGAAACGGGCGGAGCAATTCGCGGGCGTCGTGTCGCGGGAACCCCCCAACTCAAGCATCTCGCCGGATGGAAAGTGGATCGCCTACGTCAGGTCGCCGTCGAGCGACCTCCAGTCGTCCGAGCGGGGCGTGTTCGTTCGGCCGTTTCCGGCTGGCGGGAGTGTCTATCAGGCGCCACGCCAACTCGTGGACTTCCACCCGGTCTGGACCGCCGACGGCCGCGAGCTCATCTACGTGGCGTCAGCCGCCGCAGGGCAGATGGCGGCGGTTCGCGTCACGGCGGGCGGGGGGATGACGTTTGGCGCACCCGCGCGATTCCCCGCGAGCGTGACCGGCGACCGGGTGCCCCTCAGGTTCGTGCGTACGACATCCTGCCCGACGGGCGCTTCGTGGACCTGGTGGGGGAGGCCCAGAGCCGCCGCGCTCTCACGGAGATCCGCATCATCCTCAACTGGCCCGAAGAGCTGAAACGGTTGATGGCGCGCTGAGGCGCGAGCCGGCGGTCAGCCATCACCACCCTGCGGGGATCCGCAGGTGGGTTATCGAGGCCCCCCGATCGAGAGGGCAAGCGGCGGCCACCTGTGATAGGAAGAATGTGGCTCGGAACCGATGACGGATGGCCGGGAGGCGGCATGCGGACACTGGCGGCCGGGACTATTTCGTGGTGGTGGGCAGTCTGTGGATCTCGCCGGGCGGCCAGCCCTTGGCGCAGTCGAGCGACCTGACCTTTCTCATCCCCAACGCCAGGGTGCGAGTCGCGCTCAGAACCGGTGCGTATAGACGGCCTTGGCGGCGCCGCGGCGGTCCAGCGTCGCGAAGCGGTTGAGCGTGGGATGATCCAGCCAGTTGTGGGTGTAGACGAGAAACAGATCGTTGCCTGGTCTGAGCGTCCACCGCAAGCGCGACTGCCAGCCCAGCACCTTCGACACCGTATCGAACTGCAGGTTGGAGACCACGAAGATCCACGGCGTGAACTGCGCGTCGGTGATCAGTCGGTAGGTGCGCGTCTTGAAGGAACCCTCGGCCAGATCCACGTCGTTCCATGTGCCTTCGATCTGCATCCGCAGGCCGGGCCGCGGCCTGAGGCTGACGTTGACGTTCAGATCCTGCCGCGTGCCTGAAAAGAACCCGCCCCATTCATAGCCGCCCCGCAGCGAGACGATGCGGCGGTTGGCGGTATTGGCGCCGAGGCGATAGCGGGTGAACTGGTATTCGCGACCTCTGGGGAGCACCACGCCGCTCGAGATCTGGAAGTCGTCCTCGAGGCGCTCGTACTGCGGCTGGAAGTTGAACCCCACGCCGTCCTGCGAGTGCGTTTCGACGCGGATGACCTGCCAGTCGACGTCGCGCGTCAGCCAGCGGTTGGTTTCGTCGACCTGGAGGTCGGCGGCGAACGAGAAATCGAAGCGGCGGATCCATGGGTGGTTGCGCGGACGAGGCTGAAACGCCACGCGCGGGTTGAGGTTCTTGAACCCGATCCGGCTGACGAACCCGACGGCCGGGTTGGCGTCGTCCTCGACCACTTCATACGAGACGCTGCCCGACCACGGTTCGTTGGGAAACCCGAAGCGTGTGCCGTACGACTGGTTTTTTCCGGCGCCGACCGTATCGGTGTTCCAGAGGAAGAACGTGTCGAACTCGAGGTTCTTGCTGCCGCGAAACCGCGACGTGGCCAGCCGGAAGTCGATGCCCGTGGTGTTGAGCAGAGGGACGTCGGTGTTCGATCGCGTGTGGCGCCCCGTATAGATTCCCGCGACATAGGACTGCGCCCAGAACCGGCGCTTGACGCGCATGACCGTGAAGTCTTCACCGGACGCACGTGGACCCTCGGCGGTTCTGACATACAGCAGGCCGACATCCTGACGACCCACCTGGCCGGTCAGCTTGGCGCCGATGTCGATCTGCTGCGGCTGTCCGGTTTCATCGAGGCCGATCCGCCGGCTGAAGAACGGGCGCACCGGCGAGGGGCTGGCGCCAACGCCGGCGCCGCCGCCACCGCCACCGCCACCACCACCACTACCACCACCACCACCACCTCCCCCTCCTCCGAAGCCGCCACCACCGCCGCCGCCGCGGTAGAAATCAAAGAACGTGGCGCCGTCGAGGAAGAACGTGCGCTTTTCGGGAAAGAACAGCGGGAAGCGTGTGAGGTTGACGAGCCGCTGATCGACTTCGGTTTCGGCGAAATCGGTGTTCACCGTCGTCGTCCCGCGCAGGCTGGGCGTGAAGCTGTAGAACACGTCGAGCCCGACCTCGCCCGAGCCGGAGAGCGGCGTGGGCGGCGTCCGTCCGGGTGATTCGGCGATGTTGGCGGCGAGATATGGACGCAGTTCGACGCCGATGCCTTGCGTGACGTCGCGGATGCCGAGCAGCAACCCCGCATTCGACATGCGTCGCAGGCCTTGATTGCGCAGGTGGCCCGTCCACAGATTCTCCTCGTTCTTGCGGCGAATCGTGCGCTGAAAGTTCACGCCCCACGCCGGGGCGTTGGCGTCGAAGTTGAGCGTGCTGAAGGGAATCTCGATCTCGATGGTCCACCCGATCTCGCTGCGCCGTACCTTGGCATTCCACAAGCCGTCCCAGCTGCGGTTGTCGCCCGAAGCGCCCATCACCGAGTCGGCCATCAGGCCCGAGGGGTTCATCTCGAAGAAGTACCCCGTCTGCTGGTCGAGGAAGGTATCCATGGTCCACATGAAGCGGTCGTCCGAGCCCAGGAACTCGTCGCGTTTCATGGTGTTGCCCAGCAGCCGGTTCGGTTCCGAGTCGTAGCAGGTGACGCCCATGTAGAGACTCGTCCGGCTGAAGACGATCCGCACGTCGGTGGCCTCGGTCGGCGAACCTCCGAGCACGGGATCCTGCTGGATGAAGTCCGCGGCCGGCTGGGCGCGCCGCCATGCGCTCTCTTCGAGCACGCCGTCGAGGACGATCTCTTCACCGGGACCGAGCGGCTCGGCCGTCATCGTGCGCCGGCCGGACGTGAGCAGCGCCATGCGGCCGTCCGCGCTCGCGTCGCTCTGTGTGGGAACCGCGCCTGCCGGCGCGGCCTGCCGGGCAGCGGCGAGGGGTGCCGCCACGAGCTGAACCGCGAGTGCGACACAAGTGGAGGAGACGCGAAGACGCAACTGGATAGCCAAAAGACGACGCCCTTCAAACGATCGAAGGGGAAGCACCAAGAAGGTAGCGGTTTCGCGCACCGAATACAATTGCTAACGGAAGCGCGGCCCGTGGCGCTCCTTCGCGAACGATGGACACGCTGATCATCGGCGCCGGCCCCGCCGGCCTCGCCGTCGCCGGTCGTCTGCGGGCCGCCGGGGCGAGTTTCGACATCCTCGAGCAGAGCGCGCGCGTCGGCAACGCCTGGCACGAACACTACGACCGTCTGTGCCTGCACACCGTCAAGGAGCATTCCCACCTGCCGGGCCTGCCGTTTCCAGA
>JBQTIE010000153.1:0-4298 GCA_052389315.1 Acidobacteriota bacterium
CGACGGTCACCACGCTCGGGTCGTTACCCACCACCACCGAAACTCTGCACGCGGCGCTGGCCACCACGTGCAGCCGCCATCCGTTGCGCGCGGCCAGCCACCGCTGAACGCTGCTGAGCGGCACGAAAAAGCGCCCGTCCAGCTGCTGTCGGAACCCTTCGCGCACGGGGTCGTTCGTGGCCACGTGCGCGACGACGCCCGGCGGGATGGGCAAATCCTGCAGCAGCTCCGCACCGACCCCAGTTCCCTCCAACAGATCGCGCGTCGCCTCCTCGGCCTGGACACGGAATTGCGACGCCTCCGCCGTCGCCCCGCGAGCATCGAGCGTCGCGGCCATCAGCAGCCTGGCCGTTCGGGCATACGGGTGTCCTCCGCCGAGCGCGCCGCCGAGCCAGCCGACGGCGTTCTCCAGTATCTGCTCGGTCGTGAACCGATCCGCTCGCAAGGTGCGAACCCACGCCTCGTGCGCCGCATTCCAGGGCAACCTGGGATCGTCGAGCGATATCCGCCTGGTCATGAGCCGGGCCTGCTCCTGATAGACCTGGATTGCCGCCGTGTGCTCCTCGACCAAGGCAAATGTGTGTGCTGATTCCTCGCTGATGTCGAGGAGCACCGTGTCCAGCGGGGTGAACCCGTGCGCTTCGACGCGCTCCATGTTCCGGATGCTGATCCACCAGAGCAGCGCGACCACGCTCGTTACGACGACGGCACAGACCAGAGCAATCAAGAGCCCCGACATGGCCGCACGGGACAGCCGTTCTACACCAAGAGCCCGGCGTGTATCTCTCGCAAAGGCATCCAGCGTCAGTGGGCTGCCGTGGCCTGCCATGATCGCCGCCAGCGTCAGGTCGCCGATCTGCGGGGCCAGCTCAGGACGCAGCTTCCGCAACCGGCCCCGGATGGCTTGCTCGGGTGCGAACGGGTCGCGCAGCGGCTCGCCCGTGAAAGCATAGAAGAGGATGGCACCCACACGCCCCAGCACCGCGCCATCGCTGGCCGCCGTGCGTGCGGACGCTGGGTCGACCACGAGATGCCAGGTCCACCCGCCGCGCGCGTCGCGGACGATGCCCGCCGCGTTCAGGGATCCGATGACCGCCGCGAACTCGGCCCGTCGCATCCGGCTGGCACGCGCGCAGGCCTCGAGAGTCATGACCAGCGCGGCCGGCGGCGCAAGCGGGCCATGCTGTGCGACCCACGCCTCGAGGCTCGCGGTCATTTCACCTCGCCGACCCACGCAAACTCTGCCCCTGCCGCACCAAGTGCCACGGCCGGCCACTCGAGCTCGTGTGAACCGAGAAAACGCCCCGAGGTGTCGTAGTTTTCCAGTCGAAAAGACGCCACCACCCCCTGCGCGCGCACGGCCCACAACGTGCCATCCTGCGGATCGACGGCCAGGCCTGCCAGAAACGCGTTGGAGATGTTTACCTGCGTGCCCACGTAGCTGCCGTCGCGGCTCCACTCCTCGATCGCCATGTTCTCGCGGACCCTGCGCGCCAAGAAGAACGAGCCGGTGACCCCCGAATACGCGACGCCCCCATAGACGCCATCGGGCGCGAGGGGAAACAGCGGCTCGGGATTGGACCAGTCGCGGTCGAACCGGTACAAGGCAGCCGGCGCCAGCGCGCGCGATCCAATCGGCTCCAGCAGCGTGTTGTCATACCGTGCCGCGTAGTTGAACTCGCCGTCCGTCGTCCCGTCGTAGAAACAGCACAGGTAGTCGCCGCCTGCAACGGGCGGGGGCAGCGGCGTGCCATCGAGCATGTACGCGCCCCGCCGCATCCACGGCGGCACGCCCGACATGGTGCGCACGCCTAGGTCTGACGACACGGCCAGGGGCACCGCGGTCCCAGGGTTGTATGGAATGAACTCCGAAACCCCGCCGCGCACGATGGCGAGACCGCCGTTCAAGGTCACGTACAGCGGGCTACGGGGCGGCACGGCCAGCCCGGCTGCGCGGCGCGCGTCCCGGCCCGTGGCCGTCTCCCACGCCCCCCAGATGGTGACGACGACCACGGCCAGCGAAGCGACACCAAGTTTCACAGCGCGTCGCCACCGCGCCCACGCGCGTGCCGCCGGCGAAGCGACGACCGCGCGCGTCGCGAGCGTGCGCTGGAGCGCGGCGGCGAGAGCCGTTTCGAAATCCGCCGCACTCGCGGACCGTCGCTCGGGGTCGGGGTGGCAGGCTCGCTCGATGGCCGCGGCGAGTTCGATCGGCAAGTCCGGCCGGGCCCTTGCGAGCGTCGTGCGATTGCCGGTGGCATGCGCCGCGCGCAGCTCGCGGAGATCCTTCCCCGTCACCGGGTAGGTCGCGGTCAAGAGGCGATACAAGACGACGCCCAGGCAGTAGATGTCGCTTCGTTCCGTCGCAGGCGCGCCCGCGAGCACCTCGGGTGCCATGTACATGGGCGTCCCGGTGACGTCACATCGATCGGGTGTCTGGTCGGTCACGCGGCCGGCACCCAGATCCATCAGGACGATCCGACCGCCACGCTCGCGCAGGATGTTCCGCGCCTTGATGTCGCGGTGCAGCAAGCCGGCGACGTGCACGGCGGAAAGCGCGCGCGTCAGGTCCAACCCGATGAGCAGCGTCTCTTCCGCGCTGAACACGCCGTCGCGCGCAAGCACGTCGTCCAGCGTGTCGCCGTCGAGCATCTCCATCCAGATGCCCGCCGTCCCGTCGTGCGTATCGGCGTCGAACACGTGGACGATGTTCGGGTGGTTGAGGCGCGCGAGCAGGCGGCCTTCCTCGAGCGCCTCGTCCGGATCAGCCTCACCCGTCAGCAGCTTGAGCGCGACCTCGCGGGCCAGCCGCGTGTCCCACGCGCGGTAGACGGTGCCGCTCGCCCCTCGGCCGATCTCGGCGCGCAGCTCCAGGTGCCCCCAGCGCATCCCACTCGACGCTTCCGGTGCATGATCGTGGCCGAACATGGCGGCGCGGTGCGCGCGTGCGATGGCATCGACGACGCGCAGAGGATCGCTGGAGGGGTCCTCGCCGGCTGCCGCAGCGGCGGCCGACGGCGGCGGAAGCGGCTCCGCGTCGAGCAGCGCCTGCAGGGCCCGCTCGAAGGTCGAGTCCATGCCGGCGGCGGCATCGAACTCAGGCGCCATGGGGCGACATGAGCGCCAGCAACCGGCGCAGCGCACGCTCGGTGAGCTTCCGCGCGGCCTCCGGCGACGGACGACCCATGGCCCTCGCCAGCGCATCGTAGGAGTAGCCCATCTCGAAGCGGCCGATGATGGCGGCGCGATCGTTTTCGTCCAGTTGCCCGAGGGCGCGTTCATAGCCTTCGAGCGCCTCGCGGCTGACGGCACTCTGGTGTGGCGATGGTGCGTCCGAGGGGAGACCGTCCGGCAGGACGGCAGCGTCAACGTCCGGTGCCGCGCGCCGCAGCTCGTTGCGGATCCGATTGGCGACGGCCTCGCGGAGATAGGCCAGCAGCGCGCCGTCGTGACGCGGTTCGAACTGATCGAGCCGCTTGAACGTGCTCAGCAGCGCATCCTGAACCACGTCGTCCGTGTCGAGGAGCCCCCGGACGCTGACGGGCACGCGGCCGGACGCCCACCGCTGGAGCCGCCCGAGATAACGGCCCATGAGCGCCTCGAGCGCAATGGCGTCGCCATCCTTCGCCCGCGCGAGCAGTGACAGAGACGTCTGTTCACTGACCGTGAGATCGTCCAGCCATCGCTTGGTCATACGCTGGGGCCGGCGGCCGTCCAGGCGTCATCCTCATCGAGCGAGTCCGTCGCAGCCGCGGCACTGCCTGGCTGGAGTCATTCTATGCGCCAGAGTCAGAAGCCGTGCGAAGAGGATTCAGGCACTTTTGTGCCGATTCACTCGCACCGCACCTCTCGCACACTGAGCGGTCGGGAAGATAGGTGACAGATCCGTCCGGGGACATGGGTAACACTTTGGGTTGGTGTCCTCCGCCGTGTAGGCGCTGAGCTCGCGCGTTCTTGGCGCGCGGAGCGCGCCAAGACGACAACGCGAACCAGCCAAGGGCTTCCGGGCGAAGGGGATATCAAGGGCAGCCCTTGACTGGATAGAGCCACTCGAGCACGCGGCCGAAACGTTCCGCCCAGGCTGCCTCGCCGTGCGTCGCGCCGTCGATCTCTTCGTAGTGCAGGTCCTCACCGCCGACCCATCCGGCTTTGACGAGCCCCGTGCGAAGCAGCCGTGCGTTCTCCACGTGGCCCCGGCCCTCCCCGGTGCCCATGTCCACCCACAGCCGAAGGGGCGGCTTCGGGCGTGCCGCGCGCACGTCGCGAAGAATCGCCCGCCGATCCCACCAGACGGCGGG
>JBQTIE010000154.1:0-2987 GCA_052389315.1 Acidobacteriota bacterium
GCGGCGGGGCTGGCCGCTGACCGGCCAGCAGACGGTCCACTTCGTCTTGAGGCACGCGATGGTGACCCCCGTCGGTGAGGGTGGTCTGCACGGCGCCCCGGTGAATCCAGCGCTTGAAGGTGGAATAGGTGACCCCGAGCTGGGCGGCGGCCGCGCGGGCGGTGAGGAGGTGCATGGGCGTACACCACGATGATTTCAGAATATGAGTCAAATCGTCAAGAAAATCGTCTCAAATAGAATTAAACTGTGCTCAATGCGACGCCGAGGACCGTGGCGCACGTTGACGGCCATTCTGCTCATGGCGACGGCGGCGGCGGCCGATTCGCCGGCGCCCGATGGGCCCGATCGGCACCCCCGGCAGCCTGGGGCGGCGCCGGACCGCCTGCTGGTGGCGGCGGCCGCCAGCCTGAGCGGGTTGGCGCCCGATCTCGCCCGTGCGTTCCACGAGGAGAGCGGCGGCGACGTGCGGTTCACCTTTGGCGGATCCAACACGCTGGCCCGGCAGATTGTCGAGGGCGCGCGGCTCGACGTGTTCTTCAGCGCCGACGAGGCGCAGATGGACGTGGTCGAGGCGGCCGGCCGGGTGGTGGCCGGGACCCGGGTGGATGTGCTGAGCAACCGGCTCGTGGTGATTGTGCCGGCGGATTCGGGGCTGGCGGAGGGCACGGCCGAGATGCTCGGCAGCGGAGCTGTGCGTCGGGTGGCGATGGGGGATCCGGCGGCGGTGCCCGCGGGCGTGTATGGCCGACAGTGGCTCGAGGCCGTGAGGCTGTGGCCGGCGGTGAGGGCCAAGGTGGTGCCGTTGCCAAGCAGTCCGGCGGCGCTGGCCGCCGTCCGCGCCGGGCGCGCGGAGGCGGGCATCGTGTATGCCACCGATGCGCGGGGCCAGTCTGGCGTACGGGTCGCGCACATTGTGGCGGAGGGCGAGGGGCCGCGGATTGTGTATCCCGCGGCGGCGATTCGCGGCGGGCGGGCGCGGCCCGCGGTCGCGTTTCTCGAGTTTGTGCGCGGCCCGGTGGCTTCGCAGATCTTTCGAGACGCCGGGTTCTTGATCTCGCGAAGAGTCCCGAGAAAAGGGGCCGGGCGTAATTTCACTTTCTGCGATCCCTGCCCCGTCGCGCAGGCAGAAAGTGAAATTACGCCCGGCCCCTTTGTGGAAAAGTGCCTGACCACGCGCTGAGCCTCGCCGCCTTCAGCGCCGTCATGGCGCTCGCGGGCACCGGGCTCGCGCTCCCCGTCGGTGTCGGCCTGGGCTGGCTGGTCGCCCGTCGCCCCTTCCCCGGACGCTCCGTAGTCGAAACGATCGCCACGCTGCCGCTCGTCATGCCTCCAGTCGCGACCGGCCTGATCCTGCTGCGTCTCTTCGGCCGGCGCAGCCCCGTCGGCCGCGCCCTCGACGCCGCCGGCATCGACGTGATCTTCACGTGGAAAGCCGTGGTCCTCGCGATGGCGGTGATGAGCGTCCCCATCATCCTGCTCACCGCCAAGGCCGGGTTTCAGCAGCTCAACCCGCGCTTCGAGCAGATGGCCGCGACGCTCGGCGCCAGCCCCCTGCGCATCTTTTTCCGCGTCAGCCTGCCGCTGGCAAGCCGCAGCCTGATGGCGGCGGCGCTGCTTGGGTTCGCGCGGGCGCTCGGGGAGTTCGGCGCGACCATCATGGTGGCGGGCGGTATTCCCGGCGAAACCGAAACGCTGGCCGTCGCCATCTATCGCCTCACCGAAATCGGCCGCGAAGACGACGCGATGGGCCTGCTCGTCCTGTCCGTCCTGCTCGCCTTTGGCGCGATGTTCGCGTCGAACCACGTCCTGCGCCGGCAGACGGCATGATCGATCTCGACCTCGACATTCGCGTCGAGCAGGGGAGCTTCGTGCTCGAGGCCGTCGATCGATCGTCGGTCGAAGTGCTCGGTCTGTTCGGCCCGTCTGGCGCCGGCAAGACCACGCTCCTCGAATCGATCGCCGGGCTCCGGCGCCCGACGGGCGGACACGTCGTCGTCGGCGGTGCCACGCTCTTCTCGTCGGTCCACGGCATCGACGTGTGCCCTCAGGAGCGACGGATTGGCTATGTGCCGCAGGACGCCCTGCTGTTTCCGCACTTGAGCGTCCGCGGGAACCTGCTGTTCGGGGCCCGCCCCCGCGCCGAGATTCGGCCCGACGGCCCCGGCAGGACCGCGGCGCTCCCGACGTCTACTCGAGGGCGGGAGGACGCAGCCTCGAGCGGTCGGCCACGCGTGGAGTTGCGAGCGGTGGCCGACATGCTGGAGATCGCGCCGCTCATCGATCGCCGTGTGCAGGGGCTGTCGGGGGGAGAGCGCCAACGCGTGGCGCTGGGCCGTGCGCTGATGACCGAGCCCCGACTGCTTCTGCTCGACGAACCGCTGGCTGCCGTCGATCGCGCGCGCCGCGAACGGATCCTGCCGTATCTCCTGCGTATTCGTCGCGAATTGCACGTGCCGCTCATCTACGTCACCCACGATGCAACCGAGCTGGCGGAGATCGCCGATCGTGTGCTCGTGATTGCCGACGGCGCGGTCGTACGTGCAGGTACGCCAGGCGAGGTGCTGGCTTGGCGCTAACGCGTCGCAGGCACCTGCACGCTGGCGATTCAAGGAGCTGGAGAGAACGGCGCGGCATCCGGAGACCTGGACATGACCGATGCCTCACGATGAGCGGCGCAGGGGCGGCGACCACCAGGGCGGGGGCGGCATCCGGGTTTTTGGCCGGGCGGGTCACGCTCGTGCGGAGCACCATCAGGGCCAACGCCGCCCACGGGCGGAGCAACGGGTCTCAGCCAGCCACAAAGCCCGCTGAGGCCCCGACCCAGCGCAGCCCCTTGTTGTGGTCGACGCCCATCATCCGTCCGCGGCCCATGCGGACGAGCGGCAGGACCGCGCGCAGGCGATCGGTCCAGACGTACATCATGCGGATCTCGGCCTGCGTGGGCCCGTGCGGCGTGTCGATCACTGGCGCAAACGCGATGCGCTCCT
>JBQTIE010000155.1:0-9658 GCA_052389315.1 Acidobacteriota bacterium
AGAAACGCCCGGCCCGAGGCATCCGGACGTCGTGTCCCGCGGTCGAACCAGCAGGGCACGCCCGCGCGCTCAAACGCATGTTCGACCAACGACACGTAGGTGGACGGCGCGCGCAGGAGCACGGCCATCTGGTCGAACGGCACGCCCCGGCCGGCTTCCGCGAGCACACGGCGCGCGATCTCCACGGCTTCACGCCCTTCGCCAGGCGCCGAAAACATCGTGACGGAGCCGTCGAGCTCGGACTCAGGCTCCGGCGTGCGCGAGAAGACCCGCGACTGGAGCCGATCGAGGGCCGCCGGGGAGCCGACTTCACGATCGCCGTCGGGTGGCGGCGCGTCAGCCGACGTGAAGCCCAGCGAGTGGAGCGCGGCAAGCGTGCGCTCGTCTCCGCCGGGTACCGTCGCGAGCATCCTGTCGCAGGCTCGCCCGAGCGCGGCCACGAGCTGCAATTCGAGCGTCGTGGCCAACGCCACATCGAGCAAGACGACCTGGGCGCCGTGCACGAACGTGGCGCCGCCGTCGAGCGTGTCGATCGCGCCCATCACGAGCCGTGCCCGATCCGCCGTGCCCGCCTGACGCGCTTCCTCATCGGCTCGATCGAGCAGCACCGCCAGATCTCGCCCCGCCAGATCGAGCGTCGCCAGCGCCTCTAGGTCAACGCCCGCCATCCGAACCTCATCGAGTGTCCCTGCGAGCGCTCGGGGAAAGCCCGGCAGATGACTCACCGGGTGGAAGTACGCCAGCTGGCCTGACTGCATCGCGCCGAAGGTGGCACGGGCCGCGAGTGCCTCGGCTCCCAAGCCGCCTGTCGGGCTCAGCCCAGATGGCGCGAGCGAGGGAATGGCCAGGCGCGTGATGAGCTCGAGAAAACCCACGCGGGAAACCCCGAACGCCCCCCCGAGCCTCGTCGCAAGCTGAAACGCCAGCTCGTCGACGGCCGACCGCGTCGCGCCAACGATGAGCGCAGGCGTGCCTGGAGCGAGCGACGTCAGCTCCCGGACGATGGCCTGATGCCGCCACTCGGCCTTGCACGAGGTCACGCTGTGCAGTCGTGGGAACACGAAAGGCCCTGCGGCGAGGATACATCCTCGCGCGGCGCCATCGACGCCCACCGATTCGCGGTCAGAGGACACCGCCTCCCCGGAAGCGGACAGATCGGGCGTGCGTTGACTGACGTGAAGTTGTAGACTCCTGGTGACTTAGGGCCACCGAGGCGCCGGTACGCGCCTTGTGAGGCGCGGGTACGCGCCTTGCTCACCCTAGAGCCGGGAGAGCAGGGTGTCCCCTGACCAGCCTGGTCGGTGACGCGCTGCAGGCCACCATGGAAGTCAACAAACTCGTCTTTGGCGGACTGGTCGCTGGATGCCTGGCGGCTGCGGGGTTGGGCGGTTATATCGCCGCACGGCAGGGGGCGGCGCCCTCACCGGCGGAGCCGCAGGTATTCACCCCAGTATCGCCAGCACCTGGCGAGGTGACGCCCTCCTCTCCGACGGCGGTCGCCGAATCGGAAGGCATCATCACGCCGGAAGCACCGCAGGCCGTGCCTGCGGACCGTGCGGCGACGCGCGCCGCACAGGCGCCGGCGCCCGCACCGCGTGCGTCTCGAACGCCCGATGAGCGTCGCGCGGCGGCGACTCCGGCGGCCAGGCCGCGGCCAGCCAGGCCAGCACCGGTGGCGCAGCCAGCTGAACCCCAAGTGGCGACCGCTCCGCAACCCGGCGGGGGGATGTGGGAAATGCGACCGGCGGTCGAACCAGAACGTGCGCCCGCCATCGTGGAGCCCGAAGCGCCGCCGGCCCCGCCGGAGCCTGAGTTTGTCGATCTGGTGGTGCCCGCGGATGCGGTGCTCGGGCTGCAGATCGAGCGGTTGGTGTCCAGTGAGACGGCCAAGGTCGAGGATCTGGTCGAAGCGCGCCTGACGCGCGACGTGCGTGTCGGGGATCGCGTCGCGATTCCCGCCGGTGCGTTGGTGCGAGGGGCGGTCATGGAAGTGGAACGCGGCGGCAAGGTCAAGGAACGGGCACGCCTGGGGATTCGCTTCCACACCGTCGTCCTCGCCGACGGCACGCGGTTGAACATTCGCACCGATGCGGTCGTGCGCGAAGGGCCGTCGCCGTCCGGTGAAAGCGCCGCGAAGATCGGCGGCGCGGCCGTGGGTGGAGCGATCCTTGGAGCCATCTTCGGCGGAGCCAAGGGCGCGGCGATCGGGGGCAGCGTCGGCGCCGCCGGCGGCACCGCCGCGACGATGGCCGGGGGACGCAACCCCGCGATCCTGCCCGCGGGCAGCACGGTGTCGGTGCGCGTGCAGCAGCCGGTGACGGTGACCGTCGAGAAATAGGGTCCCGGCCCTCGTTTCACATATCATGGACCTCTCAAGGGGGAATTCCATGATGCGTTACGCGAGCGTGCTCGCTGTGCTGGCGACGGCGATGGTGAGCGCCCAGCAGGCTGGACCACAGAAGGTGGAACGCGCCGGCATTACCAATTACACGAAAGTCGATGCCGTGGTTGCCTGCGGTGGCGCGACCTCCACGGCCGCCCTCGAGGGCCTCAAGGGCGACGGCTTCAAAGCCATCATCAACCTGCGGATGGCCAGTGAGGAAGGCGCCAACGTCGAAGAGAACGCCATGCGCGCCAAGGCACTCGGCCTCAAGTACCTGCACATTCCGTTCAACGGACAGTCCCCGGAGAACAAGACCGTCGACGATTTTCTGGCGGCGGTCGCCGACAAAACCAACCAGCCGGTGTACATCCACTGCGGGTCGGCGAATCGCGTGGGCGCGGTGTGGCTGGTGAAGCGGGTGGTGCAGGACGGCTGGACCGTCGACAAGGCCACCGAAGAGGCGAAACTGATTGGCCTTCGCAGCGCCCCCTTCGAACAATTCGCCTTGAAGTATCTGGCGGACAAGAAGAAGTAGCATAGGGCACCTGCGGATTGTTGACAGCCCAACGTCCGCGGAGCGATACTGGCTGGTCGTTCGGCGCGGCGATTTCCACGACTTGATGGGCCGCGCACGGCAGTCCGCTCGACGGGCCAGCCGGAGACCTATCCAGCCAAGGGCTGCCCTTGATATCCCCTTCGCCCGGAAGCCCTTGGCTGGTTCGCGTTGTCGTCTTGGCGCGCTCCGCGCGCCAGACCCGTATGCGGTTCCACAACGGGTACAAAATCCTCGTTCGGGGCCGCATAGCGGTGCATAGCGGTCCAACCGCCGAACCAACTATTCCGACGTCTTCGGGATGTCGATCTTCTTGACGGTGGTCGGCTTGACCGTGCCGTTGGCGTGCGAGAACTGATACTGGTTGCGCTTGCCGACGGCGATCGCGCGCGGCGTGCGGAGCGTGATGATGATGGCCTCACCCGACGGCAGTGGGCGGGGATGGCGGTAGCTGTCGCCGGCCGACGCATTGCCGGCCCGGTCGTACCAGTTTTCCTGCACCCGCAGGCCGGCGATGTTGCCGTTGGACACGTTCTTGACCCTGATGGTCGTCACGATTTCAGTGTTGCCGACCTTGGTGTCGGGCGCGGTGATCTCCACGGCGGCCTCGCCACGGACGGGAGGCACGAGCCGGCGGGGCGGATCCTGTGCGGCGCTCATGGATGCGGTCATGAGGGTGACACCAAACGCCGCCGCCGCGACTCTCAAACCCAGGCGAATCATGAGCATTCCTCCGAAGCTGGCAGTATAACATCGGGTTTGGCGCAACACGGGTTAGGCCCCGACGTCGCACGTGAAGGTCACATCTCCCCGTTGTACTCCTCGGGCTCAGGAGCCCCGGCGCGAAAGACTTCGAGGTGCCACTTGCCGCCGCCCCAGGGTTCGATGACCTCTGTGGCCACGACGTCGACCAGGAGCTCGGCGAACGTTCGACCCTCCGGGTCCCCGTCGAGGTGGTAGGCCGGTTCGTCCCACGCAAAATTGGGGTAGATCACCATCGACAGAAACAAGTCGTAGCCGTCGTCGACGACGATGAGCTGTCCGCACGGGCGTTTCTGCGTGGAATGGTAGATGAGGTACTTCTCGGCGCTATGCGCGCGGATGTACCGTTTCAGGGCGAACTCCCGCGCAACGATCTCCTCGACGGCAATCTTCTTGTCCCAGCAGTCACGGCAATAGCGTTCTTCGCCGCGGGGTTCGGAGACCTCCTTGGCCCCACACAACGCGCAGCCGGGCTTCTTGTCGATCGACTTGCGGGACATGATCGGCTGATTGTACTCGACTCGTTTCCCCGCGGGGATTCGCTCATCCGCAGATAGCGCACGAATCATCCACAGATTACACAGATTACACGGATTAATACGGATTGCAGGCGGAGGCCCGACTCGTACGGATTGCAGGCGGAGGCCCGACGACCTGGCTCACTCCGCCACACCCACGCTACCGGGGCGCGAGTGCCGACGCGGCGGCGGGAGCGTACATTTCCGCGACGTATTGTTTCAGCATGCGGCGCGCGGAGAAGCGCGGCAGGTTCGAACGAATCGCTTCGCGGACGATCTGAATCCATTCGCGGGGGATGTCGTCGTCGCGCCGATAGAACGTCGGCACGATTTCTTCCTCCAGCAGCCGGTACAGGGCATCGGCATCGGCGGCGTCGGTGGCCTCGTGGTCGGCAGGATCGGCCCCACCATCGATGAGCCAGCCGTTCCGTCCGTTGAATCCTTCAGCCCACCAGCCGTCTCCGATGCTCAGATGGGGCACGCCGTTCAAGGAGGCCTTCATGCCGCTCGTGCCGCTGGCTTCCAGGGGTCTGCGTGGATTGTTGAGCCAGACGTCGCAGCCGCCGACCAGGCAATGGGCGACGTGCAGGTCGTAGTCGTCGATGAAGGCGACGCGGCCGGCAAACAGCGGGTCCAGCGCGCGGCGCAGCACATGTTGCAGGTGCCGCTTGGCCGGGTCGTCGGCCGGGTGCGCCTTGCCGGCGAACACGATCTGAACGGGCCCGTTCGCGCTGTTGAGGATCCGAGCCAGCCGATCGGGGTCGTGGAAGATGAGTTCGGGGCGCTTGTAGGCCGTGAAGCGCCGGGCGAACCCAATCGTGAGCGCCTGCGGGTCCAGCATGGAGCCCCCCGTCACGATCCGGGAGGCGTTCACACGTTCGAGCGCCCATCGCTGCCGCAGCCGCTCTCGAATGAAGGTGAACAGTTCAGCGCTCAGCTGTCGGCGGGCGGCCCAAATGTCCTCGTCGGGGATGTCTTTGAGGCGTTCCCAAAACGCGGGGTCATCGTGGTGGTCGAGCCAATCGGATCCCAGATGGCGAACGAACAGCCCGAGGATGGGGACCGAGATCCACGTGGGCACGTGCACACCGTTTGTGATGGCCTTGACCGGCACGCGATCGGCGGGCACGTCGGGCCAGACCGGCTGCCACATCGAGCGGGTCACCTGGCCATGCAGGACGCTCACGCCGTTGACATGGCCGGCCGTGCGCAGCGCGAGGGCGGTCATGTTGAACAGCGCACCGTCGCCGCTGTTGTACTCGCCCAGCGCGAGGAAACGCTGGCGGTGCTGGCCGATCTCGCCCCAGCAGCCGGCGAGGTGTTTCTCCACCAAATGAAAGGGGAAGGCGTCGTGGCCGGCGGGCACCGGCGTGTGCGTCGTGAACACGGTCGATCGGCGCACTTCGTCGAGAGCCCCGTCGAACGACATGCCACGCTCAATCAGCTCGCGGATGCGCTGCAGCGCGACGAAGGCGGCGTGGCCTTCGTTCAGGTGCCAGACCGCAGGTTCGATGCCGAGACTGCGCAGCACCCGCACGCCGCCGACGCCCAGGATGATCTCCTGCTGAATCCGGGTCTCGCGGTCGCCGCCGTACAAGCGGGCCGACAATTCCCGATCCCACGGGGCGTTTTCCTCGAGATCCGTGTCGAGCAGGAACAAGCGCACCCGTCCCACCCGCACCCGCCACACGGCGGCCAGCACCGTGCGATCGCCGAGCGGCACTGCCGTCAGCGCTGGCCGGCCGTCAGGGGTCAGCGCGGTCCCGATCGGAGTGTCCGTCCAGTTGAGCCGCTCGTATCGCTCTTGCTGCCAACCTTCGGGGGAGAGGCGCTGGTGAAAGTAGCCCTGCGGGTACATGAACCCGACGCCGATGAGCGGGACCCCGAGGTCGCTCGCTTCCTTGCAGTGATCGCCGGCCAGGACGCCCAGGCCGCCGGCGTAGATGGGGAGCGACTGGTGCAGTGCAAACTCGGCCGAAAAGTACGCGATGGACTTGCCGTTGAGGGCGGGGCCCTCGGTCGCCCACCAGGTCGTGCCGGGGGTGCGCAGGTGATCGAGTCGTGCTAACGCCTCGTCGTACAGCGTGAGGAACTCGGCGTCACGCGCGGCCTCCTGCAATCGCTCCGGCCGAATGGAGAACAGCATCCGGACCGGGTTGTGCGACGACTGCCGCCAGAGCGGGTAGTCCAGCCTGCGGTAGACCTCACGTGCGGCGGGCGTCCAGCTCCACCAGAGGTCGAGTGCCAGTTCATGGAGCCGATGAATGCGGCTGGGCAGGGGCGGAGCATGCGCGAAACGTTCCATGCGTCTCTCAACACCTTACAAGGTGCCGGGCACAAGTTCAACGCGCCCTACGCGGGTTGAAGCAACGGGCCTTCTGGGGAGTGGGAGCGAAGAATGAAGTTCTGAGTGGTCAATTGTGAGGTTTGAGGGAAGACGGTGAAGTGTTGCGTAGTGAGTCAGCGCGCTTCGCAGGCGCCGATCAGTTCGGCAAACCGCGGGAGGTCGATGTTGCCGCCGGAAACGACGGCGACGACCTTCCCGTGACCGGCCCTGCCGCTCAAGGCCGCAGCCACGGCACACGCGCCCGCCCCTTCGGCGATCAGGTGCGCACGCTCGGCGACGCGAGTCATGGCCGCTCGCGCCTCGTCGAGCGATACGACGATCGAGCCATCAAGCGTACGCAACAAGGGCCACATGCTCGGGAGGACGGACCGGCCGCCCGCACCGTCGACGAACGATGCCTGCCACCCCTCGAATCGGCTGGCCTCGCCGCGAGCGAGAGACGTGGCCAGCGGGGACGCCGTCTCGGGTTCGGCCGCGAAGATCTTCACGCCAGGCTTCAGGGCTCGCACGGCCGCGGCGATTCCCGCAAGCAGCCCTCCGCCACCGAGCGGGGCGATGATGGCGTCGACCTCCCGCAGATCCTCGAGAATCTCCAATGCGGCCGTGCCGTTGCCCGCAATGAACCGGTCGTCGTCGAACGGATGGACGAACGTTCCGCGCATGCGGTCGGACCCGTGCTGTTCGACCGTGCGCCAGCACTCGTCGTAGGTCGCAGGGACGAGGACGGCCCCGAGCCGCTCGATGGCGCGGATCTTCGTTTGTGGCGCCGTGTCCATCACCATGACCGAACACGGCGCCCCGGCCCGTCGGGCGGCGAAGGCCACGCCCTGGGCCGCGTTGCCGGCGCTGACCGTCCAGACTCCCTCGGCCAGCGCGTCGGCCGAAAGCGCACGCACGGCGTTCCACGCGCCGCGAATCTTGAACGACCCGATGGGCTGGAGGGCCTCGAGCTTGAGGAAGACCTCCGGGGCGGACGCGTTTGTCGAGGGAAACGGCAGATCGAGGCGCACGAGCGGCGTGCGAATCGCCGCCTCGTAGACGGTCTTGGCGGCCTCCTGGATGGCCGCCAGGGGGATCTCTCGCATGAAGCGAGCGATCGTATCATGCTGGTCATGTCGAACCTGCTTGCCGTCGCCACCGTGATGGTGTGCGTTGCAGTCGCGGCCCTCTCGGCGCAGTCATCGCGTCCGCGTGCCCGCGACCTCGGGCTGGCCCCTGGCGTCTTCGCGCCAGGTCCACGTAATGCGATTACCGATGTGGCCGGCGTGCGCGTCGGTCACACGACCCTGGTGTCTGGCGACCAGGTGAGAACGGGCGTGACGGCGATCGTGCCGCATGGAGGCAACGTCTTCCAGGACAAGGTCCCCGGCGCGGTCTTCGTGGGCAACGCCTTCGGCAAGCTCGCCGGATCGACACAGGTCGAGGAGCTCGGCACCATCGAGACACCGATCGTGCTCACCAACACGTTGAGCGTGGGCGCCGCGATCGAGGGCGTCGTGCAGTGGACGCTGTCGCAGCCGGGCAACAGCGAGGTCCGTTCGGTCAATGCGCTGGTGGGTGAGACCAATGACGGCGGGCTCAACGACATTCGCGGGCTGCACGTGAGGCCCGAGCACGTTCGCGCGGCGATCGACGCCGCACGCGGGGGGGATGTGGCAGAAGGCAGCGTCGGTGCTGGCACCGGGACGCGTGCGTTTGGCTGGAAGGGCGGGATCGGAACTTCTTCTCGACGGTTGGACGCTCGCTTCGGCGGTTACACCATCGGCGTGCTCGTGCAGAGCAACTACGGCGGCGTGCTGACGATGGGCGGCGCACCGGTGGGGAGGGAGCTTGGCCGGTACGCGTATGCGACCGTTGCCGCCGGTGCCGCGGCAGGGGCGGATGCCGGCGACGGGTCGTGCATGCTCGTCGTGGCGACCGACGCGCCGGTCGATGCGCGCGATCTCACGCGCCTGGCGGCGCGGGCGGTCTTTGGCCTCGCGCGCACGGGGTCATCCTTCAGCAACGGCAGCGGCGACTTCGCGATCGCGTTTTCCACGGCGGCAGGGCTGCGCGTCCGCTTCAACGAGTCGAGCGCGCAGCCGAGGACGCTGCTCCCGACCGACGGCGTGTCGCCGCTCTTCCAGGCGGTGCTCGAAGCCACCGAAGAGGCCGTGTACAACTCGTTGCTGAAGGCGACGACGATCTCGAGTCGCGGCGGCACGGCGGAGGCGATTCCGGTGGACAAGGTCACGGCGATCCTCAAGAAGTACCGGGCCGTGCCGTAGGAGGAACGTGCGGATATAATTGATGGTTCCTGCCCGGCCCGCGAGGGCGCGCAACACTTCGTGCGGAAGTGGCGGAATTGGCAGACGCGCAAGCCTCAGGAGCTTGTGCCCGCAAGGGCGTGGAGGTTCGAGTCCTCTCTTCCGCACCACGACTCGCAAGCCTGGCTGTCCGATGGCACGATGCAGGCAAAGGACGGCGACGGCAGCGCTGCCTCACGCGATCGCGTGCGCTGAGGTCGCGCCGCACCGACGCCGACCACTCGGCGCTTGCCGGCGCCCTGTGCGTTCTCCAAGCTTGTCGCTGGAAAAGTCCAGTGCCACCCACCGACCTCGGCCGACGCACACTTGGCTCGGCGCGGAAAGCGTTCGGCCAAGTTGTCCACAGGGACCGTAGTCCTGGGGACGCTCATTGTCGCGTCGTCGCTCATCGGCCACGCCCAGTCCGTTGTGCGGCCTCCCTTCGCGAGGCCTTCGCCGAAGCCAGCACGGTCACGCTGAAGCTGATCGCTCATTCGTAGCGAAGCGCCACCATGGGATCCACGCGGGCCGCGCGTCGCGCCGGCAGGTAGCCTGCCGCCAGGGAGACCAGCGCCGTCACCGCGATGGCGCCGGAGATGGTCCACGCGTCCGTGGTGGTCAGGCCGAACAGCACGCTCTCGACGAAGCTTCCGCCGGCGACGGCGGCGGCCAGGCCGACCGCCACGCCGATGATGACCATCAGCATCGACTCGCCGAGCACCATGCCGACCACGCCGGCGCGCTGGGCGCCGAGCGCCATGCGGATGCCGATCTCGTTCGTGCGGCGCGACACGCTGTACGACATCAGGC
>JBQTIE010000156.1:0-10652 GCA_052389315.1 Acidobacteriota bacterium
GCCGGCGCCGCCGTACGGCCTTGCGTTCGCCGAGAATGCACCCGGCCAGGACAGGCCGGCCCGCGCGGGATGCGACGTGGTGTGGCTGGAGATCCCGTTCCCGTGGGATGCCGCCGTCGCGAAGGCGAGGGTGCGCGATCCGGCGCCGGTGCGGTGACTGCCCTTGACCCACGACGTGAGCGCGCCGACTCGTCGTCATTTAGAAGACACGCCTGGACCTTGGTCCTCAGATAGAGGGGCGAATCGCGCCGACAGGCCGCGAGATTGAGTATGATCATATTTTCAGTCATACTCTCAGGATGGGCACGACCGAGCGCGTGACGGTCACTCTGCCAGCGGGCTTGCTCGAGCGCATCGACCGGCTCGAGCGGAACCGGAGCCGTTTCATTGCCAGAGCCGTCGAAAAGGAGCTGGCCAGACGTCGTCGTGAGGCGCTGCTGACATCGGTCCGCGACCCGCATCCCGAGACGGCGGACCTGGCCGACGCCGGACTCGGCGACTGGGCGACTGACCTGCCCGAAGACAACGGGACCGTCGATGTCTCTCGAGGGACGGCGGTTCGCTGGATCGAGGGGCGGGGCTGGGTGCAGGAGCGGTGACCGTGGAACGTGGCACCGTCGTGCTCGTCGAACTCGATCCGACCGTCGGCCGCGAGCAACGAGGAGTCAGGCCGTGCATTGCGGTGAGCGATCCTTCGGTCAATCGGGACCAGCGGTTCCCCCTGATCGCCGTCGTCCCCGTCACCGGCACGGCTGGCGTGGGCGCGCTCTATCCGGTGCTGTCGCCCGGCACGAGTGGCCTGTTGAAGACGTCGTACGCCCTCGTCGATCATCTCCGCTCGATCGACAAGCGCCGCGTTCGCCGTCTCTTCGGACAGGTCACGTCGAGCGAACTCGTCCTCATCGACCAGGGGCTCGAGCTGTTTCTCGGCCTCGGCCCGAGGCCGTTGGGGTCGAAGTCCGACTGAGCTGACCTGACGGCGGCTGCTTCGGCCGGCCCGAGCAGCGCCAGCTGCGGTCTGGTCTGCGCGCGACGAGAGCCGAGACCGTCGCCGACCCCGGCCACATCGCTGACGTGCTGCGGCATCTCCTCACCGTCGCCAGCCGATGAGTTCGCCGAATCCGGTCAGGAGCGGGTCTGGCGTCGGGTTGCCGAGCCCTTTGTCCGGTTCGACAGCACGGTGATGCCTTTCAATGAAGTGAGCTTCTGGTCGGCGGTGACCAGCACCAATCCAAACACCTGTGCGGTCGCGGCAAGAAATCGGTCAACCGGATCGGGATGCGACGAGCGCAAGGCCCGGCTGACGAACGCCACTTCGGTGGTTACGGGAGCCTCGGTGACGGGCGCGCGCTCGAGTGCCTGGCGCACCCACGCGTCGGCCGGACCAGCGACTTCGAGGCGCTTCCGCTCGATGGCCATCAGCGCTTCCCACACGCTCAATGGCGACAGCCAGCGTTCGGTGTCGGGAGCCGTTAACGCCGACGCGACGTTGGCTGAAAGGCGGTGCGGCTCGACCAGACTCCACAACCAGATGTGGGTGTCGAGGAGCAGCCTCATCGGGCCGCGTCCCACTCGCCGGCTGGGGCGGCCGGCTCGATCAGATCGCCGGTGACGCGGGCCGTGCCGGCCATCGCGCCGAGCCACGTGTGCGGCGAGGCGGTGACGACGGCGGGAACGACGTCGGCGAGTGGTTTGCCGAATCTGGTCACCCGGAGGGGCCGCCCGGTCCGCCGGACGCGGTCGAGCGCCGCGAGGCACGTCGCTTTGAACTTGGACACGGCCATGGTCTCCATGGATCAACGATACCATGGTCAGAGACCATGGTCTTTCTAGCGGTGGTCGACTCGAGCATGCGGGGGCCCGAATCGTCCCCCTGACCGTCCGCGTGTCACGTGCGAAAGTGGCCCTGGCAAACGGCACCGTCGGACGTAGGATAGGACGATGACACCGCTCGTGTGGCGCGGCGTGCTGGCGACGGCCCTGCTGACCTGCGCGTGCTGGAGCGATCGAAGCCCGATCGGGACCAGCGCGGTTGTCCCTCCCACGCCGGCGGCCGCTCCCGCGCGCGTGCTCGTCGTGACCCACACGGCGGGGTTCGTGCACAGCTCGATCCCAGTGGCCGAGGCCACTCTGGCCGCGCTCGGCCAGCGCTCCGGGCTCTTCACCGTGACGTTCTGTCGCACGGCCGACGATGTGGCGCGCCTGCTCTCGCGGGCCGGCCTCAGTGACTTCGACGCGACGGTGTTCGCCAACACGACCGGCACCCTGCCGGTCGGCGACGTGGGTGCCCTGCTGAACTGGATTGCCGAGGGCCACGGCTTCGCCGGGATGCACAGCGCATCGGATACGTTCCACGACGCGCCGGCGTACCTCGAGATGCTGGGCAACCAGTTTCGAACCCATGGCGACCAGACCACGGTCGACGCCATCGTCGAGAACGGCTCACATCCCGCCTCGAGCCCGCTCGGGCCGCGCTTCCGGGTCTTCGACGAGATCTACAAGTTCACCCGGCCCAATCGCGGCAGCGTCACCATGCTGCTGTCGCTCGACCGCCATCCGCTCGATGGGCTGCCCGAAGCGGGGCAGCCGGGGGATCTGCCGCTGGCCTGGGCGAAGAACCACGGGCAGGGACGCGTGTTCTACACGGCGCTGGGACACCGCGAGGACGTGTGGGAGAACGCGCTCTATCAGCAGCACGTGCTCGGCGGCATCCGCTGGATGTTGGGGCAGTAAAGTCGTCTCCGGGGAGCCGACCGTGAGTGACACCCCACAGCCTCCCTTCTGATCGCATTTTTTCCCGCCTTGCTCGTCATTGACGGCTTGGGGAAGAAATTGAAGCCCTCGTGTCCGGTTTTCCCTCAAGAGGTGTTGATCAGGGCATGAGGCGCTCCCTGCATCTCGCGGTTGCTGGAATCCTGGGTCTGCAGGTTGCGAGCAGCGCCCAGGCCACGTTCACCATCACTATTGACCCCGGCGCATATGCGGGGCAGTACAGCGTGGCCGGCGAGCCGTTCCGGACAGGCGGCTACTCCACGTCGCTGGCGCCCGGCACGTACGGCGTGTCGGTTGGCTCGTTCGCGGGCTTCAGCTTCCGCGTGGCCGGCGACGGTGCGGTGTCGATTGACCACAACGCCGAGGCCGCCACGGCGTCGGACAACACGGTGACATTCCGCAACACCCTCGTCCAGATCGATCCGGTGGCATTCGCCGGCCAATGGCACATCTCAGCGGTGACCGGCTGGGTCACGGGTGCCGCGACGCTGGTGCTGGTCCCGAGTGGCGTGTACGGGATGTCCACAGGCTCGTTCGCGGGCTTCAGCTTCCGCGTGGCCGGCGACGGTGCGGTGTCGATTGACCACAACGCCGAGGCCGCCACGGCGTCGGACAACACGGTGACGTTCCGCAACACCCTCGTCCAGATCGATCCGGTGGCATTCGCCGGCCAATGGCACATTTCAGCGGTGACCGGCTGGGTCACGGGTGCCGCGACGCTGGTGCTGGTCCCGAGTGGCATGTACGGGATGTCTGTTGGCCCCTGGGGAGGGTTCCAGTTCGACGTGTCTGCTGGCGGAACCGTCTCGCTCCCCGGGGGTGGCTCGGCCGGGACCGCGAGCGGGGGTACGCTGACGCTCAACAACACTGCCATTCGGATCGATCCCGGCAACTACTCCGGCCCGTGGGTCATCGACGGCGTACATGGCCCGGCGTCCGGATTTCACACCGTCACACTCGTCCCTGACATCCGCTACAACCTGACCGCCAACAACGCCGGGCAGCAGTTCGGCGTCGCCCACCCCTGCGCCGTGGACCCGCCCGTCATCTCCACTGGCGGCGCCACCTTCACCCTCTCCTGCGGCGCGGCCGACTCCGACAACGACGGCGTTCCGGACACGTCAGACAACTGCCCGCTCGTCGCCAACCCCGACCAGCTCGATCTCGACGGCGACTCGGTCGGCGACGCCTGCGACAGCGACCGCGACAACGACGGCGTGAGCAACGAAGTCGATAACTGCCCCGGTTTCCCCAACCCTGACCAGGCGGACCTGGACGAGGACGGCGTGGGCGACGCCTGTGACGACGATGTGGACGGCGACTCGGTGGTGGACGCGCAGGACAACTGTCCGCTGACGCGCAACCCCGACCAGGCGGACTCGGACGGCGACCAGATCGGCGACGTCTGCGACCCCGACAACGACAACGACGGCGTGCCGAACGCGCTCGACAACTGCCCGCTGACGGCGAACCCGTCGCAGGCCGACTTCGACGGCGACGGGCAGGGGGACGCGTGCGACAACGACGTCGATGGCGACGGCGTGGCCAATGCGGGGGATGTCTGCGCGCTGACGCCGCGCGACCAGCCGGTCAACGCGGAGGGCTGCTCAGGCGCGCAGTTCATCGCGCGTTCGTGCATCCTGTCCAACTTCGTCCAGCACGGGCAGTACGTGAGCTGCGTGGCCGAGGCGGCCAATACCGCAGCCGCCCAGGGGCTGATCCGGCCGACGGACAAGGCACGGTTCGTGTCGGATGCGGCGACGAAGAAGAAGTAGCCGTGGGCCGGGACGCTGGGCGACCTGAGGCCGCGCGGAGACCCCGAACGAGCTTGCTTGGGTCACGCCGCCACCCTGTCGTCCGCGCCGCACCAGGAAACCGGAACGGGCGCGTCCGGTTTTACGCGGTGAGGTGTTGATGGATTCGCAGGGGCTTCTCCGGCTGCCCGCGCGGGTGTTCTGTGTGGAAAGCGCGCGACGCCCCCGACAAGTCAGAGGGGAGAAAGCATGATGAGACCATCACCTACTGTAGTTCTTACTGCGGTGGCGTGCCTGTGTGCAGCCCTCTCCGCGAGCCTTGGCGCCCAAAGCGGCAACGGCTCGCTGAAGGTCACGTCGTATCCTTCCGGCGCCAACGTGGCGGTGGACGGCGTCGATACCGGCAAGACGACGCCCATGAGCGTGAGCCTGCCCGTCGGCGAGCACACCGTGGTGGTGTCCGTGCCGGGAACCGGCTGGAACCCCGACACCCGAGTCGTCACCGTCGTCTCGGGCAACAACGACCTGAGCGTCACGCTGCTGCCGGCCGTCACGACAGGGCCACCGGGACCGGCCGGTCCAGAAGGTCCCGCAGGCCCGATGGGTCCGCCAGGGCTTCAAGGACCGCCGGGAGCCGACGGCGCTGCGGGCGCCCCTGGCGAGACAGGACCGGAAGGTCCCCAGGGCCCCCCCGGACCGCCGGGCGCGGATGGGGCCGAAGGGCCACCGGGATCTGAAGGCCCGGAGGGCCCTGAAGGCCCCACGGGAGGCGACGGCAGTCCAGGGCCAGCTGGTCCGGCGGGGCCGGTCGGCCCGGCAGGCCCGGTCGGCCCGGCAGGCCCGTCGGGGCCTCCCGGACCGGCGGGCGGAGCAGCCGACGATCCGGCGACATCCTGCATGGTTGACGAGTTCGTGTCGGGAGCCTTCAGCAGCTTCCTGTCCGGGATCGGCTTCGGGACTACCGGGATCGGCTCGCTCGGGTGGACCGCGAGTCCCCACGTCACCTACAACCATCAGTTTTCGGTTCCTGGGATCGTCACGCTGGGGACCGGCGGGTCTCCCACGCCGTACACGCACATGCGTCTGTGGCCGAACACCCATGCGGCCACGGCCGGGCCGTTTTCGTTCGACTTCAGGACGCGGATGAAGTGGATCGTCCGCGTCTCAGAGTTCGATGGGTCGGCGTTCGTTCGCGTCGGCTTCATGGACGACGTCAACAACGCGACGCCCGCCAACGGCATCTACTTCGAGGCGCGCCAGGGTGAATGGTGGGCCGTTGCGCGGGCCAACGGGGTCAGTACGGAGGCGAACACCGGAGTGGCGTCGAACCAGTTCCTGACGGGTTTCTACCAGGTCCTGCAGATCGAGCTGCAGATGGGGTCGGTCGCCGCGTTCTACCTCAACGGGGTGCAGCGATTCGTGGTCAACTCCCTCGCGCGAAACGCGGCCACGCCGCTGAATCTGGCCGTCCAGAACGGCGGGAGCGTGAACACACTCGTCGACTACGTGTCGGTGTGCCTGACCGGGTTTCACCGGCGCCTGCAACCCTAGTGTCCTGTTACCGTGAGTCGTGGCATAAGTCGCGGAGCGCGGCGCCCGGATGGCAAGGCGCGACGACCGAGAATGTTGGGCACATTTGAGGGAGGAGCAACGCCGTCAGCCGGGATGCCCCGCCCGCGAATTGTGTCGCGAATCACGGTAACAGGACACTAGCGGTTGCCGCGACGGACGGCGTGCACAAGGTGGCGCAGCCCAGTAATCCTCGTCTTCGGCGAGCCTGACGCGCGACGGCGACTCGAACCAGGCGATGACCTGATCGAGTGCCGCGTGGATGGGCGTTGGCGTCGAAAGACGGGTGCCTGGTGATGGCGAGGAACTCGTGGACGCCCAGCCCCGGGCCGGCGGACCCGAGAGAAACGAGGAGTCCTCTGTCGCGAACTCAGTCGATCCGTTCGGCCGCGGCGAGCTGCTCGTCGAGGCGAGGTCGTGGCATCAGTCACGCAGGAATCGCCAGTCCAGGGCAGCATGCTGGACAGCGATGACATTGCGGGTGTCATCGAAATCCTTACGGCGGCGGGCGAGCGAGAACCAGCGCAGCTTGTCGATGATGACGTCCTCAGCGGTCGGAAGCGCGACGCTGCGGCCCAGGACCGCGACCATCGTCCGCCGCGCGAATCGCTCGACGTCGTGACGATCGTCGGTCAGCCCGAAGAGCTCGACGTCGAACGCCGGTCGCGCGCGCGCACGAGCAGCCGCAGACTGCCCGTGATTCTTCGCTCGTCACCGGGTCTCGAGCGGGCGCGCGAGTCGCAGCCGCTCGCGCAGCAGGGTGAGCACGGCGGGCGGGTCCGCATCCGGGCGCTCGTGGCGAATGCCGTCGGCCATGATCCGGGCGGTTCGGTCGAACAGCATCAGGCCATCCCGCAGCCGCTCCGCGGGTGCCCGTCGTCGCGCAGCGGCGATTGCTTCGCGGTCCAGATCGTCGGCGGTCAGCCGGCTGTCGTCCACGAGCGTATTATTGCCCGCTGCGATCGCGAGGCGACGATGATTTCCAACGAGGTCCGCCTGGAAACCTAGCGAGGCGTCGCCTCAGACCGCCGAGCATGTTGGGCGGTGCGGCTCCGCCTCCCAAGAAACTGCACGTGGCTGGTTACGACGTCGCAATGGATTGGACCTCCCCGGTTTGGCGATCGACGAGTTCAAAGCCGAGCGCGGCGGCCCGTTGACGGAGTCGCCGCAGGACGCGGGAGCGCTGTTGGCGATCGTAGGCGTCGGCGCCGGGGTCACGGTATTGCAGTTCGCCTTTCAGTGCGCGGTACACGAGGATCGCGAGTTTGCGGGCCGTGGCGGTGACGGCCTGGGGTTTCCCAATGCGCGCGGCGAGCCGGCGGTAGAACGCGCCGAGGGCGGTGTGGGTGTGGCTGAGACTCATGACGGCAAATCGCAGGATCGCGGCGGCCCGATTGGCCGAGGGCCGCGTTCGCGAGCTGAGGAGTCGGCCACCGGAGATGCGATTGTTCGGGGCCAGCGTCAGCCACGCGGTGAGATGTTTTTCGGTCGGCCAGCGGGACATATCGGTGCCGAGTTCGGAGAGGAGTTTCAGCGCCGTGTAGGGCGCAATGCCGTCGATTTGGCTGAGATCGACGCCACCGGTCAGGTGGTGCAACGGCTCACGCATCTCGAAGGTGGGGCTGTTGTCGCGCGCCTGGCGCCGCACGCGCGGGGCCGCGATGGGCGGCGCGGGCGGCGGGACGTAGGCCGTCAGGGTTGCCAAGTGGGCGGCGATCGCGTCGTCGCAGGCGGCCAGTTGACGCTGACAGGCATCAAAGAGGTCGAGATTCTGTTGCAGCACGAAGAGATGCTCGGGCCGATACTGGCCGGTGAGCGCGGCGACGATGTCCGCCTGGGACGCGTGGCAGCGATAGTCGCGATGTGCGGCCAACTGCTGCGGATCGCGCTGGCCCGCGACACTGTCGCGCAGGATGCGGAGGCCGGTGACGCCGGTGATATCGCTCACGACCTGGGTGAGCAACAGATTCATCTGCACGAGCGCCTTTTGCATGCGCTGGGTGTAGATGGCCGCGCTCTCGACGAGCGTCTGGCGATGGCGGAGATACGCCCGCAACGCGGTGATCCCCGCCGTCGGCCGAAAGCTGCCCCGCAGCAGACCCACGCTGTGCAGATCGCGAATCCACTCGGCGTCGGTGACATCGGTTTTGCGGCCCGGGACGTTCTTCAAATGCCGGGCATTGACCAGCAGCACCGTGAAGCCGCGCGCTTCGAGCAGCTCAGAGACGGGGATCCCATAGACGCCCGTGGCCTCCATCGCCACACTGTTCACGCGACAGGCCGTCAGCCAGTCGGCCAGCCGCTGCAGGCCGTCGGTGAACGTCGAAAAGTGCTGCACGGGGTCCGGGTCGCGGTCGGGAGGAACGGCGACGTCATGTTCCGCCGCGCCGCAATCGATCCCCGCCACATCGGGATTCAGACAAGTGAGCACGGTCGGCGACCGGCGTGGCGGCCGGCGAGTCGGACGACGATTGTGTCGCATGGGATGCTCCTTCATACTCGGAACGCATCCGGGAGCAGGGAGGGCGGTTCGGAGAGCAATCTCCCAAACGGGATCACGCACGGTCATCGCGCGTGTCACCACTGATGCAACCGCCAGTCCCCAGGCCACGCTCGCTAACGGGCTCTCACAGCACCACTGGTGGGTCGGCCTCGGTTCCCGGATGCGCTTCCGATCGTACCGGTGAGCGCCCGGATGGCGAACCCAGATCAGTTTCTGCTGCGATGCGGTGGGACGAAGTCTCATGAGGGCGCTCGCTAGGGGCAGTATGGGTTTTGCCCGGCCTCCGGCCGGGCGAGAGTCTTGAAGGCCGATTGAAACACTTGACTCCCCCCGCGCCAATAATCTGTGAGACAACCTTCCCCGGGAGATCAGTGTAGGGGCGGGGAGGTGTCAGGGCATTGATGACGACGATCCATTCGATGCTGGCCGACCAGTCGATGGCGGGAGACCCGGAGCGAAGGGGCGACGAGCGAAGCGAGGCGCCCCGCAGCGGAGGGTCTCCTGCCATCGAGCGCGCGGTTCCACCCGACCCCGAGGTGCCGGCGAAGCCAGAGCGCCGGCGGTTCAGTGCGGAGTACCGGCTGCGGATTCTGCAGCAAGCGGATGCCTGCAAGAAACCTGGAGAGCTGGGCGCGCTGTTGCGTCGGGAAGGACTGTATTCATCGCTGCTGACGAATTGGCGCCGGCAACGAGACCACGGTGCGTTACGCGAGATGCGGGGACGCCGTCGCGGGCCGAAGCCGCGTCCGGTCGATCCCCGCGTGAAACAGCTTGAAGCGGAGAACCGTCGGCTGCAGCGCAAACTCCAACGGGCGGAGACGATCATCACCCTCCAAAAAAAAGTTGCCGAGATCCTGGGGATCCCCCTGAAACCGCTCGACAACGACGAGACCGATTGATGACGGCGATCACGACGGTGACGACCACGGGCGCGACGTCGGCGCTGTGTGCGAGCGTCGGCCTCGCGCGGGCCTCGTTCTATCGGCGCAGGCGTCCGGCGGAGCCGCGTCCCCGTCGGGCGCGGGGCGCCTCGCCGCGCGCGCTGCGCCCGGACGAACGGCAAGCGGTCCTCGACGCCCTGCACAGCGCGCGGTTCATCGACCAGTCGCCCGCCGAGGTCCACGCCACGCTGCTCGAGGAGCAGACCTATCTCTGCGCGCCGCGGACGATGTATCGCATCCTGGCGGACGCGGGGGAAGTGCGGGAGCGGCGCGATCAAGCGCGGCATCCGGCGTACGTGAAGCCCGAACTCGTGGCCACCTCGCCCAATCAAATCTGGTCGTGGGACATCACGAAGCTGAAAGGGCCGGTGGCGTATCTTTACTTCTCGCTCTACGTGATCCTGGATCTCTTCAGCCGCTACGTAGTCGGCTGGATGGTCGCGGCCCGCGAGAGCGCGCAGCTCGCGGAGCGCCTCATCGCGGCGACCGCGCAGAAGCAAGGCATCGCGCCGCACCAGCTGACGATTCATGCCGACCGCGGCGCGCCGATGCGGAGCAAGCTCGTCGCCGAGCTCTTCACCGACCTCGGGATTGCCGCCAGCCACTCGCGGCCGCGCGTCAGCAACGACAATCCGTTTTCCGAGGCCCAATTCCGGACGTTCAAATACCGGCCGGAGTTTCCGGCCCGCTTCGGCTCCATCCAAGATGCGCGCGCGATCTGCCACAGGCTATTTGGGTGGTACAACGACGCGCATCATCACAGTGGCGTGCAGTACCTGACGCCGGCGGACGTCCACTACGGCCGGGCCCCCGCGATCCTCGAGAGGCGTCATCGCACACGCCTGGCGGCGTACGCGACGCATCCCGAGCGCTTCGTCCAAGGACCGCCGCGTCTGGAAACCCTTCCGGCGGCCGTTTGGATCAATGCGCCGGCAAAAACGGCTCGCCAGGATGCCCCAGGAACGACGATCGTCACCCCGGACGACCCGCAGCAGGGGGTGATGCTTGCGTCAGACCTGATCGTGGAGGATCGACCAATCGTGATCGCGAGCAGCGTGGCGTCGCTTCACTAAATGCGGAACCCGGTTGTCTCAAAGTCATTGACGCGGCCCG
>JBQTIE010000157.1:0-4370 GCA_052389315.1 Acidobacteriota bacterium
AGGTCGAGGTCGACGATGATGTCGAACGGGGCGAGGTTCACGATTATCCAGGCGGCCGCATAGGCCGTCAGCAGCCGAGCCACACGGTCGTCGCGATGCCGACTGGCCAGGCCGCGCATCCAGGTGGTCAGGGAGTCGCCCGCCATCACCCAGGCGACGATGCCCACGCCGCACCCGCTGGTCTGTGCCACCACGTCCGCCGGCGAGACGACGCGGCGTGGAGCGAAGACCTGGAGGAACTCGGCGGTCAGGCTGGCGGCGACGCTCAGCAGGAGCGTCATCGCGGCGGCTCGAACGCTGCGCGCCAGGCGCCGCGGACGCTCGGCAAGCTGCGCTCCCATCAGGCCGAGGCCAACGGGAACGAAGAGCAGGACGTTGGCCAGGAAGTTCGTCCGCGAAATGCGCTCGCTGGACGCCGACATCGCGCTCGCGAACTCCGCCCAGACGTCGGGCCAGGGCTCGAACCTCAGGCGGAAGGGGAGCAGGCTGACGTAGAACGTGAACAGGATTGTGGTGAAGGCGAGGAGCGCGTACGACCGACGATACACAGATTACACAGATAGCACAGTCCACAGATTACACAGATTTCACAGATTTTTAGATTGCAGATTGCAGGCCGCAAACCGCAAACCGCAAACCGCAGACCGCAGACCGCAGACCACAGACCGCAGACCACAGACCGCAGACCGCAGACCACAGACCACAGACCACAGACCACAGACCGCAGACCGCAGACCGCAGACCACAGACGGCAGACCGCAGACCGCAGACCACAGACCGCAGGCTGGGACAGCCTCACGGGATCTCTTCCCTTCGGAAACTCAAACGACGCTCAACGGACGTTCGGCGCGATCGGACCCCAGGCGACGCGCTTGAACTGCAGGCTCCGTGCGCCGAAATTGATCAGGAGGCCTCGACGCAAGTTTGACACCCTCAAGTAGTTGATGACCTGCGAAAGCTCGAGCGTCGTCAGCGCGCTGAGGGCCTTGAGCTCCACGAGGACCTCGCCGTAACAGACAAAGTCGACGTGATAGGAGAGGGGCATCGTGTGTCCCTTGTAGACCACCTGAAAGCGTGCTTCGGGAACGAACGGCACGCCGCGCGCGGCGAGCTCGAAACTGAAGGGGTCGCGGTAGACCCGTTCATGGAAGCCGCATCCGAGTTCCCGGTGGACCTCCATGGCCGCGCCGATGATCTGATAGGACTGCGGGTCGCTCGTCTCATCTCTCACGTGTGCTCGTCGGTGCATGGCGCGTGCCACGTGGAGTGCGATGGATTCTGGGGCTGACGGCCGATCAGGAACGGGCAAGTCGAGAGAATCTGCAATGTGCACCTCCTGCTGCGATTGAAAAACCCGCAAGCAAAGAGCTGGTGAGCCGTTCCGCCGAGCAATTCATGAATCTGTGTAATCTGTGTAATCTGCGGATGAGTTCAATCTGCGGACTCTCTGCGGATCAGGTCGGCGAACACGAACCCCTCTCTGTGGACGATCTCGCCGAGCTTCACTTGAATTGGCTGACCGAACATCGGCCCTTTCCACGCGAAGGAGTGAAACTCGCCGCGCTCGCCGCATGGGTCGACGTCTGCGGGCAAGTCGGCGAGCAACTGGCGGTCGAACGCACGACCGGCGAAGCACGGGTCCAGCTTTCGCGGATCTACGCAAGTCAAGTGCGCTTCGAGGCCGGCAGCGACCATCTCATGTGCAAGGTCCATGGTGCTTTTGGTCTTCCAGAGCGGGAACAGCGGGAGCAACCCCGTGCCGGCCAGTCGATCTTCACGATACCGGCGCACGTCGTCGAGAAACAGGTCGCCGAAGGCCACGTGGGTGAAGCCGTCGCGGACCACGTCGGCGACGGCAGACGCCATGCGTTGCTCGTACTCGGCGTTCGAGCAGGGCCAGGGGAGCAAGAGGGTGCGGAGTGGCAGAGCGGCCGACGCGGCCTGCGCCTCCAGCAGCGAACGTCGCACGGCGTGCATGGCGACGCGGTCGAAGGTCTCGTTGACGGTGGTGAGCAGCCCGGCGACGGCGTCGGCGCACTGTTGTCGGAGCACGTGGAGCATCCACGCCGAATCCTTGCCCGTCGACCAACTGACCAGGATCTTCATCGCACGACGCCGTGGAGAACGCGCGCGAATGCCTCGGCGCTGTCCGCGACACGCGGACCGGGGACGACCAGCGAGCGTCCGGGCAGCAGATACAGACGATTGGCGCGCACGGCCGGCACGCTCGCCAGGGTCGTCCACGCCTGCATCTCGGTGACGCGCTCGGCCTCAGAGGGGATGTCCGTCGCGCGAATCTCGATGATGGCGTCGGGCGCGCGCGCGAGGATCATCTCGCTCGATGCCTGCACTGATTCCGCATCGACATCGGCGAAGACGTTGACACCGCCCGCCGCCTCGAGCATGTCGTGCAGGAAGCCGCGTCCGCCGCTCGCGTAGATGTTGCGCAGCGACCCTCGTTCGCGCCCGAACACCAAAAGCGTCCGCGGTCGCGCGAGGCGGGACGTCCGCTCGCGCAGCACCGTGAGTCGCCGGTCGATGTCCGCGGCCAGCGACTCGGCAGCCGCCTGTTGTCCGGTCCGCAGCCCCAGGGCCCGAATGGTGTCGGTGACGACGGCCAGACCACCATGGCGATACTCGAAGTACGGGATGGCCGCTCGCGTGAGCTGCGTCATGAGGTCCGTCTGGCTGCCGTACAACAGCACGAGATCCGGCCTCAGCGTGATGATGCGCTCGACGTCCGGATCCAGCAGCGCTCCGACACGCGGCAGCTCCCGCACTTGCGGCGGATCCTGGTCGTAGCTGCTGACGGCAATCACCTGATCACCGGCACCGATGGCGAAGGCCATCTCCGTCAACGCGGGAACGAGCGAGATAATCCGCCGAGCTGGCGGCTGTGCGTGGGAGGTCGCCGACCACAGCACGACCAGCATCCACAGATTACGCAGATTACACAGATTGCGCAGATTGCGCAGATTTCTCAGGGTGAATCGCGCCCGACGCAGATCACGAGATGACGCCTGCTCGGCCCGCTCGCGAACACCGTCATCACGGGCGCTCAAGTTCACGCCGGACGCAGGCATGGGCGACGAGTCGACGTGTTGGGGGGAACGTGGAAAATCCGCCATGGAGATCTGTGAAATCTGCGGAATCTGTGGACATTACCTGGCGTAATCCACGGACCGGACCAGCAGCCACAAGAAGAACGGTCCGCCGATCATCGCCGTGACTATCCCGACCGGCAGCTCGATGGGCGCCATCACCGTGCGCGCGATGAGATCGCACAACACGAGGAACGCCGCCCCGAACAGCGTCGCCGCCGGCAGGACGAGACGGTGATCCGCGCCGACGAGCAGCCGCACCAAGTGCGGCACGACGATGCCGATGAAGCCGATGGGACCGGCCAGCGACACGGCGGCACCGGTGGCGAGCGACGCGCTGAGAAAAGCAATCCGCTGGGCGCGGCCGACGTCCACGCCGCGGCTGGCGGCGATGTCTTCGCCGAGCGTGAGCAGGTTCAGGGAGCGCGGCAGCAGCGCGAACAGCACGAACGATCCCGCGAGCAGCGGCACGGTCGCCACGATCGGATTGAAGCTGCTGACGTCCAGGTTGCCCATGAGCCAGCGCGCCGTGCGATACCAGTCGGCAAAATCCACCAGGTATTGGACGAACGTGATGACCGCCGAGAAGAACGAATTGAGCGTGACACCGGCGAGCAGCAGCACGTTGGTGGACAATCCGCCGCTCACCCGCGTCGCCAGGAGATAGACGATGGTGGTGGCGACCAGCGAGCCTGCCAAGCTCGCCGTCGGAACGGCAGCGCCGCCCAACGCCGTGGCATCGAGTCGCACCGCGATGGCGAGCATCGCGCCAAGCGCCGCGCCCGAGGAAACGCCGAGCGTGAACGGCGTCGCCAGCGGGTTTCGTAGCAACGCCTGCAACACGACACCAGCCGCGGCGAGCGCGGATCCGACCAGGGCGCCGGCGAGCACGCGAGGCAGCCTGGCGACAAAGAAGATCTGCGCGTCGACGTTGTCGCTCCACGAAACGGACGGGTCGAATACCCGCCACAGACTGATGGGCGTCGAGCCGAGCGTGGGCGCGACGATCAGCACGGCGAGCGTCGCCAGCCCGAACAAAGCCAGGGTCCGCGTCCACCGAAACCGCGAGGCGGTCATCAGACCTGCCCCAGAGCAGTCCACAGATTACGCATCCACAGATTACCGATCCACAGATCACGCATCCACAGATTACGCAGATTACACAGAACGGACAGACTCACAAGACCCGACAGACCCACCAGACCGGATAGACCCACAGGACCCGACAGACCCTCAAGGCCCGACAGACCGATCAGACCCGACAGACCC
>JBQTIE010000158.1:0-3488 GCA_052389315.1 Acidobacteriota bacterium
GCAGGGCGCAATCCCTGCCATGCTTCCGGGGCTCCACTTTTTCTAACGAGGCCCTGCCTCAGACCGGCTGGACTTCTCGACATCCACCACACCATGCTCGACGGTCTGAGGCAGGGCCTCGTTAGCCCTTCGCCGGAACTCGAGTCCCTCTTGGGGCGAACGATGGCGACGATCGGGGTGCGCACTCGCGAACCGAACAGGCCCGAGCCCTGCGCGTAGTCGAAGGGCCCGAGCTCGCCGGAGATTCTGTCGGATCTCAGGGCCGGCTACTGAGACAATCCCATCCGACGCAGGACGGTTGCAAATCGGGGATTGGATCGCAGAGGGTCGTAGAGGGGATCGACCTTGGGCCAATGAAGCGGGGTGGGGCGCTCGGCGCAGAGACGCTCGAGGTAGTCGAGCGCCTGATCGTGCTGGCCGAGACCGATGTGAACGAACGCGGCGCTGAACATTCCGAGAGAAGGATAACCAGGCTCCGCACCCACGTCGATAATACAAGGCTTCACCAGGGGAAGCCAGTCGGACCGGCCAGTTTGCCGGCGACTGGGGGCGTCGAGCACGGGGCGCTCGCAGATCAAGACCCAGCCATTGGCAGGATCATCCGAGCGGGTCCTACGGGTTGCTCGGCCGCCGATCCGGCCGCCAGTGCAAGACCAGCCGCAGTTCTGTCCAGTTGGACGGCTGCTCGTCGCGGAGCATCAGGAAGCGACCGTCCGGTGCCACATCGTAGGAAAGCGCGTACTGGCCTTCGAACAGGACGCGCGGCGCCCCGGCCGCGGAGACCGCGCCGGGCTCGATGGACGCGGCCATCATGCGTTGCCCCAATCGGAAGAACAGCTCGCGCCCGTTGCGCGACCATTTCGGGCGCTGACCGCCATTGATCGACACCTGCCACTTGCCTCCCGGTCCCGGAAACGCTTGCAGGTAGACCTCCAACCGCCCGGTTTCATCGGAGGTGTAGGCAATCCAACGTCCGTCGGGCGAGAACTCGGCGGAGGCCTCGCCGAACGGCGTCGCCACGAGCGGTGCAGGCTTGCCGCCGTCGGCCGTCGCAGCGACATAGATATCCCCGCCCGATTCGAATGCCAGCCAGTTGCCGCTCGGATGCCATGACCTGATTCGTGCGTCGACGCTGCCAAACGCGAGCAGCGGCTCCTCACCGCGGGATCCGTCAACCGCTGTCTGAAGGATTTCCAATGCACGCCTGCGCTGACCGCTGTAGGTGACCGATCGGCCGTCGGGCGTCCAGACCGGCGAGTTGTCCACAAAGGGCGAGAAGGTCAGGCGCCGCATCGCGCCGCGCCCGATCTCGAACACCCAGATATCAGACGTGATGGTCGCGATTGCGGCGGCAATGCGGCCGTCGGGTGAAACGGCCACGTCGTTATACGCGCGCTTTTCCGCGCCCACCGGACGCGCGACGCCCCCGCGATCCACCCACAGGAGCTCGCGCTGCGTCTCGCCCACTGAGCCTCGAATGTAGACCAGCGAACCGGCGGCGGTGGCAAACTGTCCCGCGCCCGTGCCCGGGTTCATCGCGAGCCCCTCGAGCAGGGGCACCGGCGGACCCGTCGCTTCGAGGCGTTCGGCATCGAACGGCATGCCCAGCAGCATGCCGGCGCGGGCGAACACGATGTGCCCGGTTGACACGTACACCGGGCTTCCGCCGCCGGCTCCCACGGTGCGGAGCTCTCCGGTTTCCAGCGAGCGCACCGCAATCAGCGCATCGTCGAACGTCGTACCGAATGGCTGAACCGAGAACAGAACGGCCTTGTTGCCGGGCAGAAACGAGGGCCATCGGTGCGATCGCTCGGTGGCCTCCGGCTTGGTGAGCGCTTCGGGGTTGCCGCCGGCCGACGACACACGGAACAAGCCGCCCGTGACCGATGCGGTGTAGACGATCGTGTCGTCCAGCCCCCAGACGGCGCCGCGATTGACCGCATCGACCAGGGTGACCGGCGGGCCGCCGGTGACTGCCACTTTCTTGAGTTTTCCCTCTACGATCCCGATGACTCCCTGGCTCGGCGACGCGCCGCCGACGAACCCCAGCCACTGCCCGTCGGGAGAGAAAAACGGATCCACCCCGCCCTCCGTGCCGGCCACGGCCACGGGCTCGAAACGATCGACATCGCGGAGATAGATCTGCGTCCTGCCCTCTGTCACGGTCACGAACGCAATGCGGCGCCCATCGGGCGACATGGCCACCAGACGGTCGCCGCCGCCGCCCTGCAAGGTAAGCGTCGACGGCACGGTGAGGCTCACGCGCACGGGCTCGGGTTCGACCGGCGCCCGGAGGCGCATCCAGGCGATCGCCGCCAGCAGCGCCAACGCGAACGCCGCCCATGCCACGCGTTCGGACCACACGCGGCGCCTTCGCTCGCGCGCGGCCATTCTCGTTGATTCCTCGCTCGAGGCCGGCTGGAGAAGTGCGTCCTCGATCTCCAGACGCGCATCCGCCATATCGGACAGCCGCCGCTTGCGCTCTTTCTCCAGCGCGCGGCCGAGCAGCCTGCGAATTGCGGTGGGCGTTTCGGGTGGCAGTCGAGTCCAGTCGGGCTCGCCGCGCAGCACGGCCGCGAGCGTCTCGCTGACGTCCTCCCCGTCGAAGGCGCGCGTGCCGGTGAGCATCTCGTACAGCACGGACCCGAACGCCCACACGTCGCTGCGCTTGTCTGCCGCTCGACCCTTGGCCTGCTCCGGGGACATGTACGCGGCCGTACCCAGAATCATCCCCGCCTGCGTCATGGCAGGACTGGTGATCGTCGGCGAGTCGAGCGTCCCGCCTGCCCTGCTTGCCGTACCTGCCCCGCCTCCCTTCGCCAGCCCGAAGTCCAGTACCTTGACCGTGCCGTCGGCGCGCACCTTGACGTTGGCGGGCTTGAGATCGCGATGAACAATGCCCGCCTCGTGCGCCGCTTCGAGCGCCTCGGCGATCTGGCGGGCGATCGGAAGCGCCTCGTCGATCGGCATCGGCCCGCGCGCGATCACCTCGGCGAGCGTGTCGCCGTCGACGAACTCCATGACGAGCGCGCGAACGCCGCCCGAGTCCTCGACGCCGTGAATCGCCGCGATATGAGGGTGGTTGAGCGCAGCCAGTGTCTCAGCTTCGCGCTGAAACCGTGCGAGGCGATCGGGATCGGCGGCGAACGCGTCGGGGAGGATCTTCAGCGCGACATCGCGCTTGAGCCGCGTATCGCGGGCGCGATACACCTCGCCCTATAGTTGGGCCGCTCCAAGCGGCGAGACGATCTCGTAGGATCCGAGCCTCGCTCCTCCAGACAGGGCCACGTGCCAGGGCCTATTGTAGTGTCTCGTGAGGTCGGGAGTGTTCGCCCCCAGTTTCTACACTCCCGGCGTCGTCGCCCAGGCGCTGGTTGAGACGCCTCGACAGAGTGAAGGCCCGTTCTGTTCGGATAGGCTGCCGCCCGAGACCGACAACGACGTGATCCGACCCCATCATGCCGGCCGTGGGCGACATCATCCACCTG
>JBQTIE010000159.1:0-2998 GCA_052389315.1 Acidobacteriota bacterium
GTTTCGACGACGAGCGTGTCTTCCTCCCAGCGGCCGATCGAATCGCCCATCCACAAGCGCACGTCCTTCGGCAATCGCTCGCCGCCGATGCGGATGACGCGGACGTCGTGGACCATCTCGACGAGGATCATCACGTGATCCTTCGTCTGCACGATCTGGTAGTTGTTGTTGTAGAAGTAGTTCGGCAGCATCGGCGGTCCGGCGTTGGATCCGAACGACATCAGGCAGCGCTCGGCCAGTCCGCGCAGCTCCGGATGGTCGAACTCGCCGAATCGTTTGCTCGCGGCGGCGCGCTCGGCACCACGCTTGCGAGCCTCTGGCGTCGGGGCGGGCACGCGTCCATCCGCCGGATCGACGAGCAGCGAACCTCGCGGCTCGCCGTTGACCACCGCGACCCTGTCTCCGGGATCGAGCCAGAAGTTGTTGTAGCCACCCACGCGGCCTCCCGCCACGGCCGAAATCTGCTCGATGAAGGTCGGCTGGCCGGGAGGCAGTGGCCGCTCCTCGCCGCCCTTGGAGGGCGGTGGCCGATTCGGATCGCTGGCCTTGTTGCGGAATTCGCTCACCTCGCGCGTGCGGTTCTCGATCTGGGCCGCTTGCTCCGCCGTGAGCACGGCCCCCTGCCCCGGGAGCCGCTCCAGGGGCGTCAGCGTGGCGTTGCTCCACGTGCCCTGGAGATCCGGCTGGCCGTCGGCCGTCCGCGGTATGGTCCACGGCGTGGCGATCCCGGCCGGCGCCTGGGCCGCCGCGGGCGCCAGGGAAAACCCGGCGAGGAGACTTGCCACCGCGACGCCGCTCAGCACCCCTGCGAACCGACCTGTCATGTGTCCTCCGTCGTGATGCGCGGCCGCCTGGCCTGGCGCCCTGTCGCTGATTACTTCACGGGCTCTTTGCGCAGGTGTCCGTACATCAACTCTTCGACGAATTCCACGCACTTGAACTGTCCGAGGCGGGCGCCCCGCTCGACGCGCCGATAGAGCGGCATGCTCATCTTCCAGGGCCGGGTGAAGGTCTGGGGATCCTCGATGGTCGCCTCGTAGTGAATGTGATCGGCGTCGATCATGGAGTACCGCTCGGTCACCTTGAGGGCCTCGCTGTGGTGATTGCCGGATCGGTCGAACCAGCTCATGTCGTGGAACCCGTTGGCGTCCACGACGAAGGTATCTCCGTCCCAGCGCCCGACCGACTGGCCCATCCACGAATCGACCTGGGGCGGACCGGGATCGGTCAAGTAGATGTTGCGGAACGCGCCTGCGTATTCGTAGGCGATGGCGACGGCCTTGTCGCTCTGAAAGATCTGAAACGGGAACGGCATGTAGGTCGCGCGCGGGACGCCCGGCAGATAGCACTTGATTTCCGGGTCGCGCGTGAGCCAGTTGGCCTGGTTTTCTTCTTTCTTCTTCCTGCCCTCAAGGGTGTAGGGAATCTCCCCGCCCTCGACGACACCGAGGCCACCCGGCACGGCGCCGATGGCGCCGAAGGCGAGCACTTCCCTGGCCGGCACGGGCACGACGGGCCCGGGACGCATGGCGAGGGCTGGACGCGCGGCGTGGGGTTCGAGGTCCCAGTTGGCGGTGTTGAGGGCCTGCCAGATCCCGTTGAGATTGGGCTTGCCGTTGGCGAGGCGCGGCACGCGCGACGCCTGGGTTTGACCGGCGAGCGGGAGCGACAACCAGAACAGGGCCACCATCGCCGTGGCGCCGGTGAGGATCATCAACGTATCTCGTAGAGGGGTTCGCATGAGGCAGACTTCTCCCGACGTGGTGATGCTGGCATCGGGCCCTGCCCCTGTCAAGGGAATCACACGGTTACGGTGCGATCCATGCGTGTGAGTGATGGCTCGTGTGGCGCGGTAGAATGACCCTCGCAGCTCCGCACCGGGCGGAGGGGCCGGAGTGGCGGAACTGGCAGACGCGCGGGACTCAAAATCCCGTTCTCCTTGCGAGAGTGTGGGTTCGATCCCCTCCTCCGGCACCAAGAGAATTGGTGACTTGCGCGGACTGAGGGTTGAGCATCCGCTGGGGCGGCGGAGGCTTAGGCCTTCAGTACGTCGTGCTGGTGGCCGGCTTCAAGTCGCGCTCCAGGATGTCCTTCGCCGTGCACCGGGCGAGGGTGAGTGCTGTGCCGCTGGTCCCCGCTGGCGGGGAGCCGGTTCCGAAACAGTTCGACCGGCGCCTCGACGCAAATCGCGTCTCCGGAGCGCGTCACCTGCGCGTGCGCCAGGCGGGCGTCAGGCGTCACCCTTGATCGACCCTGCGGAGATGGTCAACAATATGGTCATGACGATGACCAATGTCGCGGAGGCGAAGGCCAGGCTCTCCGAGTACCTCGATCGCGTCCTTGCGGGCGAGCGCATCGTCATCTGCCGCCACAACCGGCCCATCGCCGAGCTGCGCGCCACCGGGGAAATACGGGTCGAGCCCCGTCCCGTCGGTCCGTTGCCAGGTCGGCCAACGTTCGATCTACCGTCCTCCTTCTTCGAGCCGCTGCCGGAGGACGAAGTCGAACTGTGGGAAGGCGTCTCCGACGAAGCACCGCCGTCCCCGCGACGGCCGCGACGAGGGGCGCAGCGCAGGGCCTCGCATGGCCGCCGGACGACCCGACCGCGGGCGCGGCGCAAATCGTGAAGTTGCTGCTCGACACGTGCACGTTCTTGTGGCTGGCGGGGGGCCGTCCGGTGTCACGAGCCGCGGCAGACGCGATTCGGACGCCGGACAATGACGTGTTCCTCAGCTCGGCCTCGGTGTGGGAGATCGTGACGAAGCATCAGCGTGGGCGCCTGCCTCTGCCGGAACCGCCCGATCGATTGATTGCCGCCGAGCGCAGGTTGCGGGGGATTGCGGCGCTCGCCTTCGACGAAGAATCCGCCTGTCAAGGATTGCGGCTGCCGTCGCTGCATCGCGACCCCTTCGATCGGATGCTCATCTGCCAGGCGGTCGCCCACGGCCTGGCCATCGTCACGCCAGACCCTCTCATCACGCAGTATCCGGTGCGGGTG
>JBQTIE010000160.1:0-5210 GCA_052389315.1 Acidobacteriota bacterium
GGGTCGCCGTGGGATGGGCCCGGGCGCCAGCCCCCGTTCGTCGGTCCCCCTCGAACCCGCCTGGGGGCCGGCGGTTCCAACCCCCTCCGGGTGGCCGGGGCCGGGGCCTCGGGCGTTGCACAAAGCGCGACGGGAGCGATCGACGGCGTGGTCGTCGATCAGTCTCACGCCCGCTTGCCTGGCGTGACGATCACGCTCCTCCACTCCGCGACGAGCACCAGTCGAACCGTCGTCACCGACGCCAACGGATGGTTTCGGGCGCCTCTCCTGCCCGTGGGCGTGTACCAGCTCACCGCCGCGCTGGCGGGTTTTCAAACGCTCACACGAGAGATCGCGCTCACCGTCGGCCAGATCATCTCGATGGATCTCGAGATGCGCGTGGCGGCAATCGCCGAGACCATCGTCGTCGCCGTGGTCAAGCCGGTCATCGAGCGAAGCCGCCACTCTGCAAGCTCGACGGTCAACGACGTGGCGATCCAACACCTGCCGGTGAACGGGCGCAATTTCATCGATCTCGTGCTGCTGACGCCCGGTGTGACACGCGACAGGGGCGGCGAGCTCAGCTTTGCCGGTCAACGGGGCACGCTGAACAGCCTCGTCGTGGACGGCGCCGACAACAACCACACGTTCTTCGGCCGCACGCTGGGCCAGGGACGGGCGCCGTACCAATTCAGCCTCGACGTCGTGAAGGAGTTCCAGGTCAATTCGAACGCCTTTTCGGCCGAGTACGGCCGCGCCGGCGCGGGCGTGATCAACGTGGTGACCAGATCCGGGACGAACGCGCTCGCCGGCTCGGTGTTCGAGTATTACCGCGACAAGACCCTGAACGGCGTGAACGCCATCAACAGGCTGAACAACCAGCCGAAGTCGCCGTACCACTATCACCAGTTCGGCGGCACGGCCGGAGGACCGCTTCGCGTCAATCGGGACTTCTTCTTCTTCGGATACGACGGGCAGCGAAACCGCCTCCCGCAACTGGTGTTCCTGAACCTGCCGCCGAATACGCCGGGCGACGCCGAGACTGCAGCGGCCATCGAGATGCTCCGGCCCCTGGCCGAGAGTTGGAGCCGCGCGCTCGACCAGGACGTGTTCCTGATCAAGACCGACCACGAAGTCCTCGCCGGGCACCGGGTCACGCTCCGCTACAACCACCAGAACTTCACGGGCCAGGGCTACGAGAACTTCGGACCTCAGCAGGCGTTCGAGCACAGCGGCGATTCCATCGTCAGGACACGGACCTTGAATGCGAGCTGGATCGGAGTGTTCAAGAGTCGCCTCTTCAACGAGGCGCGCTTCCAGGTTGCGCGCGATCACGAGCCCGGGAAGGCCAACAGCGAGAGGCCCGAGGCCGATGTGCAACAGGGCGGCACCCGCGTGTTTCTCATCGGACAGAACAACTTCAGCCCGCGCGAGAACATGCTCAACCGCGTGCAGGTGGCCGACACCATCACGTGGACGCGCGGCTCGCACCTGGTGAAAGCGGGCGCCGATGTGCAGTTCGACTGGATCCGCAACCACTTCCCCGGATTCTTCGGCGGGTCGTACATGTTCAGCAGCCTCGCGTCCTTCGCGCGCGGTCGGCCCATTGGCCCGGGCGAGTTCTACCGGCAGGGCTTCGCCGGTCCTGGCACCAGCGGCGCCGAGACGCGACCCGACCTGCGCGAGTACTCGTTCTTCATGCAGGACCACTGGAAGCCGCGATCGGACGTGTCGCTGAGCCTCGGACTGCGCTACGATTTCATGGTCAGCAGTGGCTCCGGCGTGCGTAATCCGGACGCCGGCCTCGCGGCGGCCGGCATCGACACGAGCGTTTTCCCGGCCGACGCCAACAACTTCGGACCTCGCCTCGGGGTCGCGTGGAGCCCGGCGAATCGCGCGTACGTCGTTCGGGGAGGCTGGGGGCTCTTCTACGGGCGCACGCCGATGATCATGGCGACGGCCGCCGGCGCGAACAACGGCCTGAACACCATTTCCCTGACGTTTACGGGCCAGGCCGTTCCCACCTACCCGCAGAGGTTCAGCGACATCCCGCCCGCCGGCACTGCCGCCGTGCCAAGCATCGTGTACGCGGACGAAGGCTTCGCAAACCCGCGCCTGATGCAGGCCAACGTCGCGGTCGAGTGGGAACTGGCTCGCGAGACGAGTCTGGCGGCCACGTACCTGCGCGTGAGGGGGACCGATCTGCCGCGGTCGGTCGATCGCAACATCGGCACGCTCGGCGAGCGGAACGTCACCGTCGCCGCAACCGGCCAGGTTGCCGGATCGCCGTTCTTCGGCCCGGCGCGGCCATTCCCGAGGTTCCAGCGCGTCGTGGCTTTCGAATCGAGCGCCGAGTCGAGCTACAACGGCCTGACGATCGAGCTCAACCGACGCTTCGTGGACGCGTGGCAGTTCCGCGTTGCCTACACGCTCGGCAAGGTCATCGACACGGTACCCGACGCGACGGCTGTCCTTCCCGGCAATGCCGGCGACGACGCCAAGCACGCGTCACATCCAATGGACTTCGAGGTGGACCGAACCGCCGGCAACAACGACCAGCGGCACCGTCTCGTGGCGAGCGGCGTCTATACCACCAGTCGCCTGGCCGAGGGTCTCGGGGGCACTGCACGTGCGCTGATCGGTGGATGGTGGGTCGGCGGAATCCTCACGGCGCAGTCCGGCCAGCCGTTCTCGCCTCGCGTCAACGGCGACCTCAACGGAGACGGCAACCCGCGCAACGATCTCTCCCCAGGCGCGCGGCGCAATGCTCTCCGCCTTCCGTTGATCGTCACGCTCGATCCGCGTGTCGTGCGAGACGTGCCGCTCCCCGGCCGCGCGCGCGTGCAGATCATCTGGGAGACGTTCAATCTGTTCAACCGCGACAACATCAACAACGTCCGTGCCGTGCAATACACGCTGATGGGCAGTACGCTGGCATCGACGTCGGATTTCGGACAGCCGATCTCGAGCGCGGGCGAGCGCATCATGCAACTGGCCGTGAAGGTCTCGTTCTGAGGACGTGGCGACTCACCCACCGGCCGGGACGGCGGCCACACGCGCGCGGATCACCCGCGCCTGTTCCTCCGTAAAGTTGTTCGGATTGGAGAAGCCGAAGTCGAGGTCGGCGCGCATGATGCCGTAACGGGCGTGGCTGTTCGGCGGCAGGAGCAGGTGTCCGATCTCGTGTGCGATGACCCGCCCGAGGACTTCCGTCACGTCCGCCGGCCGCCTCTCCGTCGCCTCTACGATGCGGTTGTAGAACGCGTAGGCCACGGCCTCGCGCGGCGCGGCGAATCCGAGCGTGCATCCGGTCGCCTCTCGCGTCGACTCTTCGCCGTTGTTGACCAGCATGACGGCCACGTGACGCGCATCGCCGAAGGCGGCCTTCGAGCGCCTCAGTGAGACCGGGAACCGGCCCTCGGCCCAGACGACGTCGACACCCGCCGACCGGAACGTTTTCTCGACGATGACCTTGGCTGCGGCCGCCTCGCGCACCGGCACGCCGGCCCGGTCGTCCACGTGGACGACGAGCATGGACTGCACCGCGACGCTACCGCTCGAACTCGCCAGCGCCGCCAACAGGCCCACGACCCACCACGTGCCCGATCCCGCCATACCGCTTCCCCCTCGGCGGTAAAGGCGGAGCGAGGGGTCCCGAAGTGGACATCGCCCAAACGCGCATAGGATCAGGCATGCCCGATGACGCCGGGGCGGTCACGGATCTCCTGCTGGCCTGGCGCGACGGAGACGAGGCGGCCATGGGGCGTCTCGTGCCGCTCATGCACGATGAGCTGCACCGGATCGCGCGGCGGTGCATGGCTGACGAGCGGCGCGGCCTGACGCTTCAGGCGACGGCCCTCGTCAACGAGGCCTATCTGCGTCTCGTCGATGTCCGGCGTGTGAACTGGCAGAATCGTGCGCATTTTCTGGCGATGGCGGGGCGTTTGATGCGGCGCGTCCTCGTGGATGCCGCGCGCGCGCGGCAGGCGGAGAAGCGGGGCGGCGACGCCGTGCGCGTGACGGTGGACGAGGCACTCGTGGCCGGTCGTCAGCGCGCAATCGAGCTCGTCAAGCTCGACGACGCGCTCGCAGCCCTGGCGGCGCTCGACCGGCGCAAGGGCCAGGTGGTCGAGTTACGCTTCTTCGGCGGCCTGAGCCTCGAGGACACCGCGGAAGCGCTCAGCGTGTCCACCAAGACCGTGCAGCGAGACTGGGACTTCGCCAAGGCCTGGTTGCAACGCGAGATGGTTCAGGATGGGCGGGACGACTGAACGGATCGCGCGCCCGAGACGAGGCATCGGGAGCGCGGATCGAATCATTGAGGTCTCCTTTCTCCTGGGATTTGAAAAATGCAAGGTCGGCACCCGACGGCACGCCGAGGCTCCGGCCGCCCGTCAGGCGAGCTTCAGCAGTGGCGCCGCGGCGCCCCGGTACGTCCGTTCACGCTCGTCCGCCGCAATCGGCAGGCGATCGATGATGGCCATGGGTCTCGCGGATGTGCATCGGGCCCTTCTCCAGGTCGAACGGCGCGTCGGAAGCAAATAGCACGCGGTTGGCGCCGAACCGGAGGAACCAGCAGCCGGTGGCGTCGTAGGCGAAAAGGGAGCGCCGTGTCCACGAGCTGGGTCATCACGACGTGAGCATGACGTGGTGTACGCGCCTGTGCTGAATCGGGGCGCCCCCTGGACGCGAAGAGCCTGCTGGACGACAAGAGAGGACCCGGATTATCCTCCGAAGGCCATCCGGACCGGCGACGCCAAGCGATGAGGAACAGCGGATGAAGAAGATGAAGGCTTACGCATCCTTCGATGACTACCTGGTGGACCAGAACGCCAAAAACCAGAAGATCATCCGCGCCCTTCGGAAGTTCGTGAAGCGTGTTGCGCCTGGCCTGACTGAGGCTGTGAAGTGGGGAAACGGCTGCTGGATCGGTAAGAACGGCCCCGTGGCATACGTCTACTCCGATTCTGGGTTCGTGCAGTTCGGCTTCTTCAGAGGATCGTCCCTGAAGGATCCGCAAGGCCTGCTCGAAGGCCGTGGGCAGTACGTGCGCCACACGAAAGTCAGCAAGCTACGAGTACATCGCCGGGCGCTCAGAACCGGGCCTTCAAGCCCAGCGTGGCGACTTGCGTTTCCAGGAAATTCTGATACAGCGCGTTGAAGCCCTGTCCCCTGATGTCGCGCTGAATGGCGAAGTCGTTGAAGATGTCGGTGAAGGTGAACAACAGTTC
>JBQTIE010000161.1:0-24199 GCA_052389315.1 Acidobacteriota bacterium
TACAACCGCGAGTGGCTGATCGGACGACTCGGGTATCGCTCGCCGGCGCAGGTGCGTCAGGCGTTTGCCCTCAGGCCCGCGGCCTGATTACCATCAACGCGCTGTCCAATTCTCGTGCGGCGGTACAATGCTTGAAGCCGCCCTGTTCCCGTTTCATTCCCACACGTGGTGCCGCGCTGGCTCACGTCGCGAGGAGTTGAGGCATGCATAGGCCACTGCGCTTCTGCATGGTCACGACGTTCTATCCGCCGTTCAATTTCGGCGGCGACGGTATCACCGTCCGCCGTCTCGCCAACCTGCTGGCCGAGCACGGCCATCACGTGGAGGTCGTGCACTGCGTCGAGGCATTCAACATCCTGCGGCCCGCGAGTGTCCCGCCAGAAGGGGCCTATGACGACCATCCGTCAATCCTTCACCATCCATTGCGCAGCCGCGCCGGATGGCTCTCGCCGCTGATTACTCAACAGACCGGATCGCCGGGGTTGAAGCGGGGCCCGTTGCGCCGGTTGCTGACGCAAGGCCGGTTCGACGTCGTGCACTTTCACAACATCTCGCTGATCGGGCCGACGGCGCTGTCGTACGGCAATGCCCTGAAGGTGTACACAACACACGAGCATTGGCTGGTCTGTCCGACGCACGTGCTCTGGCGTTTCAATCGAGAACCGTGCCCGGCGCGCCGCTGTTTGCAGTGCGTCGTGCACGCGCGAAAGCCACCACAGCTCTGGCGCTCCATGGGGCTGCTGCAGCGGAGCCTGCAGCACCTGGATGCGATGATTGCACCAAGCCGCTTCACACGCGACAAGCATCTGGAGTTCGGCTTGAAGGTGAACGCACCGATCGTCCACATCCCCAACTTCATACCGCGTCCGACCCCGAGGCCACGCAGCGACCCGAGGCATTCCCGCCCGTATTTCCTGTTCGCGGGCCGCCTCGAGCGCATCAAGGGCGCGCACGTCCTCGTTGAAGCGTTTCGCGACTATCGATCGGCCGACCTGCTCGTCGCTGGCACCGGCCACGACGCGCAGTGGCTTCGCCAGCTCGCCGGCGATGCCACCAACGTGCACTTTCTCGGAACCGTACCCTATGCCGAACTCGAGGGCCTGATTCGTCATGCGATTGCCGTTGTCGTTCCGTCCGTCGGCTACGAAGTCTTCCCGACCGTCGTGCTGGAGGCTTACGCGCATGGCACGCCGGTCGTCGGGCACCGGCTGGGACCGCTGCCCGAGATGTTGGACGGACAGGGAGGGCTGACCTACGGGAACCAGGCTGAGCTGATCAGCGCCCTCGAGGAGCTTCGCAGCAATCCCGAAAAGCGGCAGGCGCTGGGCGATTTGGCCTTTGACACCTACGAGGCACGCTGGACACCGGAACGGCACCTCGACGCCTACTTCGCCCTCATCGCCGACCGACAGGCGGCCAGGGGGACCCCCCCGAACAACCGGCGCGCCGGGAGGCCCGCGTGAAGGCGATTCTCACGTACCACTCCATCGATTCGAGCGGGTCGGTCATCTCCATTCCCCCTTCGACCTTCGGGCAACACCTCCGCTGGCTTGCCTCCAGCCCTGTAGCTGTCCTGTCGCTTCCAGACCTGCTCCGTCACCCCAACGACAGCGACGCTCTGGCGATCACCTTCGACGATGCCTTTACGAACTTCCAGGATGAAGCGTGGCCTCGGCTCAGGGACCACGGGCTCTCGGTGACCCTCTTCGTCCCGACCGGTTTCGTTGGTCAGACCAACGAGTGGGCGGAAACTCCGGGCGGGCGAATGCCTCGTCTCCCTATCCTCGATTGGGCATCCCTCGGCAGGCTTCAGGAAGACGGTGTGATCCTCGGCGCACATTCCCGGACGCACGCGGACCTGCGCACGCTCGACGGCACGGCTCTCGAAGAGGAGATCTGGGGATCGGTGGAGGATGTGTCGCGCGAAACCGGACGACGGCCGGATACGTTCGCCTACCCGTACGGATATTGGACGCCGGCGGCGGCATCGACTGTCCGTGCCGCATGCCGGTGCGCATGCACCACCGAGTTACGGCCGCTTGGCCCTGGCGATGACGCGCTGTTGTTGCCGAGGTTGGATGCGTTCTATCTGAAGGGCCCCGCCAGACTCGAGCAATTCGGACGCGCGTCGTTTCGGGAGTACCTTCGCCTGCGGTCGCGAATGCGGGCGCTGGCGCAGCGGGTGCGGGGATCCAACGTCTCCTGAAAACACGCACGGCGTCGCCGCCGCCCTCAGCGCTGGCCTGGTCAGTGCGTGCCGTGTGTGATCCGATTATAGACGGCCCCAATGGTGCGCCCGATGCCGTACCCGATAACAAACGCGTACACGAATCCAATCAGGCTGCCCGCAAACGTCACCCGGTAACCCGGCAGATACACGCCGAGCAGCGACAGATGCGGACCGACGGCCTCGCCTCCGCGGAGAACCAGGACGTTGGTCGCAAAGAACAGACCGAGGCCGAGGACCAACCCGATCGCGATGCCCCAGCCTTGCTCGTTGATGCGCAGCATCGTCCGGCGGAGCACTTGCTCCTCGTCGTGATCGAGACGCTCGGTCAGCGGTCTTCCGGGCATCAGATGTGATCGAGAAATGAACGGGAAAACTCAGCGTTGGCACGCACGGCCAGCACCCATACGCCGAGGACGAAGTTCCGGACGAACGCCACAAACCATCCGGCGACAAAGCCGGTGACAAACCCCCACGACGCACCTATCGCGGCGCCCGCCCACGAGACGCTGTAGCCCGTGAAGTACTGCGCGAGCAGGTGGAGTGGCAGCCCGTCCTGAGGGGCTGCCATCAAATGGAGCACGGTAATCGCAGCTACGGTCATGCCGCTCACGAGCCCGACTGCGACGCCAAGTGCCCTCTTGTGGACCGGTGCAAACGCGAGCGCGAGGCTCGGGGGTAGCGAGGGGTCTGTTGCCAAAGGGTCATGAGGCATGTCAGGGCCGATCGCTCATCAAGGAACCACCGAAGTAGGGGAGCAAGAACGACGCCAAGCCGCGAAACAACGGTTGCTGCCGGACAGCGTTTCCCCCGCATTATAGCGAGATCAAGGCGAAACCGCCCGCCTTCAGCCGTCAACTCGTGAGCCAAGGGGCAAAGGCAGCTCAAGTGACGGGCCAACTTGCTGTTGGCCAATGATTTGCTGAAATCAAGTGTTGACGGTTCTCCGGGCTTGGACGGCCGCGATTACGCCTATGCAGTTCCACCAGTGTCGGTCACGGAAGTTCGCCCCGATGACTGAGAAGTAGATGTCGACCCGAAACCGGCTGTTGCTTCGCATGGCCCTCGTCTTGGCCGGCTGTTTCCTTGCCCTGATTCTCGTCGAGACGGCTCTCAGGGTGAACGGCATCTCCGGGGGGCAGGACCGCATGTCCGTCTACCAGTTCGATCCCGAACTGGGCTGGACGACGCGGAAATCTCACAGGGTCTTTCGCTCGACGGGGGCCTACGGCCACTTCAGTTATTTCAATCCCGACGGCTTCCCGACTACTCGGGAGCTTTGGCACACCGCCGCCGGCACCGAAACGCCGTCAGTTGCCATCATCGGCGACAGTTTCGCCGAAGGGTACTACCTGCCCTACGAGTCCACGTTCCCTTATCTGCTGAGCCAGAGGTTGCCCGATGCGCAAGTCCTCAACCTGGGGGTCGGCGGGTATTCGCCGGACCAGTACCTTTTGTCCGCACGACGGATCCTGGGTCACTTCAACGTCATGGCCATCGTCGTCACGCTGTTTTCGGGCAACGACCTGACGTTCCTATCCAGTCCCACCATGCAGGGGTACTCCAAGCCGGTCTTCGGAAGTACATTGGATCGCCCGCAGAACACGCCGTTGGTGGATCGACGGCGCGAAGGCGCCGGTGGCGGTGTTTCCGACTTCGTGGAGTCCATGCTCGACCTGACCGCCACCTTCAGGGTGGTGAAGCCTGTGCTGGGGAACCTCGGAGCGTCGATCGGCCTTGGTCGCACCTACCGCGCCGAGCCAATGGTTCATGCTGAAGCCCCGATGACCAGAGCCTTGGGCTTCGTCAAGCGAATCCAGATCGAGTTCCCGGTGGACCAGTTCATGGTGTACTTCATCCCGCTCATTGAAGAGTTGGAACAGCCTGAGATCTATCGCCTCAATGTGGAAGTGTTCGAACGGGTATGCGCTCAGATGGCCTTGCGGTGCTACGCCCCGACCCCGCTGCTGGAGCACGCGACGCCCTCAGAGATCTACCTGCCTGGCGAAGGTCACTTTTCCGCTCGAGGGTCGCAGCTTGTCGCCGACCAAGTGTACGAGATACTGGCCGCGGATCACAAGCGGTAGTGTCTCGTCGAGTTGGTTGTCGGAAAACACCGCCGGGCGCGTCCCCGTCTGCCTCACGACAGGCGCCCTAACAATTCGGCAGAACAGCGCTCGCCTTCACCTCCGCTGCCCGGCCGTTGACGTTCCCGCCTTGAGTTGCGCTGAGACCTGCCGGGCATTCTTCTCCCAGTTGGAGAACAGCCCCGAGCAGCGAAACTCCACCAAGCGGCGCAGGAAGGTCCAGCAGGTCGCGGGCCGCACATGCGACAGCCCGTTGCCGCGCATCCGGGCGAACACGTTCAGCTCGAGCACGCGAAGACCAAGACCATTCGCCTTGATCATGATCTCGGGGTCGAGCAGCCAGTCCTTGGACTGCAGTTCCATCGCCACGTACGCGCGCCGTGGGAACAGTTTCGGGTTGCCGTTGACATCAATCGATCCCAGCCGAGGCCAGAGCGCGAGCACGAACAAGTTGTACAAGACGGAAACCACCTTGCGCCACAGGCCATCCATGCGAAATCGGCGGCGGACCTTCGCCAGCACCCACCCGTCGGAGGCAACAACGGCCTCGTAGAGCCGGACGACGTCTTCCGCATCAACCTGCCCGTCGGCCGGAATGATGCCGATCCAGTCGGCCCGGCAACGCGGCAAGCCGCTGAGTATGCCGTGCCCATATCCCTGGTTGTGTTCGACGCGCTGTCGCACGACTCCGGACAGCTCGGCCTCCAGTCGCGCCAGGATGTCGCCTGTGGCGTCCGTCGAGCCGTTGTCGACGGTCACCAGCTCCAGTTGGCATCCCCTCTGCTCGAAGGCGGAAACCAAGCGTCGAACCGTGTACTCCACGATCGCTGCCTCGTTGTAGCAGGGCATCACGATCGAGATGTCCGGTGCGGGAGGTGAAGACCCCGCTGTCGGAAGTCGTTTCACTCTGGCCTCCCCGGAGGCCTTGCAGGCGAACGGTCAGCGACGAGTGCCCGGCAGAGATTCAGTGAGTTGGTCACTTGGTTGCCCAGAACGGGGGTTTCCGAGCAAATGACCCGCCAACCGTAGCCGCGTTCGCGGCTGGGAGGAGTGGGTCGAGGCCCACAAAGTCTCCCTCCTCGCAGAACAAAGTTCTCAGACGTGGGGTCTCCAGCCCACCGTTGGGAGCGAGCCGAGATGAGGTGCCGGCTGCTCGCGATGCCAGCAAAGGGAGCCCCGTGGCGTGGAACCGGCGCCGAGGCCATTCCAGCGGGCTCCGGCCGGGTGACTGACCATGCCCGGCGCTCGGCCGGGGCTGGCTGATGGGTTGCACAGACAGAGGGGTCAGGCCGAGAACGACAGCCGCCCTGGAGACTGAGGTGTCCATCGACGGTTCGGCCGGACGCCGCATGCGACCAGTATTCGTCAACACGATCTCGGCGTTCTGCTACTCCATCGTGGGAGAGGAATCGCAAGGGCTGCCGGCCTGCGATCAGGTAGCCGTGTCGCCTAACGCCGTGGTCAATTTCGTGCTGGACCAGTACGCGCGGATGCCGGACTACCTGCGGCTCGCCCTGTTTGGGCTGACGCTGGGGTTCGCTGTTGATGGCTTCCGATACGGCGGCGCCGTTTTTCATCGGCTGGACCCGGCCGCGCGCCGGCGGCAGATCGCCGCGTGGCGGAACTCGCGAGTTCACGTGGCGAGGGATTTCGTCCGGCTCTACGAAAGCCTTGCGGTGTTCTGCTGGTACTCCCTGCGAGTCGCACACCAACCGCGTCGCGACCCCACCCCCGGCCGAGACCGACCCGCGAGTCCGCGGTTCACCGACCATGGAACCGAGTCGCCCCGCCAGACGGCACTTCGTTGCGAAGTCGCGATCATCGGGTCCGGTCCTGGCGGCGCGATTACGGCGTGCCTGCTGGCCGAGGCCGGCCGCGACGTGCTCCTCGTCGAGGAGGGGCCCTACCTGCGACTCGACAGCTGCGTGCCGTTCTCGATGGAAGAGATGGCCCTCAAGTACAGGAATGGCGGCCTTACGACGGCGCTGGGACCGGTCAAGGTTCAGTATGCCGAAGGCCGATGTGTCGGCGGCGGCAGCGAAATCAACAGCGGTCTGTACCATCGAACGCCTGCGGAGATCCTCGACCAGTGGGCCCGCGAGTTCGGTGTCGAGGGAATGAGCGAAGCGGAGCTTCGACCACACTTCGAAGCGTGTGAAGCCGACCTCTCGGTTGGTTTGTGGCCGGGCGAGATGCCAGCGCCTTCCCGGAAGCTGCGGGACGGGGCGCTGCGACTCCAATGGAGGTTCCTCGAAGTTCCTCGCTGGTACCAGTACGATGCGCACTTCAGTTCAAATGGCGGCCCGAAGGGCCGTCGACAGTCGATGACGGAAACCTACGTGCCGCGCGCGCTGCGCGCGGGGTGCCGTCTCCTTCCTGATACGCGCGTTGTGCGGTTGAGGCGGGACGCAAGCGCCAGACACTGGGCCCTTGAGGCCGAGCCCTCCGGCGGGAAGTCGCCGCGCATCACCATCGAAGCCGAGAGCGTGTTCGTGTGCGGCGGTGCGGTCCAGTCACCAGCCCTGTTACGCCGGAGCGGCATTCGGGAAAACGTGGGCAACGACCTCCGGCTCCATCCGATGATCAAGCTCGTCGCGCAGTTCCCGGACGAAGTCAACTCGATCGACATGGGCGTCCCGTCGCCGCAGGTCAAAGAGTTCGCGCCGCTGTTCACGTTCGGATCGTCAATCAGCACTCCCCCCTATCTGGCCATCGGCCTGAGAGACCATCCGGACACCTGCGTGGCGAAAGACTGGCGACGGATGGCCGTGTACTACGCCGCGACATTCAGTCGTGGCCGTGGGTCGATCCGTTCTGTACCGGGCTGGCGGGATCCCCTCGTGCGCTATCGCATTTCAAAAGAGGACCTTCAGCAGCTATCGGCCGCCCTCCAGCGGCTTGGGAGTTTGCTGTTCGAAGCCGGCGCCACGGCTCTCTATCCCAGCGTGGCCGGCGGGACGCGGTTGACCTCACCGGCGGATTTGAGTCGGCTCGGCGCCGCCGTCACCTATGCGCGCACGAATCTGATGACCGTCCATCTGTTCTCCTCTTGCCCGATGGGTGAGGATCGGCGGCGGTGTGCGACCGACTCCTTCGGCAAAGTCCACGGACATTCGAACTTGTATGTCTCGGATGCGAGCCTGCTCTGTTCGCCACCCGGGGTCAACCCGCAGGGGTCCATCATGGCTCTGGCACGGCGAAACGCGCTGCGGTTCCTCGGACGATGAGTCCGGAGACGACCGATCTCGGCACCCGCCTCGCGCTCGTGACCGGCGCGAAGGGCTGGCTGGGCGCGAGTCTCGTCGAAGCGCTCATCCAGGGGCTTCCGGACGGCGACGCGTTCGCACGTCCGCAGCCCGACCTGCGGGTCCGGTGCCTGGTCCTGCCGGGACAGGATCCGCGGCCGCTCGTTGCGCTGTCAGATCGGCTGGAGGTCGTCGAAGGCGATCTACGGTCCGTCGACGATTGCCGGCGGTTCTGGGCAGGTGCTGAAGGGGCGATCCTTTTCCATACCGCCGGCGTGATTCACCCTCGGCGCGTCTCGGAGTTCTACGACGTGAACGTCGGGGGCACCACGAACGTGATCGACGCGGGAATGCACGTGGGGCTCCGCCGCGCGATCGTCATCTCGTCGAACTCGCCATGCGGCTGCAATCCGCACCGGGATCACCTGTTCGACGAGGAATCACCCTACAACCCTTACATGACGTACGGCCACTCCAAGATGCTGATGGAGTTGGCGGTCAGGCAGCGAATCGACGAGCGGGGTCTCGACGCCGTCATCCTCCGGCCGCCGTGGTTCTACGGCCCCCAACAGCCCGCGCGTCAGACCCTGTTCTTCCAGATGATCCGTGACGGCAAGGCGCCCATCGTTGGCGGAGGCCAGAATCTCCGATCGATGGCGTACACTGACAACATTGTCCAAGGAATGCTCTTGGCAGCCACTCGTGACGAGGCGGCGGGCGAGACCTTCTGGATCGCAGACGAGCGGCCGTACACGATGCACGAGATCATCGGCACCGTCGAGCGTCTACTCGAGACAGAGTTCGGTCAGAAATGTGCGCATGGACGGCTGCGGCTTCCCGGCGCGGCCGCGGAAGTCGCGGGGCTGGTCGATGCCTCGCTGCAGCGGCTTGGGCGCTATCACCAGAAGATCCACGTACTCTCCGAAATGAACAAGACGATTGCGTGCTCCGTGGGCAAGGCCCGGCGGGTTCTTGGCTACCATCCCAGGATCAGTCTGGAAGAGGGGATGAGACGGAGCCTCCAGTGGACAATCGCGGCGCGCGGGGGGATCTGAGTGCGTGTCCTGGTCACGGGGGGATCCGGCTACTTCGGCTCGCTGCTCCTGCGCAGGCTCCGCGAGCGTGGGCATCGGGTGGTCGTGCTCGACATCACTGACGCCGACGATCGGCCTGGAGACGTGGAGTTCATCCAGGCCGACATCCGCGACTGCCGGGCCGTGACGGCCGCCGTACGCGGCGTGGACGTCATCTTTCACACCGTCGCGCAGGTGCCTCTCGCCAAGGACCGTGAGCTATTCGAATCAGTGAACATTACGGGCACCGAGCACCTGGCCCGCGCAGCGCTCGCCCAGGGCGTGGCGAAAGTCATCTATACGTCTTCCAGCGCCGTGTTTGGCGTCCCGAAGGCCAACCCGGTGACCGAGGAAACAGCACCGACGCCCGCCGAGGCCTACGGACACGCCAAACTCGAAGGTGAGCGCGTCTGCCAGCAGTATGTCGAGCGAGGACTGGATGTCAGCATCATTCGGCCCCGCACAATCCTGGGCCATGGACGGCTGGGCATCTTCCAGATCCTGTTCGAGTGGATCAAGCTGGGCTATAACGTCCCCGTTCTCGGACACGGCGACAACATCTACCAGTTCGTCCATGCCGACGACCTGGCTGAGGCCTGCATCCTGGCCGGCGATCGCAAGGGTCCGGCCGTGTACAACTGCGGTACCGACCGCTTTGGCACGATGCGCGAGGCGCTGGAGCACTTGTGCGCGCAGGCGGGCACCGGTTCCCGGGTCAAGAATGTTCCGATGGGACTGGCTGTGGCGGGCATGAAGGTGACCAGTGCCCTTGGTCTTTCGCCGCTCGGCCCCTATCATGCGTTGATGTACGGCCGTTCCCTCTATTTCGACAGCACCAAGGCGAAGAGCGAGCTGGGCTGGCACCCGCGCTATTCGAATGACGAGATGCTCCTCGACAGCTACAAGTGGTATCTGCAGAATCATGAGGTCATCGAGAGGACCCACGGAGCGAGCCACCATCGATCGGCCGTCAAACAGGGGGCGTTGAAGCTTGCCAGACACTTCTGGTGAGCTGCGCCCGAGGCTCCCTTCCCCTCGACAGAGCCCGTCAGGGCCGCGCCGCGGCTAGAACATCGACGGGTTTGGGAGGGCCTGAGGAATCAGGCAACCAGGCTACGACTAGCGCTCACGGCCTGGAGAGAAGGACGTAGTCGCCGAAGACCTTCGCCGGCTCGTAAGCCGCGCGGATGTAGGCGCCCGTCAGCCGCGCGCGCGTCTCGTTCTGCAGTCTGGCTTCGGTGTCCGCCGCATCGTAGTGGACCGTCGAGAGCCACCGCCCGAGCTGCTTGACCGGCGTGAGCGTCAGCGACGCGTGAACGTTCGTCTCGTCGCGCGGCCCGTAGAGCCAGGAAAACTCGTCTCGCCGCATGACGACAACCGTGTCGGGATAATCCTCGAGGTATGCGGCCTCGGGCCGCGTTAGCTCCGTGTACATCAGATCGTCAAGCTTGTAGTGTGCGGGGCAGATCCCGATTCGCGAGGACAGCGTCCACGCACGGCCGTAAAAGAGGGCTGGCCGGCTGCGGTACTCGGCCGATTGCAGTTGAATGCCCAGGGCCACCAGTTCCTCGTCAGGGTGACTGCGCTCGCCCTCGAGACCCTTCCCCAAAACCCTGGTTTGCGCGGAACCTGTGGGCCTGGCAGCGATCGTGTCCGCGAGCCCGCGGATGTACGACGTGACGTACAGGCTGCCCATCGGCGCGATGCCTACAAGAAACGTCGCGGAGGCCAGCACCACCAGGCTGAACGCGAGGCCCCGAGCCACTCGGCCCTGGAGCGCGTTCGCGGAGAGCGGCAAGAGAAACGCCAACAGAAGCGGCAGAAAACCGGGATTCAGGTGCCAGAGATCGGCCCTGGTCAGACCGCTCCTGAGCGTGACCAGAGCAAAAAGGAGCGCTGCGAGCATCAGGCGGGCGCTGGCATCCAACGCCGGTTCGCCGCGGGGAACCAGACGCTTGCCCACGATCGCGCAGGCCATCGCCAGCAGGCCGAACAGAGCCAATGAGTTCGCAGTCCAGTAGAAGCGAAACGCTGCGTGGCCCGCCGACATCATGCGCACGATTTCCCCGGCGTGATCCAGATACGCTGGCATCGCTCGGCCCATCAGCCAGAACGCCACCAGCGCCCAGACCGCGACGCTGCCAACCGTCACCATCAGCACGGCGCGAATGCTCTCTCCGCGGCGGCCGTGCCAGAAGAGCACGCCGTGCAAGCCGACGATCGCCATTAGGGCGGCGATCGCGTATTCGTGGGAATACGTGAGGTGCAGCCCGAGGAGAAGCGCGCACCCCATGGTCCCGGCACGGTCGTGCGGTCGCAGGGAGGCAAAGAGCACGACCATCGTCGGTAGGAGCCAGCGCGTCGCGTTGTAATTGAGACCAAACAGATGGTTGAACAGGAACGGCAGGAGGACCAGGAACACCAGATACCGGCGACGTCTTTCGGGTACCAGGTATTGCAGCACGCCCATCAGGACCGCGAATTGCAGCCCCTCGAACAACGCCAGAACACCATAGTACGACACCCAGCCGACGCCGAACACCTGTGCCCAGCCCCACAGCAGATAGATCATGGATGGGCCGTACAGAAAGCCGAAGTCGCGGTAGGGGATTTGGCCGCACTCCATCCTGCCTAGGGCGGTCAGAAAGTAGATGTCCTCGCTGTAGGGAGCATAACGCGCGAGGAAGAGCGGGCAGTATGCCAACGCAAAGAGCACGAAGACCAGCGCGATTTCACCCCATACCAGGATTCCGGTGGTCGGCTGATCGTGGAGGACTTGGTTGCCCGCACTACTGCGGTCAATCGCTGGCGCTCGAGTGCGGTGGCGGCGCGAGAAGATGGCCACGACCAGCAGCGACCATACCACCACGGTCCAGAACGCGGCGACTGTGCTGTAGCCTTCCACGGCCGCGGCGCTGAGAACGGCAGTGTCGACGGAAAACCACCGCGGAACGACAACCAGGGCCGCGACGAGGCTGACATATGCGGCAAGCGCGATCAGGCCCTCCTGGTGGGTGAATCGTATGCTCACATCGTGAGCGCTCAGAGCGCGACGAGGAGAATGCCGAGTGCGGCGAATCCGCACAGATAGCTTGGGGGGTCTTTCAGGGCCTCCAACACGGGATCATCATGCACTTGGAGCCTGGCAGCGCGGAACCACATCCGCGTCAGCCAGAAGAGCAGCACCGGGCAGGTGAGCCACAGCACCCTCGGGCTCGTGTATAGCGGAACCACTTCCGCGCTGTTCACGTACAGGGCCAGGATGACCACGGACATGTAACCGGCAGTCGTGCCGATCGACAACATCCATGCGTGATCGGTCGCCGCGTAGCCGCGGCCTGCCATGCGCCCGTTCTGCCCCACTAACTCCGTGTAGCGCTTGACGAACGCGAGGCTGAGAAACAGGAACAGCGCAAACCCGAGGAGCCAGTTCGAGATCATGATACCACCGGCTTCGCCGCCGCCGAGGATGCGGAGCACGTACAGGGTCGCGAGAACGAAGACATCCAGCACCGGCTCACGCTTGAGCCTCCACGAGTACGCGGTTGTCACGCCCAGGTACGCCACCAGGACCAGCACAAATCCTGTCGACGTGCCCGCGAGGGCCACGCTCATGGCCAGCACGAGCAGCACCGCCGAGAGCGCCAGGCCCGCCGGAACGCTCAGCTCGCCGGCGGCAAACGGCCGCGACCGTTTCCTCGGATGCAATCTATCGGACGGGGTGTCGAGCAAGTCATTGATCACGTAGATGGACGAGGCGCAGAATCCGAAGGCAAAGAACGCGACCACGCCACTGGCCAGCACCTCGCGCTCCAACAGACGGTGTGAGAGGACCAGCGGCGCGAAGACGAGCAGGTTCTTCGCCCACTGATGAAACCGCATGGCTCGAAGAAGTGCGCGTGCCCGGCTGGGTGCCGTCCCGACAATCGCGGGATCCTTCCATCCGCCGCGCACGCGACGAATCAGCCGTGCAGGCGCCGAGACGGCCGTCACCTGGCCGGCAGCCTGCCAGACCGGGAGGTCCGCCCAATCGTTCCCCACGTACTGGAACTTGCCCTGGCCGAATTCCCTCCGCAGTCTGTCGGCCTTGGCGTGTCCCTTGAGATTCACCACTCCATCGCTGGCGAGAGTCGCGGAGAAGATGCCCAGGTGCGCCGAGACCTGCCGAGCGTAGAGTTCGTCGCAGGCCGTGGCCAGCACCACTCGGTGTCCCAGCGCGTGCGCGGCTTCGAGGCGCTCCACGACCTCGGGGCGGTAAGGGAGTTCGTCAGCTCTGATCGGGATGCGTGTGGCGACCTGGCGCTTCAGATAGGCCCGCCCGCGCCACGCCCAGAGTGGGAGGCAGAGCAGCAGCGCGGGACGTTCGGTAATCAGTCGGAGGAGCGCCTCCCAGAAGAGATCGGCGGCGACGAGCGTTCCGTCCAGATCGACGCACACGGTATCTTGCGCCGTCGCAGGCGACTCTTGCGGCATCGCAGGCGACGAAACGAGCACTCTCGACGCGGGCGCCATGGTGCCAGCCAAGCAAGACCCGGACCAGTCCGGGCGAGTGTTCATTCCCGAAAGGCGGCCCGGACGACCGACCAAACCGCGGCTCAAGCGCCGGGGAGGTTCGACCTTCGTGACCAGTGGCGCGCTCGAGTCCAGTCGAGAGGATGTCAGCGTCATGGCCGGGGCAAGCTCGGCCCCAGCGAGACGGTCAGGGCTCGCGCGTGGGAAAAGGACCGTGCTATGGACTTTAGTCGCGCGGTGTCAGGATTAGCTCGGGGACGCGCCACCTCGCGGGACCGCAGCAGCCACGGGCCACCCAATGGCATCCGGGTTGCTTTTGGGGGCTAGCTTCTCGGAATCGGCTTCCCCCGACCTTGCGAGCGCAACGACCAGCCCGGAGATCCAACCAGTGGCACTACACGGAATGGCGCGGACGCTCCCGACGGCCTTGGCCACCCTTGCCGTTGTCATGGCCGCCCTCTTCGCGCTCGTGTTGGCGGTGCTCAGCCTTCGGTGGCCCCTCGTTCACGACTTGCCCATCTTGTTGTACAGCGGGTACCTGATGCAGGACCTCGGACGAATGCCGTACCGCGACTTTTTCGAACAGAACGCTCCGGGGACCCTGGTGTTCTCTGCGTTGCTCCACCACGCGACAGGTGGAGGTTCGCTGTCTCTGAGGTTCATCGATCTCAGTGTGCTGTCAGCCATCTCGGGCGTCACCGTCTTCGCCCTGCGCTCCCATGGATGGCGGGCCGGAGTCCTTGCCGCGTCGTGCTTCGCGATCGTGTATCTCGGGGAAGGTCCCGTGCAGTCTCTCCAGCGGGAATACCTGGCGCTGGTCCCCATGGCGATCTCCATCGGCGTGATCTTCCACGGCAGCACAGCTGCAATCGGCGGGCGCTCCGTGTCGGCGTCGGGACTGATGGCCGGCATCGCAGCGTCGGTCAAGCCTCCTCTGGTTGTCTGTTGGGGACCACTCCTTGTGGTCGCGCTGGTGTCTCGCCTGAGAGCGCAGGACGGCAGTCTAGCCCTGAGCCGTCTTTTCAGGGAGGGGCTGGCCGTGCTGTTTCCATTCCTTCTGGGGTTGAGCCTCGTGCCACTCCTCCTCGCAATCTGGATGAATCAAAACAGCGCCCTCGATGCCTTCCTCGATATGGCCCGCAACTACTATCCACTGTACGCAGAACTGAAAGGGAATGGATTCCTTTGGCAGTCGGGATCGACTGCCGACCTGGTGCAGCGATACGTCACCAACCCGCTTGAGCTCATTGCGAGCTTTAGATTTGTGATCGTCACATTTTTCGCACTGGGGGTCGCGTGGACGTACAGGACGCGTCCCGGATTCGTGCAATGCGCCATGATCTGCGGACTGGTCCTTTGCGCGTTGCTTTATCTATCTGTGAGCGGCAAGTTCTGGGTCTACCACGGCTTCCCGCTCTTCTACGCGCTGTCGCTGCTCGCCGGTCTGAGCGTGAGCCGTGAACTTGCTTGCCTGCCCGGCGAAGCATCATGGCGCAACGCGATCCTGTGCGCGACCGTCGCCGTGGGGCTGCCATTGAACCTCGCAGGCCGGGAATTCTTCGACTGGCGCGAGGGGAAACCGTTCATCGTCAAGGAAGGCCGAGTCGATCTCATCGCGGACTATCTCGAGCGCAACGTGGGGCTCACCGAGACGGTCCTTCCCCTCGACGTGACCTCTGGAGCAATCCATGGTCTCTATCGCAACCGGCGGCCGCTCTACGGAAGGTTCATCTACGACCAGTACTTCTATCACCACGTCAAACATCCGTACATTCAGCGGTTGCGTCGTGAAATGCTCGCGCAGTTCAAGGATGGCGAGCCCGACATTGTCGTTCGTCTTGACGATACATGGCTCCGAACACCGGATTTTCCTGAGCTGGACGCCATTCTGAGCGCCGACTACCAGATGGTGCTGCATGAGAATGGTGTCTCCATCCTCCGCCGGCGATCCTCCGCGCCCTTGGCCTTCTCCGGCGCGCGGGGCGCGCCCGAGACTGCGAATGGTGGGCACCACCCGGACGCTGACTTGCTGGTATCAGAACGCCCGTAGGTTCATGGACCATCAGCCGCGCACACTCCTCCTCCTGTTTCTTGGCAGCTTCCTGCTCTTCGTGATGGGCTGCTTCTGGGGTCTGCCGTCCGGCAAGAGCGTGGCGGGCGCACTCGTGATTCTCGACGGTGGCGTGCCTTACCGTGACTTCTGGACGATGTACGCACCTGGCCAGTTCTACGCCGTCGCTCTGCTGTATGCGATACTCGGGTCAGAACTGCTGGTGCAGGCCGTCGCGGCCTGCGTGGTCCGCGCTGCTTCCGCGGTGGCGTTTCTCGTCCTGCTGCGTCGGCTCGGCGCAACGAACGGCCAGGCAGCCTCGCTGTCGGTGGTCTTCGTCCTGATGTTCTGGACAACATCGCCGGAGCTGACCGATTACCCCCTCGCGCTTCCGTTCCTCCTGCTCGCGCTGAACCGCGTCGTGCGCTATTTCGCAAGCAGCGGGATAACTCATCTGCGGTGGGCGGGTGTGTGGCTCGGTGTGGGTGCCTGCTTCAAGCACGATATCTCTGCATACGTAGCCATCGGCGTAACGGTCAGCCTGTTTCTTTCGTGGTTGATGCTTCGTGGCCGAACGCCGAGCGGATGGGCACCTCCCCTCCGGGCGACGCTCGCGATCGCGGCCACCGCACTCGCGGTGGTGATCCCGGCTGCCCTCTGGATCGCGTGGAATGCTGCCCGGGCCGCGTGGAACGACCTGTTCGTCTTTCCGGCGACGGTCTTCAGCAAGGTTCGCGGCGATTTGTTTCCGCCGTTGATTCCCGAGGTCGGACTCGTCTCGACCTGGCTTGCGGAGGTGACCCACGTGCGCAACGCGCTGCGCGCGGCCGAGAGCTTGGAGCCGTGGGTGACGTTGTATGCACCTCAGGTCGTGTTCCTCACAGGCCTGGGCGTGCTCTGGTTCGCACGCCGGCAGCTCGGAGCCGCCAGCCTCGCGCATTTGACGCTCCTTCTCGCCTGCATGCCTTTCTTCTGGGCGGCCGCGCGCGTCCAGCACAACACGCACCCATACACGTTGGCGATTCTAGGCGCCGGCGTCGGCGTTGTTGTCTGGTCGTGGCTGGGCGGACACCCCGAATGGAGGAGCCGGCTGCGGCGCCCGGTGATTGCGGGGGTCGCGATTTACGCGATGGGGCTGATGACCACCGCTGGCGTGAAGGCCGCCGCAGTGTACTATCAATGGCCGAACAGTCGCGTACTCGAGCTTTCCGGCCTGCGAGGGGTCAGGGTACCGACGCGCCTGTATGAGTCATTCCAACCCGTGGGAAAGTTCTTCCGAAACCATGTTCCCGAGGGCGAGCCCATCTACACCGGACTCCTCCGCCACGATTCCATCGTGATCAACAACGCCTTGCTCTACGCCATTGCGGGCCGGCCGGCCTGCTGCGGGTACACCGAGCTTCATCCGGGAGTCGGGGACCGGGCCCCCGTCCATCTGGAGATCATCCGGCGGCTCGAGGAGAAACGCGTTCGCGCACTGGCGCTCTGGGCGTTTGGCTGGTCGGAAGAGGTCATGGAGGCGCGCAAGCGCCACACGATGGCTGGCGTTCCCGATGCCGGCTCGACGATCCTCGATCGCTACATTGCTGACCATTTCGAGCTGGTCTCAAGTCATGGCGAATATCACGTGCTGTGGCGGCGTGACGCGGCACGTCCGGTGCCGGAGGCCGCCGGCAACCTCGTTCCCGAGTGAGGCCTGCCTTTATTGAGGAGTACGCTCTGGCTTCGTCCCCGCCATCATGCAACGCCGGCACGAAGCTGTGAGAGTCGCGCCCGCTCCGAATACGGTCGCGACCAGTGAGTGGACTGTCCCGAACATCGCCAGCGGTGCCGCGAGCAGATATGACAACGTGAGATCGGCCCTCGACGCTGCCGGTGCCTCGCCTCGCGCTGACAGTCGCTCGAACAACACGTTCGGATTCGAGCAAATGGCGTTCAGCGCGCTTTGCATCACACCAAAGACGTCATACTCGATGGCCAGCGTGCTCTCGGCGACAACCATCATTCCAGCCTTGTCCAGCAGCGTGCCCAACGTCGCCGGCGTGAAGTGGTACAAATGCCGCGGAACATCCAGATGCAGCCAATGCCTACCGAAGTACTTCGCCTGCCAGCTGGCGAGATTCGGAACCGTAACCTGGAACACGCCGCCGCCGTTGAGCAGCCGACCAGACCACAACACGAGCGCCAGAGGATGTGGCACGTGCTCGAGCACGTGCCAGCAGGTGATCGCGTCAAATCGCTGCGAGAATCCGTCCCGAAGGGCCTCATCCGGCCGCTTGGCCTCGATGTGCTGCGCGCGCATCCGTGCGAGTACGGTCTCGTCTAACTCGGTGACCGCCACCGTCCATCCCCGCCGCTTCATCTCCAGTGCGAATGCGCCGCTCCCGCATCCCAAGTCGAGCAATCGGCCGCAGAAACTCTCGGGAAAATGCCGCGCCAGCATGGTAGCCCGCCGCCGCACGCGCCAAGCTCCCGTCTGTTTCTGCCTATCCACACGATAGCGCGGCGGGTAGTACTTGGACAAGTCCGTCGGGGCCGGACGGGTGGAGACCAGCCCACATTGGGCGCCGCGAACCAGATCGAACGTCTCGCCCGTGATGTAATCGCGCACGCCGCGCAGGTGCGGCGAGTGGCTCGTAGCTTCACACAGCTCGCATCCGTCAGCTGAGGAGACGGGATCGTAAGGCGAAATGGAGGTCATCGTGTCTGCGAGACGCCTCCCTCACGCGTCCCGGGGTCCGTAGACCTCGTGGGTGAAGACCTGCGCTCCAGAAACGCTAAGTATCCAGCCTCGCCGTTGCCGGCGTCCGACATCCAGACAGTCTCCAGGCGATAGTTCTGCTCGATGAACGCCGCATTGTCTCGAATCCAGTCGGCAAACCGTCTCGCGGTGGGAAATGCCGCGACGATGGCAGCGGCCATCTCGGGGGCCGTCTCCCGGGCAGAGAGCGGAATGTCCTTGGCTGTCAGATTCTCATCCAGCATGAAGTAGGTGGGCAGGCGGTGAAAACTGTAGTCGAGGTCCCATTTCTCGTGACCGGCCCAGCCCCGATTGGTGGCCCGGGCCGGCACGCGAGCGATATGGCGATCGGTCAGCCCGGACAGGTCGTGGATCGCGAGGTGGCGCGCGTGATAGCCAATCGCGCCAATTGAGCGGGTGGCCAATGACTCGGTGTCGCTCTTCCGGTAATCCTCGAAGAAACGGCCGATGAGCTCGAACCGCCGCACGTAACGCCGCTCGGCCTGGACACCGCGATAGTTGCCATGCTGCCAGGTCGCGACACGGAAGAACGAGCTTTCGAGCGGTGTGGAGTGAAACGCGGTGGCCACCGCCGCCAGCAGCACCGTCATCGCGAGCAGCACGAGCTTCCGCGGCTCCGCCAAGGCCGAGGAGTAGAGGGACTGCACGATCGGGACGAGCAGCAGGTAGATCAGCGGGACGACCGGGACCATGAAACGGTACATCGCCATGTAGTCGCCGCCGACGTATACCATCGCCGCAAACCAGGCAATGGTGAGGGAGCCGCATACAGCCACAGCGGGATGATCGTTCAACAGCCGCACCGCAAAGGCGCGCTGCCTGAGCTGACTTAACGTGGGGAGGCCGACTTCCCACGCGAGCAGCGCCGGGAACGGCGCCAGCGGGAGCAGATAGTAGAACGAAAAATTGATCAGGTATCCTGCCCCCCTCGCGTGCTGCCAGAACCCACCGACGACCTTTTGATAAAAGGTGTTCGGCAGCGGATCTCCGAACACCTGCAGGCGCCACACGAGGAACACCACGAGGGGAAGCCCATAAGTCATGGCCCACACCAGGTGGGGCGGCAAGGCCGGCCGAGTGCGATGCCACAGGACCGTGACGGCCAGGCCCAGGAGCACCACAAAAAAGAGAAGGCCTTCGGGCCTCAGCAGCGTGGCCGTGGACAAGGACAGTCCCGACACGACGAGCCAGCGCAGCGACGCCTGATCCATGTGCGTGAGGTAGGCAAAGACACCAAGCAGCGCGAAGAATCCGAACGTGGTGATCTCCATGCCGCTCAAGGCCCACGTGGCGAACGGACCAGATACTGCGAGCAAAAGGCAAGGGACAACCGCGATCCAGTGCGAGGCGCCCATCCGCCGGCGGGCTGTCACGAACGTGAGCCACAAGGTGCCCACACCGGACAGCATTCCCAGACCCTGCGTGAGCCGGAGTGGGTCGACCACGATGGTGAAGCTGAATGCAGCGACCAGCACCCAGAGAAAGCTCGTGAACCCTTCGACCGCGCGCTCGCCGACATTCCAGACGAAGCCGTGCCCCTCCGCCAGATTGCGAGCGAACCGGAACGTGATGTGGCCGTCCTCGGCGACGCACTCCAGGTACGCTGCGTGTGACAAGAAGATTCCGGCGCAGATCAGCAACAGCACGGGAGCGCTGAGCCGCCGAGATGTCTTTGATAGGGTAGCCATGGTCAGGCTGGAAGGCCCCTAGGCTAGCCGTGCGGCACCGGCTCCGGCGCCGGGCGGTTGAGGCGCCGCAGCAGACCACGCGCGCTCACGCGCAGCACACCGAACCCGTAGCGCACGCTGCGCCGGAAGTTGATGGAAGACGCCTCGGCGAAGTATTTCGTCGGACACGACACCTCGCCGACCGGGAAACGCTGCAGCAACACGTCCGCGAGCAGTTCGTTGTCGAAGACGAAATCGTCCGAGTACGATTCGATTGGCAGCGTTTCGAGAACCTCCCGCGAGTAGGCGCGGAACCCGGTGTGGTACTCGGAGAGCTTTGCGCCCAGGCTTAGGTTCTCGATGAGCGTGAGCACCCGGTTTGCCGTGTACTTCCACCAGGGCATGCCACCTGACATCGCCGTACCGCACAGGATACGCGAGCCAATCACCGCCTCGTAGGGGCCATCAACAATCATCGCGCACATGGCGAGGGCCAACCTGGGGTCGTACTGGTAGTCCGGATGCACCATGATCACGACATCCGCTCCCATGTGCAGCGCCGTCCGGTAGCAGGTCTTCTGGTTGCCACCGTACCCGCGATTCTTCGGGTGCACGACCGTCGTGATCCCGAGGCGCGCCGCGACTGCCACCGTGTCGTCCTTGCTGGCGTCATCGACCAGCACCACATCGTCGACTACGTCGTGCGGCAGCTCCGTGTAGGTCTTCTCCAGCGTCGCCGAGGCGTTGTACGCCGGCATCACGACGATGATGCGTTTTCCGTGGATCATGATGAAGCCATTGACGTCGTGTCTCGGAGATGAACAACCGCCGTGGGCGAAAGGCTACGCCGGGAATGCCATCCCTCCGACACGTCGGCGTTGCTTGAGCCAATAGACCGTGAGGCCGGTCGGCAGGAGACCGAAGCCAATCACGCAGGAGATCGCATAGAGCGCCCGGACGACCGGACCGCCCGCGAGACCGAAGTGGAGTCGAGCGTTCATCCCTGCGTCGTACCGCTGCAGCTGCCGGTGCAGCACTTCGCCGCTGTGCCGGTCCAGGGCGACCTTCAGCGCGGCTCCGGGCGTGCCTTCATTTGCGATCATGTGGACCTCGACGACCCCGGCCGCTCCGCCGGGGAACGTGATTTGGGCCAGGGCCGCGCCTCCCGAGACCGCCACCGCCATGTCCGCGGCCGTCGACAGGCCAATCTCGGCAAGCCCGGGGATGGCTGGTGACCAATTCACGGCCGCCACCGATGCCGGCTCCGCGGCATTCAACCATCGGGACACGCCGCCCAGCACCGCCGGATCAATCAGCACTCCTGTGACTGTCATCACTCCCAGGAGCGGCAGCGCCAGGATGCCGAGCGTCTGATGCAAATCGAGGTTCAACGCGTAAGTGCCGCGGTCGAACCGGATGCGCAACGCTCGCGCCGCGCGCCGAAGGCCTGGCCACCAGAGCATGAGGCCCACACCCAGCGTGACGAGCGAGACGCACGAGGCGACCTGCACAATGCGGCCGCCAATCGGGCCGATGAGCAGACCGGCATGCAGACGGCGAATGGCGCTCAGCAGCGGGTGCTGTGGCCGCGGGTCGAGCAAGGCGCCCGAACCGGCATCGAGCACGAGGTCGCGCTGCTTCGTGCCGTCGCTGACCCGCACTCCGAGGACGTTGGCCCCGCCGCCGGGCCAGATGACGCGCATCAGACGGCTGTCGGGAGCATGGCGGTGAATCGCGGCCTCGATCTCGAAAGGCTCGAGAAGACCCGGCGTGGTGTGGACGCGGGGGCCGCGCATGAGGGCGTCCAGTTCGTCGGCATACACCAGAATTGCACCCGTCCCCGCGGCAATCGCGAACACCAAACCGGCGGTGAAGCCGATCCAACGGTGTACGAAAAGCAACCGGCTGCGGATAGATGCCTGTCGCGCCGGGCGATCGGGAGGCATCGAATCGGCTACCGACCACATCGCGGCTTTGGCTCGACCTCAACCCGGACATGACCCATACATCAAGACTCCCCGCCGCCGCGCCGCTGATTCAGGCGGTCCGAACCTTCGCCAGAGTGATGTCGCCAAAAACGTCGGAGGCGCGAGGGGCGGGCATCGTCCTCCCGGGACCGTCCAGGTCGGGGCGCCAATACAGCAAGGCGCTGTCCGTGAGGGTCGGGGGTGTCCCGCGCCATAAACCATTGTTCTCGAAAGGGTTGTGGACACCATGGAGCTGTGGGCCGCCATGCGACAAAGCAAAGTCAGCTCTGCACGGTACATTTCTCGTTGGTTCATCATCCATTTCCAGGCCAACCCTCGGGAATTGAAACATCGCTGCTGAAGTCGGCTACCACGGCCGGTCAATGTCCGAATCGCCTCGGGTCACGAACCAGCGCTTCCCGTCGAGAGCGTGTCGTGCGATGACGCTCGGCGGCTCCTCAGCAGAAACCAGCAAGTGGCGCGAGGGCGCTCGACGAATGAACCCGAACCGCAGGGCCTGCTCCACGAGCGGTTCGCTGATCACCTCGAAGATCACCACGTCGGCGCCCTGCCGCTCAGCAGTCTGCCGTGCGGCGTCGAACACGGCCCATACGACCTCGTCGTCGAGGGGCGAGACGACCACGTCGGTCAGCCAGGCTCGTCGGGTGGAATAGACGGCGTTTGGTTCCGAGATGCTGAGCACGGCCGATGCCAGGACCTGAGCCGACCGGCACAGCTCGAGCCGAATGAACGACTGGCCGGGCTGGTCCACGTATTTCCAATTGAGATACGAAGCGTCTCGCACGACCGCCACCGGGTAGTCAACCTGCACCTGCCTCCAGAGTCGATCGTGAGCGTCGCTGAACCTCTCCACCTCCCGAACCGTCAGGCCATGGCCGTGGGCGCCCTGCCGCCCGCGCCAGGCCCTGACGCGCTGCCACGTCTCCAGTGCCGCGCCCCCGAGCGCCTCGAGTGGCCGCGGCAGTTTGCCGGCAACGACTCGTGAGCCGCGCAACACGAAGACCAGCGTTTCAAGATCCGCGACTTTCTTCCACCCGAGCCGGTACTGCAGCTCGCGCATCTGTTCCGTCTGTCCCAGCGACAGGTTGAACGGCAGGTCTCCCTTGGCCTTGGCGACCAGCATCGGCCCGATCGCCTTCCCACGTACCTGCTCCAGCGCCATCGTCTCCACGAACCAGCCCGTCGTGCAGTCGCCCACCTCCGTGTGCAATCGAACGGGAATTGCGCCTTGATGGGCGACCACTCCCCGCGCCTGGCAGTACAGCCACACCATGGGCGCGACGCCCAGTCTTCGCGCCGACTGCTCGAACATCCAGCGCCAGCGTGGTTCTATCCAATCGGGCCGCCGTGAGGGATACGCCTCCCGCTGAAATGCGAAGACCTCCTCCGCGAGCCCTTCGTCGAAACGCACCAGCCCGCGACGCCGCGTCTCGCCTGGCTGGTCGGCCACCTCACTTCGGTCTCGGTCAGAAGCGAAGGCCGCCATCGAGCTCCAAAACCTTGCCGTTCAAATAGTCGTTCTCGACGATGAACTCGATGGCGCGCTCGAACTCCTCGAGCGTGCCGAACCGCTTCAGGGGGGTCCGGTCGCGAATGCGCTCGAGAAACAGCGGCGGGATTCGTGAGGTCAAGTTCGTCTCGGCGAATCCCGGCGCGAGCGCCACGACGCGAATGCCATACGTCGCCAACTCCTGGGCCCACGTGACGGTCAGCGCATCCAGCGCCGCCTTGGTCGCCGCATAGGCCGTCTGACCGGGGTTGCCGGCACGTGAGATCGATGAGATGTTCACGATCAACCCGCCTCGACGGCCTCGAATCATCATCTCGGCCACCTCGCGCGCCATCAAGAACGAGCCGGTCAGATTGCTGCGTAGGGTCTCGTCCCAGTCAGCAAGCGAGTGCTTTCGAATCGTCCGGCCGAGCTTCGACACGAGGGTCTGGTCACGCAGCACGGCGGCGTTGTTCACGAGGACACCGATGCCGCCCGAGCGTTTCTCAATATCCCCAACGACGGAGGCGACCTCTTGCTCGATGCCAACGTCGCATCGCACGAACTCTATCCGGGCGTAAGCCGGGTCGCGACGCAGCCGGTCGATGGCGGTCTCATCCCGATCGAGTCCCCACACGCGCGCACCCAACCGTGACAAGCGTCGCGCAAAGGCGAGACCCAACCCGGAAGCGGCGCCGGTGATCACGACGGGCTGATCGCGTATGATCACGTCGTCGCCTGCAGCCGTTCCAGGATGCGCGCGAGATCCATCACAGACTCCACCTCGATGGCGTCCTCGACGGGCACGTGCCGACCAAACCGCCGCTGCACTTCCGCCATGAGCATCACGTGCCCAAGGGAATCCCATCCCGGGATGTCGCCTGGTCCCGTTGCATCTGTCACGTCCGTCACGTCGCATTTGAACAAGTCGGCGATCAGGGCCTTGAGCTGCGCGCTCGTATCCGTCATCGGATCATCCAGTCCCATTGGGCGTGTGAACCGCCTGGTCAAGGTGCCGCCTCTGTCCTGACGACGCATCGTGTCAGTCGAGAAACGAGAGGGATGCCGTCCCAAGGCGTCTCGAAGTGGTTGGCCTCCCC
>JBQTIE010000162.1:0-3595 GCA_052389315.1 Acidobacteriota bacterium
GGCACCGCTCTCGTCGCCTTGACACCCGCGCCGATGCCCTCTAACTTCTGGCCCACATCGCGGGGTGGAGCAGTCTGGTAGCTCGTTGGGCTCATAACCCAAAGGTCGCGGGTTCAAATCCCGCCCCCGCAACCAAGTTTTCGATCGTCGGCTGACAATCGGTAGAAGCTCACGGGGCGTCGCGGCGCCCCGTTCGAGCGTACAGGCCCTGCCTTCCTCTCGTTGGCTGCAAACGGAACGGCGGTGTATCCTGAACCCGATGAAGCGAGGCGCAACGGTCATCCAGATCGATCCGGAGGTCTTGAACGGCACGCCGGTGTTCGCGGGCACGAGTGTGCCTGCCGAGACGCTCTTGGATTACCTCGAACGCGGCCAGTCGCTTGCCGACTTCCTGGCTGATTTCCCAACTGTGAGTGAGGCCCAAGCGGTTGCTGCCCTAGAGGAAGCCAAGGAAGCGTTGCTCGCGCGCGCGCAGCGTCCCGCCGAATCCGTCATCGACCTGCTGGACTCGTGGCTCGAAGAGGATTCGAGACGCGAAGGCGGTCTCGAATCGTGGGAGCAGTTGAAGCGCAACCTCGATCGTGACCGGCTGTCCAGTCGTCCCCTCTTTCCTTGAGCCAAATCATCGTTCTCGATACGGGCGTCCTCGGCATGCTGGTGCATCCCGCCGAGACTGGCGAGCCGCGCGAGTGCAAGGGGGAGCGTTCCCGATTTGTACAAAGAAGGACTGGACAAAAGCGCGTCAGTTCGGTAGCCTGAGGGTGCCAAGGAGGCGCCCGTGGGTGAAAGGGCGTGGAACTTCGTCGGCCACGCGGTGCGCGCCGACGAAGTGGAGCTGATTCGCTCGATCGTCGACGAGTTCAGCGGCCTGAGCCGCGTGGAGTTGGCGTTCACGGTCTGCGAGTTGCTTGGCTGGACGCGGGCGACCGGACACCTGAAGGCGCGCGAGTGTCGCGATTTGCTGGAGCGGTTGGAGGCGGCCGGTCAGATCCGGCTGCCGGCCTCGCGAGTGGGCCGGCCCCCGGGGGCGCGCACCCGCGTGCCTGTCACGCCACGCGGGGACGCGCAGGCGCCCCGGATCGGTACCGTGCATGACCTTGGCGCGATCGTCATTGAGCGCGTGGCGACCGCCGACCACCGACTGCTCTTTCGGGAACTCGTCGGCCGGCATCACTACCTCGGCTACGCGGTTCCGTACGGCGCGCACCTCGGCTATCTGATCTCGGCGACGCGCCCACAGCACGAAGTGGTCGCGTGCATCCAGTTCTCGAGTGCCGCGTGGCGGATGGCGCCGCGGGATGCCTGGATTGGGTGGGATGATCCGACCCGCAGGCGTCGCCTGCCCGAGGTGGTCAACAATGCCCGGTTCCTGATCCTGCCCTGGATTTCGGCGCGGAATCTGGCGAGCACGATCCTGTCGCGGGTCGTCCGGCAGGTGGCCACCGACTGGGCCACGACGTACGGCGTCAGGCCGCTGCTCCTCGAAACGTTGGTCGACCCACGGCGCTTCGACGGGGCGAGCTATCGCGCCGCCAACTGGATCGAGGTGGGGACGACCACGGGGCGGGGCCGCAACGACCGACATCGGCGGGTCGTGCGCGCGCCCAAACGCGTGTTGGTCTATCCTCTGGTGCCAGATGCCGCCCGACGGCTGCGCGGGGCGTGAGCGATGGGCCTGGCCCTTGCGGTCCGACAGGCGCTGGAGGAGGAGGTCCGGACCATGGCGCATGAGGCGCTCGATACCTGGCTCGATCAGATCGAGGCAGACACGGACGCCGCCGACGCCCCGACGCTCCGCGAGATCAGCGAGCGCTTCCTGCAGACGCGCCACGCGCGGCTGAGCACGTGCCTGGAGGCGGTCATCCGCCGGCGGTATGCCAAGGAGCTGCAGCAGACCGAAGCCGCGTGCCCGGGCTGCGGGCGACGGGTCTGTCGGCGCCGGTTCGATGCGAAGGAGCTCTCGACGCTGCACGGGACGATCACCCTCCATCGGCCGTACTTCTACTGTGACGCGTGTGGGATCGGGTTCCATCCCTTGGACGAGCACCTGCAGCTCGCCGAGCAGCACCATCAGTATGACGTCCAGGAGCGGACCACCCGCCTCGGCGCCGACCTGCCGTTCGGCCTGAGCGCCGACCAATTCGCGCACCTCACCGGCATCGCAGCGTCGCCCCATTTCATCCACGACACGCTGAACGCGGTGGGCGAGGTGGCCACTGTGGAACGGGTGATCCCCGACGCCGCGGAGATCGGCCGCCGCATTGACGAGGCCCGCGGCGACTCACCTCGCCGGCCCGTCCTGGTCGTGGCGTGCGATGGCGCCATGACGCCGACGCGGCCGCCCGGCGGGCGGCGGACGAAACGCGGCCCGGGGAGTTGGCGCGAAGTGAAAGGTGTGCGCCTGTATCTGCTGGGGAAGGACCAGCGGGTGATCCACGTCGCCAGCTGGCACCAGATCGCCGATAAAGCCACGTTGGCACCGGCGATCGCGCTCCTCGCCGACCGGATTCCCCGGGACCGCGTCCGCCTCGCGCTGGTCGCCGACGGCTCCGAGTGGATCTGGGATCTGCTCTGCGCGCACTTCCCCGACGGAGAACAGATTCTGGATTACTACCACTGTGCCGAGTATGTCTACGAGACGGCGCGCGCCCAGTACGGCGAGGGCACGCTCGAGGCCCAGCAGTGGGCGGAGGCGACGTTGACGCGCTTGTGCCTGAACGCCCTTGGTGACGTGAGCGGCGGGCTGTTGCGCATGACGCCGCGCTCGCCGGAGGCCGAAGAGGCGATCCGCACTTTCAGCATCTTTCTCGCTGGACAGCGTGGCCGCGCCGGCTACACGGAACTTCGCCGCCGCGGCCTGCCACGCGGCAGTGGCGGGATCGAGTCCGCGAACAAGCTGATTTGCCACGTGCGCCTCAAGCGATCCGGCGCATGGTGGCTTGAAGCGAATGGGAACGCGATGTTACGCATCCGCTGCGCGATCTACAACGGCACCTTCGACCAGATCTTCGCCGACTATGTGGCGCATCGCGTGAAAAGTACTGAACCCTGAACAAATGCGGAACGCTCCCCCCTGCAACCTTGCAACCTTGCAACCTTGCAACCTTGCAACCTTGCAACCCTGCAACCCTGCAACCCTGTAACCCTGAAACCTTGCAACCTTGCAACCCTGCAACCCTGTAACCTTGCAACCCTGTAACCTTGCAACCTTGCAACCTTGTAACCTTGTAACCTTGAAACCTTTCTCTCCCCAATGAACGCCATCGACGTCATCAACGTCTCGAAGGTCTATCGCCGCTACGCCCGGCGCAAGCAGTTTGCGACGTTGAAGTCGGCGCTGCTCAACGGCAGTCTCATTCGCGACCTGCGGCCCGACGAGACCTTCCCCGCCCTGCGCGGCGTCTCGTTCACCGTCCCCAAGGGCTGCACGTTCGGCATCATCGGGCGCAATGGCTCCGGCAAGTCGACGCTGCTCAAGTGCGTCGCCGGCATCACCCGCCCCAATGAAGGCACCGTTCGCGTCGATGGCCGGATCTCCGCGCTCATCGAACTCGGCGCCGGGTTCCACCCCGAGATCTCGGGCCGCGAGAACGTC
>JBQTIE010000163.1:0-2774 GCA_052389315.1 Acidobacteriota bacterium
GCCGTGGTCTCGGGAAGCAGCGGCGCGGCGGCGGTGTGCTCTCCGTCGGTGACGACCGCGCGGCGCGCATCGACAAACGTCGCGGGCAGCCCTTGCGACATCAACGCGGCCGACACCAGCCGACTGCTGAGGATCTCGCCCCGCGCCGCAATCGCGTCGAGCCACCTCGGGGAGACTTCCTGGAGCACGGCCAGCGCCTGCACGATGCGCTCGAGCTCGTCGAACTCCGCATCGAACGCCGACTGGATCTCCTGACCGAGCGCGGGGTCCGCGATCACGCTCGCCACCTCGACGTGGCGCTGCCGCAGCTCGCGCAAGCTGGCTATGGCGCCCTCGCTGTCGCCCGCCCCGGCACTCGCGGCCACGCCAAGCAGCCGGTCGGTCACCTTGGAGAGCGCCGACACCACGACGATGGGGCCGCGCGTGTCGCGACCCTCTTCCTGGGCGTCGGCCTGACGCTGTGCGCGAACGATCGAGACGAGGCGCCCGATGGCCGACTGGTCGGCCACCGAAGTGCCTCCGAATTTCATGACGACCATCGGAGGGCGGGTGTCGAGTGTTGAGTCAGGAGTTGTGAGTCAGGAGTCTTGAGTCATCAGTTTTGAGTTATGAGTCTTGAGTTGTCGCTTCAATCCAGCAGGCCATCGGCGGCCATCAGCTCGGCATTGAGAATGGCCGCGCCGGCGGCGCCTCGCACGGTATTGTGCCCGAGCGAGACGAACTTGATATGCGTGACCTTGCAGCTCCGCACGCGGCCCACCGTGATCGCCATGCCATCGCCACGGTCCACATCCAGACGGGGCTGGGGACGGTTGGCGTCCGGCGAGACCACAATCGGAGGCACCGGGGCACTGGGCAGCGCGAGTTCCTGCGGCCGGCCTTGGAAGGTCGAGAGCGCCTGGACCACGTCTTCCGCCGAAGGCTTGGCCTCGAGATCCGCGGAGACCGTGATCAGGTGCCCATCGAGGACGGCCACCCGGTTGGTGTGAGCGCTGATGGCTGCCGGATAGGGCACGCGCCCCCCGTCGGTCCCGAGGATCTTGAGCGTTTCGCTCTCGATCTTCTCTTCCTCTCCGCCGATGAACGGCACCACGTTGCCGACGATGTCGAGCGACGGCACCCCAGGGTACCCCGCCCCCGACACCGCCTGCATCGTCGAGACGACCACGGCGCGCAGCCCGAAGACGCGGAGAGGGGCCAGCGACATGGCCAGCACAACGGTCGAACAGTTCGGGTTGGTGACGATCGCCCCTGTCCAGCCCCGCTGCCGACGCTGTTCGGCCAGAAGCCGCAGGTGGTCGGCATTGACCTCCGGAATCAGGAGCGGGACGAGCGGGTCCATCCGGTAGTTGCGTGCGTTGCTGATGACGATGTGGCCGGCCGCGGCGAAGGCGCCTTCAATCTCCCCGGCCACGGACGCGTCGAGAGCCGAGAACACGACTCGCGGGCCGCGCCCTGGCGTGCAGGCCTCGACCAGCATGGGGCGCGCGGCGTCGGGAATGGGCACCGCAAGACGCCACGGGGCGATGGAGGCATAGGACTTGCCCTCGGAACGCTCGCTGGCGGCGAGCCACGACGGGCGAAACCAGGGATGACGAGCCAGGCGCGCGACGAACTGCTGGCCGACGACGCCGGTGGCGCCGAGGATGCCGACGTCGATTACCTCGCGCATGGCGCTGGCAGGGCGAGAAGCTTGGAGGCCATAAAAACCCACAGTATAAAGGGTGTGGTTTGCTTTGTCGTTCAAAGTTATGTGGCGAAGTGAGCCGCGCGAGGCGATCGGGCGTGGAGGTCACCGCCCGGGGAAGGTCCGCTAGAGCTGATGAAGGATCTGCGGCGGACGCCGCAATGAACGCAATTTACTCGTCGGCCGCCAGGTACAGGGCAACTGGCGCGACGGTGAGGGCGGCCGCGATCACCATCACCACGCCACGCAGCACCAGATCAAGGGCACCGCCGTCCAACGCGCTGGCCGCCAGGCCCGTCACGAGCGCGCCGAACACGCGCGCCGCCGACGAAGCGCTCTCCATCGCGGGACCGGTCATCCCAGCCAGCACTCCGAGCACGCACGCCGCGCCCAGGGCCTGCGCAACCACCATCGGCCGGGCGGCAAAGCGGGCCGCTTCCTGCCGCGCCTTGACCTGCGCCTTCCACCAGACGACGTTGCTCGGAGGCAGCGCCGCCTCGGACCAGGCGGCGTCATCTCGCGCGTGCACGAAGGCAGCCGCGACCTCGGCCAGATCCCGACACGCGTCGCACTCCGCCACGTGGGCGGCGATCCCCTCGTCTCGGCCAGGCCAGCGGCCCGACGCGACCGCATCCATCACGTCTGGCTCGCAGGGGCAGTCGAGACCACCTTGCGCGCGGCCGGCGAGACGCGGCACCGTCATCGTCGTTCTCCACGCAGCACGCCAGCCAGCTTGCGACGCGCGCGAAAGAGCAGCAGGCGGATCGACGCAGCCTTGAGGCCCAGCATCGCGGCAATGTCGCGATGCGACTCGCCCTCCGCGTAGGCGAGCCACAGCATCTGGCGTTCGCGCGGCTTGAGACGTGCCAAGGCCCACGACAAGTCGGCTCGACGCTCGGCCGCTGCCGCGGGGTCGCCCGGCGATCGCATCAAAGGATGATCGGGCGTGTCGGGCAACGACTGCGTCCTCGGCCGGCGTCGCAGGTCGTACGCCAGGTGCGTGGCGATCTGGAACAGCGAGTTGCGGCGATGACGCTCGTTTTCGTAGGTCTTCGACGCCCGCAGGAAGCGATAGTACGCCTCCTGC
>JBQTIE010000164.1:0-3089 GCA_052389315.1 Acidobacteriota bacterium
CCGGTGGGGCGACCCGACGCGGTATCGGCTGCACGAGTCGGTGGTGCAGCGTGCGGTGGCCGAGGCGGGGCGTCTGGCGGGGATTGAGAAGCGCGTGTCGTGCCACGTGCTGCGGCATTCTTTTGCCACTCATCTGCTGGAGGGCGGGGCGGACATCCGAACGGTGCAGGAGCTCCTGGGGCATCGCGATGTGAGCACGACGATGCTGTACACGCATGTGATGGGTCGTGGAGCGTTGGGGGTGCGGAGTCCGGCGGATCTGCTGCCGGGGACGGAGAGAGGCGGGGGGCGGCGGCTGCAGTAGGGACCGAGTTGTTGTCGGTCATATGCTGACCGCTTCTGCAGCCATGGAAATCGTGCCGCCACGCCTGGGTTGCGGCTGTATCATGGCGCCGTGTCGGCGGTTGCGCCGACTCGGTCGCGGGGCAGCAGCTTGTCCTTAGCCGCTTCGGCTGCAAGTAGGGACGGTGTGGTATGGACTGACCGGTTTGCAGTCCATTTAGATGTTAGGCCGTCGACAGTTCGCCGAGTCCGAAACGAAAGGAGAGAGATCATGAAGCGCATGGTGCTCCTCGCGTTCGTGGGAGTGCTTGTCGGTCTACCGGGATTGGCTCAATCGCCAGCCGGGGCTGAGCAAGAGATTCTCAAACTGGAACGCGCCTCTGATGAGGCGTTTGTGAAGAAGGACCGTGCCACCATGGAGCGGCTGTTCGCTGACGACTTCGTGTACATCCACTCGAATGGTACGGTCACGGACCGAACGCAGGAGATCGCCGAGACGATGTCTGCGGACGTCAAGTGGGCGGCGTCGAAGCTGGATGATCTGAGAGTGCGGCTCTATGGCGACGTAGCCGTTGTCACGGCGTTTCGACGCTGACCGGGTCGGCAAAAGGATACGTGCCCGGAGCACGTCGGTACACCCATGTGTGGGTGAGACGGAACGGGCGTTGGCAGACTGTCGGCGGCCAATCTACCCTCGTGCCGACGAGATAGGCGCGCGCGAGCACAAGCCTCGATCACACGGGCGGTGTGCCTGCAGTTGAGGTGGCCGCCAACGCGGCCTAACCACGCGCTGGAGCCGACGGCGTGAGAACTCACGCTGGCGCGCCGCGGCTCAGCGCGAATCGTTATACGGTCAAGATCGGAAGGACTTCAGATGTAAACTTCGTCCCTGCGAGGAGGCCGCTATGCCGCAAGTTCCCGTGTCGGACAAGATCACCGAGCTCGCCTCCCGCTTCTCCGGTCAGTTGCTGCAGCCGCCGATCGACGTCGGCTACGACGATGCGCGCCGCGTCCACAACGGCCTCGTCGACAAACGGCCCTTTCTGATCGCGCGCTGCCGGAATACGGCCGACGTCGCGGACGGCGTGAACTTCGCACGAGAACACTCGCTCGAGGTCGCTGTCCGCGGTGGCGGCCACGGCGTCGCTGGCCGGTCGGCAATCGACGACGGCCTGATGATCGATCTCTCCCTGATGCGAGGCATTCACGTCGATCCGAAAGCCCGGACGGCGCGCGCGCACGGCGGCGCGACGTGGGGCGATTACAACCCGAGACGCACGCGCACGGACTCGCGAGCACCGGCGGCATCGTCTCGACAACGGGCGTCGGCGGCCTGACGCTCGGCGGCGGACTCGGTTATCTGCTCGGCAAGCACGGCCTCGCGATCGACAACCTGCGATCCGCGCAGCTCGTCCTGGCCGACGGCCGCATCGTCACCGCGAGCGCCGAGGAGAACGCGGATCTCTTCTGGGCCATTCGCGGCGGCGGCGGTAACTTCGGGATCGCGACGTCACTCGAGTACAACGTCCATCCGGTCGGTACGATTGTCGGCGGGATGGCGCTGCACCCGTTCGCGAAGGCGCGCGACACGTTCCGGTTCTACCGCGACATCACGGCGTCGGAGCCCGACGAATTGACATCGCTCGTCGCTGTGGTTCACGGGCCGGATGGGTCGATGCTGGCTGCCATCGTCCCGTGCTACTGCGGATCGATGGCGGCGGGCGAAGCGGCGGTCCAACCGATCAAGGTGTTCGGGCCGCCGGTACTCGACGCGGTCGGGCCGATGCCGTACCCCGCAATGAATCAGCTCATGGACGCGGCCTACCCGAAGGGGGCGCTCAATTACTGGAAGTCCAGCTTCCTGTCGGCGCCGCCGAGCGATGACCTCATCGACGTGATCATCGATTGCTACGCGCGTGTGCCGTCGCCGATGACCGCCATCTTCCTGGAGCGTGCGCACGGCGCGATGAGTCGCGTCGCCGTCGGCGACACGGCATTCCCGCATCGCGCGGTCGGCTACAACCTGGGTTTGTTCGCCGAATGGACGAATTCCGGGGATACCGAACGCAACATCGCGTGGACGCGCGAGAGCTACGCCGCGATGAAGCCGTTTGTGGCGCCGGGCCGCTACGTCAATTTATCTGGACATCGACGAGCCGGGCGATCCGGCAGCCGAATCGTACGGTCCGAACTACGCGCGGCTGCGGCAGCTCAAGACGAAGTTCGATCCGACGAATTTCTTCCACATGAACCAGAACATCCGGCCTGCGTGAGTGGCCGCGTTCCACGCTCGAGAGTGTAGGCACGGCGGAGCCCACTTACATGGACGCCGACTTTCCGGTTGGCGCGGAGTTCATTCGAGGTCCGCTAACCAGCGAATGGAGCCGACGCCGCGGCGGGCCGGTCTCGCGTCCCCGCCCGAGGTGTCGCGCGACATTCGAATGCATTCGCAGAGGCTGACCGAGGAGGAGAGTGAGGGCGAGGACCCGTCGCCGGACGGGCCCCACCGCGGCCCGGAGGGCCTGCGCACATCCCAGGCATCCCTTAGCGCTGCTGCCTTCCGGCCCTGACGCGGTTCGCGACCCGTGGGGATTGCACAAGTTCCGGACCGCGGTGCGGCCCGCCCGTTGCGGCGAGTCTTCAGTGTATCACCTCGCGCGGCCGCCACCGATGCCTTCGGCCCTTTCCGTTTTGAACATCGACCTGATACCTTTGACGTTTTACGCAGATGTCCTACCAGGTTCTCGCCCGCAAGTGGCGCCCGCAGCGGTTCGACGACGTGCTTGGCCAGCAGGCCGTGACGCGCA
>JBQTIE010000165.1:0-20226 GCA_052389315.1 Acidobacteriota bacterium
GAGCGCGTTGATACGATCCGCTTTCCGCCGCCGCACGCTGACGGGGCTTCCAATCATGGTGACGTGTGCGCTGTACGGCTTGCCGGGCGTCAGCGCAATTGAGGACCAATCCGCGATGGACATTCCCATGTTCGAGGTGGACCCGAACTGGCCCAAGCCGCTCCCGCACGGGGCGCAGGTCGGGCCCGTCAGCGGGATCACCGTGGATCGGCAGGATCACGTCTGGATCATTCAGCGCGCCGAGGCCGTCAAGCAGGCCGGCGGCATTCCCGCGCCCCCGGTGATCGAGTTCGACACCGAGGGCGCCGTGGTGCAGGCCTGGGGCGGTCCGGGCGACGGCTACGAGTGGCCCGAGCAGGTGCACGGCATCACGATCGATCATCGCGACCGAGTCTGGATCAGCGGCAACGGGTCGAAGGACGCGCAGATTCTCGCCTTCACACGCGACGGGACGTTCCTGCGCCAGATCGGCCGTCGCGGCCAGAGCCGCGGCAGCCACGACACCGAGAACGTGGGGCGGGCGACGCAGATGCGCGTGGATGCCGCGACCAACGAGCTGTTCGTCTCCGACGGCGAGATGAATCTGCACCATCGGGTCGTCGTCTTCGATGCGGACACCGGCGCCTACAAACGGCACTGGGGCGCCTACGGGCAGCCGCCAGATGACGCGGCTGTCGAGGCGAGGTTCGATCCGGCCGGGCCGCCGCCACGACAGTTCGGCGCGGCCGTGCACTGCCTGCGGGTGGACCGTGACGGCCTCGTCTATGTCTGCGACCGCTCGAACAATCGCTTCCAGATCTTCCGGAAGGACGGCACCTTCGTGCGGGAAACGTTCCTCGCCAGGGAGACGACCGGCGCGGGGTCGGTCTGGGACATCGATTTCTCGCCCGATCAGCGGTTCCTGTACGTGGCCGACGGCGGAAACCAGAAGATGTGGGTCCTGCTCCGCGACTCGCTGCGGGTGGTGGGTTCGTTTGGCGGGCCAGGCAAGGCGCCTGGCCAGTTTGCCACCTCGCTCCACGACATCGTCGTCGACTCGAAAGGGAACCTGTTCACCGGAGAGGCCGCCACGGGCGGACGCGTGCAGAAGTTCGTGTTGAAAAGGTAGACCCGAGGCACCTATGAGAAACCTGCAATCGAGAATCCTCCGCGGCGCCGTGGTCTTGCTCGCCGCGGCGTGGTCAGCGCCGGCAGTTCACGGGCAGTCGGGCGCAAAGGGCGGCGAGTGGCCGACCTACGGCGGCGACCTGGGCCACACGCGCTACTCAGCGCTGGATCAGATCAACGCGGCCAATTTCTCGACGCTCGAGGTGGCGTGGCGGTTCAAGACCGACAGCCTTGGCCCGAGGCACGAGTACACGTTCCAGTCCACGCCCCTGATGGTGAGGGGCACGGTGTACTCGACGGCGGGAACCCGCCGCGCGGTCGTGGCGCTCGACGGCGCGACCGGCGAGCTGAAGTGGATGTATTCGCTCAACGAGGGCGCGCGGGGCGCCGCCGCACCGCGACAGCTGTCTGGCCGGGGGCTGGCGTATTGGACCGACGGCAAGGAGGAGCGGATCCTCTATGTGACACCGGGCTACCAGCTGATCGCGCTCGACGCCGCGACCGGTCGTCCCGTGCCGGGATTCGGCGAGGCCGGAATTGTCGACCTCAAGAAGAACTTCGACCAGACGATCGATCCCGTCAAAGCACCCGTCGGCCTTCACGCCACGCCGATGGTCGCCCGCGACGTCGTGATTGTCGGCGCGGCGTTCGAGACGGGGGCCAATCCCAGAAGCAAGATGAACGTGAAGGGCTACGTGCGCGGCTTCGACGTACGCACCGGCAAGCGGCTGTGGCTGTTCCGGACCATTCCGGGGCCCGGGGATTTCGGGATCGAGACCTGGCAGAAGGACTCGTGGGCCTACAGCGGCAACACCGGCGTGTGGGCACAGATCTCGGTCGATGAAGAGCTCGGGCTGGCCTATCTGCCCGTGGAGATGCCGACGCACGACTATTACGGCGGCGCGCGGCCGGGCGACAACCTGTTCAGCGAAAGCCTCGTCGCCGTGGATCTCGAGACGGGCGAGCGGCGGTGGCACTTCCAGCTCGTGCACCATGGCCTCTGGGACATGGACATCCCCTGCGCGCCGATTCTGGCCGACGTCGTCATCGACGGCCGCCCGCGGAAGATCGTCGCGCAGCCGACGAAGCAGGCGTTCCTGTACGTGTTCGATCGGGTGACCGGCGAGCCGATCTGGCCCATCGAGGAGCGGCCGGTGCCGGCGGGCGATGTCCCCGGCGAGTGGTATGCACCCACGCAGCCGTTTCCCACGAAGCCGCCCGCCTACGATCGGCAGGGGTTCTCCATCGACGATCTGATCGATTTCACGTCCGAGCTGCGTGCCGAAGCGGTCGCACTCATCTCGCGCTACAGAATCGGGCCGATGTTCACGCCGCCCGCGGTCAGCAAGGTAGAGGGCCCGATTGCCACCTTGACGCTGGGCGCGCAGGGCGCGGCGACGAACTGGCCGGGAGGTTCCTACGATCCCGAGACGGGCATCCTCTACGTGGCCTCGCAGAGCCAGCCGCGCCCGCTCGGCCTGGTGCCGCCGCCGCCCGGCGTGTCCGATCTGCCGTATCACCAGGGCACCGTGTTGACGGGGCCGCGACGCTCCGGGGGCGCAGGATCCACGGCTGGAGAGTCCGCCCCCGCGTCAGCCTCGGACGGGGGTGCGCTGACCGTCCGGGGCCTCCCGCTGGTCAAGCCGCCGTACAGCCGCATCAGCGCCATCGATTTGAACCGTGGCGAGATCCGGTGGCAGACGCCGCATGGCGCGACGCCGGATGCCATCCGCAACCATCCGGTGCTCAAAGGCCTGGAGATTCCGCCGACGGGCCGCGAGGGAAACAACGTCGGCACCCTCGTGACGCGGACGCTCGTCATCGCGGGCGAGGCCAACTTCGGCCCGACGTCGTCTGGCCGCCGCGGCGCGATGGTGCGCGCCTACGACAAGGCGACCGGCAGGGAAGTGGGCGCGATCGAGATGCCGGCGCCGCTGACCGGATCGCCGATGACCTACATGCTGAACGGCCGGCAGTATCTCGTGATGGCGATCAGCGGTGCCGGCTACAGCGGCGAGCTGGTGGCGCTGAGGCTGCCGCAGGCGCGCTGAAACAGGTGCCAGGCACCTTTTCTTCTCACGGCACGGGCACGCGCCGATGGCCAGCGGTTCGTGGTGATCCGGCCGGGCACCGAGAGCCGTGACCTGCCCCAGACGATTGAGGTCGTGCTGAACTGGCAAGAAGAGTTGCAGCAGCGCGTGCCGGTGCGCTGAAGTCTCTGACGGCACGGATTCACGCCAGCCGTCTGATCCCGGGCACGCCATCGAATCCGCGATCGAACGACAGGATGTCCCGGACGCCGTGGTGTTCCATGACCGCGAGGTGGACGGCGTCGCGCGCCGAGAGCGCCCGCGAGCCGAGGACGATCTCGCGTGCGCGTTTGACGGTGTCGAGCGTCACCGGAAACACCTCGTCGACCACGCCGAGCAGCGCCTCGAACGCCGGCTGGATGGCGTCGCGACGCTGGATCGCGGCGTAGCGGTGGAGGATCTCCTGCAGCACCTCCGCATCGGTGACGAGACGCCGGTGCTCGATGACGAGGCGCTCGAGCAGCCGCTGCGCGTCGTGCTTGTGCGGATGCGCGTCGCCCACCAGGTACATCGGCACGCTGGAATCGACCAGGATCACGACCGGTAGCCCGACTCGATCTCGTCGAGCATCTGATCGATGTCCGCCGTGGGGAAGGCATGCCCCGCCGCGGCCCGGATGACGGCCAGCTTGCGGCCGTGGTCGGCGCCTGGCTCGTCGCGCCGCGCCCGCCTTAGGCGCTGGCGCACCCACTCGGACAGGGTCAGGCCCTCACGCTTCGCCAGTCGTCGGTACTCGCGGACGTCGGCGGCGTCCATCACGACCTGGAGCTTGATACTCATGATAGGAGTATATCAGGAGTATCTCTGTACTCGACACGCGGATGTTGCCGGCGGACGGGGGCGGCCCACGTGGTCGGCGGACCACTCCACCCCTTCCACGCCGCAGTTCCCGCACGCCCGATCACGCATCACGAGTCGAGAGCGTTCGCCGAGCGCTCGCGGCGCCCGCAGGCGATCGCACGGGTCGCGGTGTCTCAAATCACCCCAGCGGCGGACCCGGCGGCAGTGGAAAGCGCGACCGCGGGCGGCTGCCCCACGGGGGCAGCGCGCTCTTCGGCGCGTGCGCGGCGGGATTCTCCAGGTAGCGCGCGACATCGCGCTCGGCCTGCCGGTAGTGCGCGTCCGTGAGCGGATTGTCGTCCTTGCGCGCGCGCAGGGAGTCGCCAAGCCTCGCCACCTGATCGAGGATGTACGCACGGACCTCGGGGCTGGCGTCGGCGTGGCCGCCGAGAATCATCATGGCGTCGAGCGCGACGCGCTGGGTGACGCGCCGCAGCGAGCCGTGCCGCGGATCCGCGTCGGCCGCCGCGCGCCACGTCCGCGCCAGCATCGCCTGGACGACGTCGGGCAGCGTCAGCGCCCCCGGCTGCCGGTCGGCGAACGCCACGAGCCGCGCCGCGCGTGCGGGCTCGAGCAGCGGTTCGAGCACCATCGCCGACAGGATGCGGGCCGCCCGCAGATGATCGAACGCGTAATCGCCCCCCATGTCTTCGAGGTTGGCGCCGGGACTGGGGGTGAGCTGCGCCAGCAGCGTATCCGGCATCGCCAGATTGGCCGGCTCGATCACCCCCATTAGCAGGTCCAGCACGCCGCGCTGCAGCGGTGGGGGCACGATCTCGGTGGGTGGCAGCGACTCGCCCTTCACGACGATGTTGTGGAACATGCCGCCGACGTAGCCGAGCCCCGATTCGATGGCCCAGCGGTGGTGCAGGTACGTCATCCAGAGGCGCATGTCGCGCAACGCGCCAATCGGCTCTCCCGCCTGGAGAATCGCGGGGCCGTACTGCGCCAGCATGATCTTCCGCGCCGCCAGCGTCTCGCGAAGGTACTCGTCGGGCGTCGCGCGGTCGTCGTACCAGACCCAGCGCGGATCGGTCGACGGGACGAAGAGGATGTTCTTGGCACGCATCTCCGCGATGATGCCCTCGAGCCCCTGCCGCTCCCGATCGGCGGCGAACTCGGTATAGGCGTACCTGGTCGCGAGCGCGTCGTAGTCCCCGATGCTTCGCTGGAAGGCGTCGCTCAAATCGAGTCGGCCGCCGGTGACCTTCACGCGCGGCGTCGGGTACTCCATGACCGAGGCACGCTCGTTGATGCTCGACGCCCAGTTGTGGCCGAAGCCCATTACGTGGCCCAGCTCGTGGGCCGTCAGGAGCGACTGCCGCAGGAGCACCAGGTCGCGCTGCGCGGCCGGCATCGCCGCGCCCGGCTGCGCCGCGAGCGCCAGGAGGTGCTCCGGCACGGGCAGGACCATCCCGCAGTCGTCGCCACCGCCGCCGCCGGTCGTGGGGGTGTAGCTCTCGAAGTAGTTGCCGATCGTGCGGATGCGGTGCGAGTCCATACGGGTCTTCGACCCGAGGATTTCGCCCGTCCGCGGGTCGCGGTACGTGCCGCCGCTCGAGAAGCCGCGCTCGTCACGATTGATCCAGAGGATCCAGGCGTAGCGGATATCCATGGGATCCATGTCGGGCGTCGGATCCATCACCCGCACGGCGTTGCGGAAGCCGGCCGCTTCGAAGGCCTTGTTCCACCAGAGCGCGCCGTCGCGCATGGCGGTACGGATCGGCTCGGGGATCGCGGGGTCGAGATAGAAGACGATCGGCTTCTTCGGCTCGCTCGTCGCGGCCCCGGGGTTCTGCTTCTCGAGGCGCCACCGCGTCACCCATTCGACCTCGGTGTTCTCGTTGAACGGCTTCGCGTAGTCGCGGAAGTTGACCGTGCTGACGCCGATCCGGGGATCGGCGCGTCGCGGCGCATATCCGGTCGGCGCCCGCAGAAACGAATGATGGATGCGCAGCGTGAACGACCGGGCGTCGGGGGCGACGTTGGCCACGAGCCGGCCAGGCTGGTCGGCCACGTAGGTGACGATGGTTTCGATCTCGGTGTTGTCGGGGAACGCCTTCATCCGCGCCGGATAAAAGCCGCTGCGCGCGGGCTCGAAGCGGAAGGCGCCCTGATTGGCATTCCTGAACGTGCCCGCCACGTCGGCCGCATCGCGCATGAAGAGCGACGTGGCGTCGACCAGCACGCGTCCGCCTTGATCGGCCTCCACCGGCAGGGCCGCCACGACAGATGAAGCGAACGAGTCGCGGACGTTCTCGACGAGCGCCGCCGCGCCGCCCACGGCACGGTAGCGGAGGTTCTGCTCGACCACCAGCACCCGCGGACCGGAGCGGTGGAAGTGAATGACGCTCGTGTCGAGAATGCCGCGATCGAAGGACATCTCCACCGAGCCGCCGCCGCTGGCGGCCGAGATGTAATAGATCACGTCCTGGTCGAAGGCCGGGATCTCCATCAGCACCCGTCCCCGCGCCGCATCCCAGTAGAACGGCACGAAGCCGTCGGCGCGCTGGAGCCCGCCGGTCCGCTCGGCAAGGCTGGACGCGGGCGGCTGCTGAGCGCCCACGAGACCGGAACCACAAACCAGCAGGGCCAAGAGGACAGCAACGCGCGGCATGGATCACCTCCGGGGGCGTCAGACGCCGGGATCCGCGAGCACGGATCGAGAGCCGCCTGATTATGGCAGAACCGCGTCGAGGGGTGGCACCGCGTCGTTGTCGTCGAGCACGCACGGTCACGCCGGCAGGCGGGGGGACATTGGTCCAGATCGAGGTCCGGCCAGCCGAACAACCCCGTGATCTCGCCATCGTGTCCCACGTGGTGCCGGCGAAGCGGACCGCGTCGCTCCTGTTGCCGGACGATGATCGCCTACGCGCGAGCGAACGTCAGGTGCGTGATGATAGAGACGGGGTGATGCGATGACCAGCAAGGTGAGGATGTCCTGGCGCGGACTGCTGCTTGCCTGTGTGTTCGTGGCGGCCTGTTCGGGGCCGCAGGGAGCCGGCCAAGCCAAGGTGCCCCCCGGCTCGGTGCGGCTGTTCGAGGGAGCGCGGCTGATCGTCGGCGATGGCAGCGCGCCGATCGAGAACGGCGCGTTGCTCGTCGAAGACGGCCGCATCACGCATGTGGGGCGGGCCGGCGACAGGGCCGCTCCGACCGGCGCGACCCGCGTGGACGTCACGGGCAAGACGGTCATGCCGGCGCTCGTCAGCACCCACATCCACGTGGGCCTGCTGAAGGGCACGAGCTTCACGACCGACAACTACACGCGCGAGGTCCTCGTCGATCACCTGGAACGCTACGCCTTCCACGGCGTGGGCACCGTGCTGAGCGCCGGCACCGACATGGGCCCGCTCTCGTTCCAGATTCGCGACGAGCGCCCACCGGGGGCGGCCTGGCTGCTGACATCCGGCAGGGGCATGGCGGCGCCGAACGCCGGCCCTGGCTTTGCCTCGATCGCCCATACGTCGTACCCGATCACGAGTGCCGATGACGGCATCAAGGCCGTCCAGGAGCTTGCGGCCAGCAGGGCCAACGCCGTGAAGATCTGGGTAGACGACCGGGGCGGCCGCGTGAAGAAGCTCACACCGGACATCTACACGCCGATCGTCACCGAAGCGCACAAGCACGGGATGCTCGTCGTCGCGCACGTCTTCTACCTGAAGGACGCGCACGAGCTCGTCGAGGCCGGCGTCAACGGGCTGATCCACCTGGTGCGCGACGAGGTGATGGACGATGCGCTGATCGCCCGGATGAAGGAGCGGCGCGTCTTCGCGGCGCCGAACATCGGGGGCACGCATCGACGCACGCTTGCCGAGCCGCCCCCCGGAGTCACCGAGCTCCTGGCCCAATCGCAGCCGCCCGATGTGGTCGACGCGTTCCGCCGCAGCATCACCGACCTGACCCCACAGGCGCGGGAGGCGACCCGCGCCACCTACGAGAAGATGCAGCGCAGCCTCGTGAAACTGAAGGCGGCGGGCGTGACGCTCGTGCTCGGCGGCGATACCGGCATTCCCGGCGCTTTCCACGGGTGGGCCGACCTCTACGAGCTCGAGCAGATGGTGGAGTCCGGGATGACGCCGGCCGAGGTCATCGTGGCCGCCACGAGCGCGCCGGCCCGCGTGCTGGGTCTTGACGATGTCGGGGTGCTGGCGCCCGGGAAACGCGCCGACCTCGTCGTGCTCGACGCCAATCCGCTCGACGACATCACGAACGCGCGCCGCATCTCGGCCGTCTATCTGCGCGGCCTGGCCGTCGATCGCGACGCGCTGCGCGCCAGGTGGGTGAAGGCCGGCTCGAGCCGTCAGTGATCGAACACGAGCCGGCCGTGTCGAGGGCCGGGCCTTGAGTTGCGTGGCGGCTGGCCGACGTCGACCAAGGCCAGGCGGCCGCCGGCGTCAGCGCGCCGAGTCCGGCACGAGCATCCGGATCGTCCCGTCCTGCCTCGAGGTGACGAAGAGCTCGCCATCGCCGCTCATGCCGAGGTGCAGGTCTGCACGGGCCATAGTCGCGCCCCTGGCCTGTTCGACGAGCTCCCTGAACGAGACGTACACGCGATTGCCGCGCGCATCGCGGATGTACAGCTGAATCTCTTCGATCGGGGCCACCGTCTGCGGGATGCCATCGTCGGCCTTCTTCATCGCGGCAAGATCGGCGGCAAACAGGCGCCCTCGCACGATGTCCCCGAAGACGAACTTGCCGCGAAGCGCGGCGGTGCGGCCGTGATAGGCGAAGCCGCCGCTGATCGCCTGCCCGTCGCTGTGGTCGTACATCGCCACCGGGTAGGTGAAGCCGTCCTTCTGCCGGCCTTCCATGACCTCCGACGGCAAGGCGAACAGTTGATTGAGCGCGCCGCCGGGTCTCGCCATGCCGTTCTCGAAGTACCCTTCGCGCTTCATCCAGCCGTAGTTCTGCCCATTGTGGACGATGTTGACCTCTTCGATGTGGTTCATCCCGATGTCGGTGGCGAACATGGTGCCGTCCGAGCGATCCCACGAGAGCCGGTGCGCATTGCGGAACCCGTGGGCGTAGATCTCGCCGAGCGTCTTCGGATCGCCGTCCGCGGCGAAGGTGTTGGCGGGCGGAATCGTGTAGTCCCCAAGGCCTTTCGTTCCGCCGGTGACGGCGGGACTGCGGGGATCGAAGCGAAGAATGGCGGTGATGACCGAATCGAGCCGCTGGGTCTGGCCTGGATTGTTGGCGTGCGGCCCGCCGCCGTTGCTGAAGCCGAGGTCGCTGCCGCTCGTGTAGAGCAGGCCGTAGTCGGGCGAGCCGGGCTTGGCCGTGGGATTGAACTCGACCGCGCCCATCGGGTGGGTCAGGTTGTTGACGATGTGGGCCACGCGGAGCAGCTCGCGCCGCGTGCCTGTGAACGTGTTGGCTGCCGGGTTGGTCGTGCGCCACTCGGTGATGACGTTGTGGTAGGTGACGTCGGCCGGGGTGAATCCTGGCGGGATGAAGTTGGGCACGGCGGGGTTGCCCTTCGCGTGCTCCCCGTGGATCGAGTACCAGAGACCGCTCTTCGCAAACTCGGGATGGAAGACGAAGCCGATGAACCCGCTCTCGAGACGGTTGTAGACGGCCATCGGGAATGCCGCGGCGACGTCGGCGTACACCGACGGCTGGTGATTGCGGTCCAGCAGATACAGCAGGCCGCGTGAGTCGTTCACGAAGCGGCGCCCGTCCGGCAGATCGCGCACGTAGCTGACGCGCGCCGTGCCGGCGGGATTGACGTCCTGGTCGGCGGGCCGAAGGCCTCGCGTGTCCGGAAGGCTGGCCAGATCCCTGATTTCGACCATCAGCCCACGCTTCTCCACGCGAGCGGGCAGCGGGTCCGCCAGCTGGGCGGCGATTGCGCCGGCGCCCGAGAGTGCCAGGACCAAGACGTTGACGAGCGGCAGCCGTGCGCGCATGGACCCCTCCGGTGGAGGGACGAGGATAGCAGGAAAAGACCCATGACCAGCAGCCACGTGCGGTAGGCTGTGACGAATTACCTGTGCCAACTGCTGGCGTAGTGGCCGGCGGCCGAGTGCGGGATGCACGAGGGCCCCTGCGGAGGTGAACCGTATGCGACTCGCGACACGCCGCCTGCTCGACGCGCCCTTCAGCGCGCCGCCGGCGTTGATCTTCGCGGCATTGTTGCTGGCGGTGCACGGCGCCGGCGCGCAGAAGGCCGATCCGCCTGCCGGAGAATGGCGTTACATCGGCGGCGATGCGGCGCACACACGCTACTCGCCGCTCGACCAGATCAACGCGACCAACTTCAAGAGCCTGGAAGTGGCCTGGACGTGGCGGGGCGACAACTTCGGCCCGAGCGTGGACTCCATCTTTCGATCGACGCCCATCTACGTCGACGGCCTGCTCTACACCGTGGCCGGCCAGCGCCGCACGGTGGCCGCGATCGATCCGGCGACGGGAGAGACGATCTGGACCTATCGCGAGCCTCACACGACGCGGTTCGACCGAGGCATGCGCAACAACTACGGGAAAGGCGTCGCGTTCGCCGAGGTCGAGGGCCGCAAGGTGATCTTCTACTCGTCACCGGCGTACTTCCTGCACGCGCTCGACGCGAAGACCGGCGAGCACCTGGAGAACTGGGGGACGCGCGTGCCGCTGCCGGGGTTCCCGCGCTCGGGCGTCGTGGACATGCTGCCCGATCTGGTCAAGGACTGGGTCCCGTGGCTGGAGTCCGAATACAAGTACAACCCCGACCTCGGCATTCCGCGCGACCTCGGCAACCTGTCCACTTCCTCGCCCCCGATTGTCGTCAATGGCGTGATCGTGGTCGGCAACGTGCACGAACAGGGCTACTACCAGACGCGCATCGAGAACATTCCAGGCGACATCCTCGGCTACGACGCCAGGAGCGGCAAGGCGCTGTGGAAGTTTCACGTCATCCCCAGACCGGGAGAGTTCGGCCACGAGACGTGGGAGAACGATGCGTGGCGGCGGACGGGCGACGTCTCGTCGTGGGCGCCGATGTCGGCGGACCCGGCGCGCGGGCTCGTCTACATCCCGACCAACCCGCCGACCGTGGATTTCTTCGGCGGCTTCCGGCCCGGCGACAACCTCTTCGGCACGAGCATCCTCGCGCTCGACGCCAAGAGCGGCAAGCGCGTCTGGCACTTCCAGACCGTCCATCACGACATCTGGAACTTCGACAACCCGACCGCGCCCGTCCTGCTGGACGTGATGATCGACGGCCGGCGGACGCCGATCCTGGTGCAGACCACGAAGCAGGGCTTCGCGTACACGTTCAACCGCGAGACCGGCGTGCCGATCTGGCCGATCGTCGAGCGTCCGGTGGCCCAATCGGATCTGCCCGGCGAAAAGCTGTCGCCGACCCAGCCGTTTCCGACCAGGCCAAAGCCGCTCGAGATTCAGGAGCTTTCCGAAGACAACCTGATCGACTTCACACCCGAGTTGCGGAAGGAAGCGCTCGCGATCATCAAGAACTACAAGGTCGGTCCGCTCTTCAACCCGCCGATCCAGGTCGGGCATCCGTCGGGGCTGCGCTCTTTCGTCAGCTGCCCCTCCGGCGCGAGCAACATCAACGGGCCGACGGTGGCCGATCCCGAAGCGGGCGTGCTGTTCGTGGCGACCGATCGATCGTGCCGTGCCGAGAACCTGGTGCCCGGCAGCCAGATGGACGAGCCCGACGATCCCAAAACGACGGGGCGGACGCTTTCGCGGTGGGTGGTGGCCAATCGTGGGGACCTGCGAGGTCCACAGGGCTTGCCGATCTGGAAGCCGCCCTACAGCCGGATCATCGCCATCGACATGAGCACCGGCGAGTTCATCTGGGAGATTCCAAACGGCGACACGCCGGACCGCATCAAGAATCATCCGGCGTTGAAAGGGTTGAACCTGCCCAACACCGGGCAGTCGGGGCATGCCGTGATGATGGCGACCAGGACGCTGCTGGTCACGGCACCCGGCACAGTGCCGGTGCTCTACGCGGTGGACAAGAAGAGCGGTCAGCGGCTCGCCACGGTCACGCTGCCCGCGCCGGGCCAGTACGGCATGATGGGCTTCCTCCACGCCGGCACGCAGTACATCGTCGTGCAGATTGGCAGCCCGACCCATCCAGGGAGCCTGGTGGCGCTGCGGCTGCCGCGGTCGTAGACGTCCGTCTCGCCCGTCTCTCTTCGAGGGTTTGAGGCGCCGCTTGGCAGGGGACCCGGGCTGGTCTCCCCGGACCCGTCGCCGGGTGCAGTCCGTCCAGCAGGGCTCGGCGCGCGCCGCCATGCAGATATCCCATAGTATGGGATAAAATACTCTGTATCGTGGGACAGACACACGAACCGTCATTCCTGCCGCGCGCCGCCGCCGATCGACTCGCTCGATCGCTCGAGACCTTCCCCGTGGTCGTGGTGACCGGCGCCCGTCAGACCGGAAAAAGCACGCTCGTCCGCCAGCCCGAGGTGAGCGGCGATCGGCCCTATCTCACCATGGACGACGTGCTGGTGCGGGATAGGGCGGCCCGCGACCCGGCCGCCCTGCTCGACCGCCAGGGGCTGGTGCTGGACGAAGTGCAACGGGTGCCCGACCTGCTCGTCGCGATCAAGAAGGCGGTGGACGACGACCGGCGGCCCGGCCGCTTCATCCTGACCGGATCCGCCAACCTGCTGCTGATGGCGCGTGTCTCGGACTCCCTCGCGGGCCGCGCCGGCTACGTCACCTTGTGGCCGTTGACGCGTCGCGAGCAATTGGGCTTGGGCACCGCTGGCGCCTGGTCGGCGGTGCTCGACGCCCCTCCCACCAGGTGGCGGGATCTGCTCGAAGCCGAGGTCGCGCCCGACGAGCCGTGGACGGGCTTGGCACGCCGCGGCGGGTATCCCGTGCCGTCCTGGCATCTGTCGGCCGATGACCAGCGCGCAGACTGGTTCGACGGGTACATCGCCACCTACCTCGAGCGCGACCTGCGCCAGCAGTCGGCCATCGACGCGCTGGCCGACGTCCGGCGGCTGATGGCGGCGCTGACCCAGCGCGTTGGTGGACTCCTCAACCAGGCGGCCATCGCGCGTGATCTCGGGCTGCCGACCTCCACGGTCCATCGGCACCTGAACCTGCTGGAGGTGTCGTATCAGTTGATCCGCGTGCCCGCCTACGTCCTGAATCGAACGAAGCGGCTGGTCAAGGCGCCGAAGGTCTTCTGGGCCGACACCGGGCTTGCCATGCAACTCGCAGGAGCGGTGGAGCCCACCGGCGCCCATCTGGAGAATCTGGTGGCGACGGACCTGCTCGCGTGGTCTGCGCTCGTGTCCGGTCCGGTAAGCGTGCTGTACTGGCGGACCGCGGCGGGTGCGGAAGTGGACTTCGTGGTGGAGACGCCGCGTCAGGTTCTGCCGATCGAGGTGAAAGCCACGCGGCGCGTGGGGCTCGGCGACGCCAGACATCTCGAACTGTTCCTCGACGAATACGCCGATCGGGCACGGGCGGGACTCGTCCTCTACACCGGTGATGAGATTTTCTGGCTCACGAAGCGTGTGCTCGCGGTGCCGTGGAGCAGAATCCTGTAGCCCTCGCTGAAGCACGAGGGCTCCGATCGACCCTGACCTTGATCGCCGCTCAGCCAGGGTATGCTTCCTCCGGGGCCGGTGAGCAGCTATTTGAACCTCTCAGCGTGCGTGGCTGTCGTGACGGCGGTCGCTTTCTGCGTGCCACCATCCGCCGGACTGGCGTTTGCGCATCAGGATGGACAATCGCCGAAACCCGACCCCTCGAACCGCTCGATCGTCGACGGCGTGTTCACGCTCGAACAGGCATCTCGCGGACGCGCGACGTTTCAACAGGCGTGCGCGTCCTGCCACGCGATGGGGGACCTGGCCGGCCGTCGCTTTGCCGCCAAGTGGTCACCCAACACGATGGGCGATCTCTTCGAGCTGATCTCCACCACGATGCCCGAGGGGGCCGCGGGAAGCCTCCTGCCAGCCGAGTACGCGAGCATCCTCGCGCTCTTTCTGAACGAAAGCGGGTATCCGGAGGGCGAGCGTGAGCTGTCCGCCGATCCGGAGACGCTGAAGAAGGTCCGCATCGAGCCCCTGCCGCAATAGCAGGCGCAGCCTCGCGAGGACGTTTCAACCGTCTCGGCGGCCTCCCTGCGTCGGCCCTTCAATACGCCCACCGGCCGCCTGCGGCCGAGCCAGCCGGCGCAGCCGGCGCCACGCGGGCACGACGCTCGTCACGGCACTGGCCATTCCGCCCAGGCTGAGCGCGATCACGAGCAGGTCCCACGCGGGGCGGCGACCGTAAAGGCCGGGGAAATCAAGGCTGTGCAGCCCGTGATACAGCCAGCGATTGAGGCGATCGCGGTCGCGAACCACCAACGCGATCGCTCCACGCGAGGGGTCGAGATAGAGCCACGTGGCGGCGGCGTCGCCGTAGCGCACGCGAAGGACGGGTAGCGGTCTCGCCCGGCTCCGATCGTAGTAATACGAGTCGTACTGACCGAGCCACGTCATGTCCACGATGGTGGCTCCGGTAGCGGCGTCGCGTGCCAGCGCTTCCACGACCCCATTTTCGAATCGCTGGAACGGTCCTTCCTCGGGTCGCGCCGCCGACACCAGCACGTGTCGCGTCGGGGATTCGGACGCAATCCAATATGCCTGCCCGAGGAACGGCGCCAACGTCAGTTCTTTGGGCGTCAGCCTGGTTCGTGCTGACCTCAGCGCAGCCCTCAACGCGTCGAGGCTGACGGTCTCAAACGCCGGTGCGTCTCCGCTCACCGCGCGGCGCTCAACTGCGGTGAGGCCCCCGCTCGACAGCGAAGGAAACGGCCCCATGGAAAGCAGCCCGCTGAAGGTCCACGAGAGCGTGACGAGGCCGAAGATCAGGCCAGCGTAGTGATGCCACCGCAGCCAGCCGGCGTACGGCGGGCGCGCAGGCCGACCACGTGTCGCGAACAGTCGGCGGGGTGAGAACCGCAGCAGGCCGGCGACAAGGCCCGAGAGACAGAGGACGCAGCCTGCCGCCGATGCCCAGATGATGACGCGGGTCCACAGGGGGCCGTTGCGGCGCAGTATCGGGAGGTACAGCCAGTGTGCCACCGGGCCCGCGTACGCCCACACACGCTCCCGTCGCGTCGTCTGCATCACGATCTCGCCGGTGCGGCTGGACACGTAGAGCTCTTCGCCGGCGTCGTCGTCGAGCGCCACGTGATGGAGGGGCAGGTCTGCGCGCGACTGGAGCGTCCACTGATCGGAGCGCGACAGGAGGCCGACGTAGCGGAGCCTGCCGGTCCGATCGGCGGCAAACTCGCGCGCCAGCGTCATCGCCTCATCCGCCGAGACCGCCGACAATGTTGCGGGTTGGTCGGCGAACACGGTCGCGGGCGAAGCGCCGCCAAACCGGTACACCGGCCGCGTGCCGAGCGTCGTCACCTGGACGGGGGTCTCCGGGGACGCCCTGGCAAGATGAGCGGCCTCGGCCGGCGAGACGCTGACGCGTGACTCGTCAAGCGGCTGCGTGTGCGCCAGCCGCTCGGTGGCCGTGAGCTCGGGCATGCGGACGTACATCATCGCGATGCCCGAGGCGAACCAGAGCAGGAACAGGAGGCAGCCTGCGATGCCCAGCCACCGGTGGACGAACGCCAGCGTGCCCCACGCGGTGCTCCGACGCGGGGCGCTGGGACTCGTCTCCCTGAGCGTCATGGATGGGATCGCCGCTGGAACGCGACCTCAGTAAGGCACGTCGATCAGCCGGTCGCCCGAACGCATGTCTTCGTCGATCAAGGCGAGCAACGCCTTCGCGACCGGTCCTGGTTTGCCGTCGCCGATGACGTGCGCGTCCCACTGGACGATGGGCGCCACGCGCACGGAGCTGCCGATGAGCAGCATCTCGCGAGCGGCGAGGGCCTCGGCGGCGGTGATATCGCACACGGTGACGCCGCTCAGCCCGCCTTGCTTCTCGAGCTGACCGGCCAGCTCCAGCAGGCGGAGTGCCGTGCACCCGGAGAGGATGCGATCGAACTTCGGATGCTTGAGGACACCGTCGCGTGACACGAACGCGACGTTCATGTTCGAGCTCTCGCCGACCAATCCCTCCGCATCGAGGAATACGCCGTTGTCGAAACCGTTTTCCTTGGCTTCCATCTGCATGAGGACGTTCGGCAGATAGTTGGTGGTCTTCGTGATCGCGTAGAGCGGAGGCTTGATCGGATAGCTCGTCGTCATCACCCGCAGCCCCTCGGTGAACCAGCGCTCGGGGTAGGAGAGCCCTGCGAACACCATCACGAAGAACCCCGGCTCGGCGCCCGCGGCCGGGCTGAGCTCGAGGCTGCCCGGGCCTGACGAGAGCCAGTACCGGATGGCCCCGTCCCGCCGAAGGCTGGCGGCGGTCGTCTTGATGATGATGTCGCGAATCTCGTCGCGCGTGCCTGGCAGGCGAAGCTTCGAGCGCGCGGCCGAGGCCTGGAAGCGATCGAGATGCGCTTCGAGGTCGTAGATTCTGCCGCCCACGAGCCCGGCGGTGTCGAAGATACCGTGCCCGCGATGCACCATGTGGTCGTCGAACGGGATGACCATCAGCGCCGGGTCGGTCACGATGCCGCCGAGTTGACTCGAATAGAAGGCCGAGTAGTTCACGGGCTGCCGCGACCGCAGCCCGCGGAGCTGGGCGAGGACGGCGTCGGCGGAGAGGATCTGGAGGGAGACGGGTGAGGCCGGCATGAGCGCAACTGTAGCACCGGCGCCGCGACGCCTCCAACCGGCTTCGCGGCAGTGTCGTCTTGCCCGCCTGTGGCTTGGGCGACGTCTTACAGCGCCCACCGAAGAACTCTTGGCTGGATTCCACCCGAGACCTTCAAGGTCACGAAGGGGCCGGGGTACGGCTCCGGCTCGCTACCGAGCCTGCGCCTGCGCGAAGTCACGCTCGAGCATTCGCTGCAGCCGCGCAAACTGATCGGCGACGGTCGACCGGGCTTTCCCGCGTACGACGGCTCGGACCAGACCGCCGAAGACGCCGTCGAAGAGATCGATTCTGGACCGGTTCAAATAGGCGAGGTAGGTGACGTGCGGAGATGTTGACCGATCCCGCGTGAGCACGGTCAGCCCCAGCGAGGCGTCGTAGTAGTGGGCACCATAAATCTGCTTGGACCCGATCGCGTATTCGGCCGGCGACTCGCCGTTGAGCGACGCGATGGCGAGATGGGTCACGCTGACGACCCCGCGCGACGCGATGCGTTCCTTGGACCAGTAGACGAGATCGCGAATCGCGGGCGAACTCGCTCCTGGATAGTCGAGCAGGTGGCGTTCGAGGGTGGGGAAGGCCTGCCAGGCGCCACGCTCGGACCCGATGAGCGACGCGAATTCGTGCCGGAGGTTCAACGGCTCGGACGCGCTCGCGCTGGCCATGGCGCCCGTCCCCGCGCGGTAGTCCTGCACGTATCCGACGAGGAACTCGTGCATGACCGTGGCGGCCTGCCGAGGCGCGTGGGGATGTTGCCAGTTCACGTCACGCTGGAACCGCGTAATGGTCTCCGCCGGCAGGCGCAGGCCGCAGTCACGGAGCCGGCAGCGTCGCAGCAACTTGAGGTCGCGCTCATCGAGCGTCAGCTCCGCGACGTCGGGCAGGGCCGCCGGGTCGGCAAAGGTGCCAATCTGAAGGATGGCCTCGTCGGTCTTGAGCGTGGCGATATCCGTCAGCCGCTCGACGTAGTACTCCGGCGGGATCGCGACTCGCATGACGCCGAGCGTGGCGACCTCGCGGCTGTCGGCCGATTTCAACGTCCGCGTGACGATCTCGCCGCCCGCGACCCGATCCATGTCGCTGGTCGTGAGCCCGAAGGTCGACGCCAGGAACGTCAAGGCCGCGGACCGGTCGGCCGCCCCGGAGTCGGTACGCCCTGCAAGGAGGAGCAGCAGGAGGGCGATGGCGGAGGCGAAGGAAAGTCGGCGGCGTCGCATGTGGGCTCTAAGTACGAATAACTTAAGAGGTCACAGGACGACGATAGCAAGCCCCGGCCGGTTAGTCAATTAAAGAATTAAGAATTACCCTCCGCGGCATGCGCCCACACCAGGTGTTTCGAGGCCGGAAGCGGCAGAAAAACGACGTGCACTTTCGGGCATAATGAGGCGCTTGCCGAGCCTCGATTCGCGCGCGGCCCACCAGCAACCAAGCGCTCCCGCGAGGCGACGCGCGCCCGCGCTCCTGCTCCTCGCCGCCCTGTGCGCCGCTCCCGCCTGCGTCGGCAAGTACGAATCCGATTTTCAGATCATCGTCTTGAACCGCACGGCCAACGCCATCACCGTGATGATCAACGGCAACGAGGTCGGACAGGTCGCCGTGAACCAGCAGGGCTCGTTCACCGTCCGCCTGCAGGAGAGCAATGCGAACACCTTCACCGGCGGCGTCGGGCCGACGCCTCAGGGCCAGGTCACGCTGACCGCGCGAGATGTGCGGACCGGGGCCATCTCGCTCGCCAAGAGCATCACGGTCTCGGCGGGCAACCCCACCCACGTGACCTTTGCCGCCGCCGACTTCCCACCATCCGCGCCGACGGTGGCGCGCTTCACCGTCTCGCCCAACAACCCGGGTCCCGATCAGGAGATCACGTTCAATGCGTCGGCCTCGACGCCCAACACCGGGACCTTCACGTGGACCTTCGGAGACGGCGCACGGGGCACCGGTGTGACCACCACGCACCGGTATTCGCAGCCGGGGGCTTTCGTGGTGACCCTGACGGTGACCAGCGAGTCGGGGCAGTCGGCCACCGCGACGAGCACGGTGAACGTGTCGACGTTGCTGCCGCCGCAGAACACCGTGAACTTCACGTTCTCGCCGGCGGCACCTGGCGTCGATCAAGAGGTGTTCTTCAACGCCTCGACGTCCAACGTGCCCGGTGCGACGTTTCGATGGGATTTCGGCGATGGGGGCACGGCGACGGGCGTGACCACGACCCATCGGTTCGCCCGAGCCGGAACCTACACGGTGACGTTGACGGCAACCACGACGGGAGGACAGGCGCGCTCGGTCTCGAGAACCGTGAGCGTCTCAGCCACGTCGCCGCAGGTCGTCGCCTCTTTCACCTTCTCACCCGTGTCCCCTGGCATCGGCCAGGACGTGTTCTTCAATGCGTCCGCCTCGCGTCCTGCCAACGGCACCTACACATGGTTCTTCGGCGACGGCACGACCGGCGGCGGCGTCACCCCGATACACGACTACGATCGGGCCGGGACCTTCACCGTGACTCTCACCGTGACCAACGACATCGGTCAGTCGGCGACCACCACGCGCAATGTGACCGTCACGCCCGTCTCGCCTCAGGTCTTCGCCAGCTTCACGTTCTCCCCGACCCAGCCGGGCATCGGACAGGAGATCTTCTTCAACGCGTCGGCATCGCGGCCGACCAACGCCAGCTTCCGCTGGATCTTCGGCGACGGCAACAGCGGGTTCGGGGTGGCCCCGACGCATCGCTATGCGCAGGCCGGCACCTACACCGTCACGCTCGTCGTCACCAACGAGTTCGGCCAGACGGCCACGACCACCCGCACGGTCATCGTCTCCCCGACCTCCGCGCAGGTGGTGGCCAGCTTCACCTTCTCCCCGACGACGCCCGGACTGGATCAGGACGTCTTCTTCAACGCGTCCGGATCGACGCCGGTCACCGGCACCTTCGTGTGGAACTTTGGCGATGGGCGGACGGGCACGGGCATCACGCCTGTCCATCGGTATTCGCAGCCGGGGACTTACACGGTCACCCTGACCGTCGCGAGCAACACCGGTCAGTCCGCCACGACGACGCGGACGGTGACGGTGTCATCCGCGACGGTGCTCGTCGCCGACTTCACGTTCTCGCCGACCGACCCCACGATTTCCCGGGGGACCAACACCGTCATCTTCGACGCCACGCCGTCGAGTCCCAGTGCCGTGGCCTGGAGCTGGGACTTCGGCGACGGCACGCCGTTCGCCAGCGGCCTGCGCACGACGCACACCTACACGCTCGCAGGGACCTGGGTCGTACGCCTGACGATCACGGATGCGCTGGGGCGCACCGGGACGACGACCAAGACCGTCACCGTGAGCCCCTAATGGAGCGTAACGCCTGGATCTCTAGCGAAGCTCCGCCTGAGACCAAACTGTGGCATCTGTGCCGCGTTTGGTCCCCGTGGGGTCGTCGCTGGCGACGGTGGAGGCCTCAGACCGCCGAGCATGTTGGGCGGTGAGGCTCCGCCTCGCTAGTGGCAGTATG
>JBQTIE010000166.1:0-2004 GCA_052389315.1 Acidobacteriota bacterium
GCGGTCGCCCTGCGATCGAGCACTGCGCGGCACGATACCGAAACGGCCGCGGAAGCATAAGCGCAAAGAAGAGATCGAAGTCATTGGCAGATGAGATCGATCAACGAATCTGACAAAGTAGTACTAGGCGTCAGCCGAAAGACCCTCTCGAGCATTCTCAATGGCCGGGCAGGCATCAGTCCGGAGATGGCTGTACGTCTCTCGCTCGCGTTTGGCACGTCCGCTGAGAGCTGGATGAATCAGCAGGTTCAGTACGACCTCTGGCATGTTGAGCGCCGACGAAACAAGTTGCGCGTCGCGAGGCTGTCGGCAGCGTAGCCTGTGCTGCTCGACTGAGTCAGCCGATCGCTGTATTCCGGCTAACGATTGCGGCTCACGCGCGGCGGCCGCTTGGCGGTGATTCTACCTGGCAACCCCGCCGCTGCGGCCGCCGTCGGGTGCAGCCGCTGTTTGACCGCGCGGTTCAAGAACGTCCCTGCCAGCGCGATTCGTGCTGACGTCCATGAATGGCCAACACGACGAGTTCGTCGTCGGTGGCTCGAAAGTAGATCGCGTACGGAAACCGCGACAACACCGCTCGACGTGTCTCAGAATGGACGCGTTGAAACAGGAAGGGGTTGTCGACAATCCTGGAGATCAGTGCGTTGACCGCTTCGCCAAACTCACTCTGGCCGAAGGCGAGCGCGCGCAACGTCGAGGGGAGGGTGACGGTGATCAGAAAGTGGGGACAGGGCAAGAGCCGCGCGCGATGCCGCTCCAGCCAGCGCGCCGTCTGGTCCCCGCCGCACTTCGTGCCATGGCGATTGCGACAGGAGTGATACCGATACACCTCGCCGCCACACGCGGTGCACTGCGTGCGCTGCCCGCCACAGGCCGCCGTCCGACACGCCACGAGGTCGCGCAAGGCACGCGCCTGACTCGGGAGCAGACGATCCCCGAGCGCGGCGCGCAGCGCGGCCCCGTGGCGGCGGATGATCTCCGCCACCTCCCGCATGTCGGCCTCCCGATCAGAGGCCGTGCATGAGGTCGGTGAGCGGATCGGCCAAGGTCGCCTGCACGTCCGGCGTGAGATGCGTGTAGATCTGGGTCGTGCGCAGGCTCTGGTGACCGAGGATCTCCTGGATGAGGCGCAGACTCACACCGGCGGCGTGGAGGTGCGATGCGTACGAATGGCGCAGCGTGTGTACCGACGCGTGTTTGGCGATCCCGCTCTTGAGGACCGCGCGCCGGAACGCACTCTGGAGACGGCTGCGCGTGACCGGCCCGCCCTGGTGGGCCAAGCTGTGAGCCAGGCCCCGGCGTGTGGGGGCTGGGAACAGCCACTCGCGAGAGCGATGGGTGCGCCAATAAGCGCGCAGCCGCGGGAGGATGGGCGCGGGCAGGGGCACGTAGCGATCGCGTTTGCCCTTGCCATGAATGTGGAACAGCATCCGCCCGCTGTCGATATCGGCGATCTGGAGCCGCGCACCTTCGAGCAGCCGCAGCCCGCCCGCGTAGATCGTGGTCAGGCACTCACGGTAGACGGGGATCCGCACGAGCGCCAAGACGCGCCGCACCTCGTCCCGACTGAGCACCGCCGGCAACCGCGTCGAGGGCGCGGGGCGCACGAACCGGAGCGTCGGCCACGCCTGCTGCAGCGTCTGTTCGTACAAGAACCGGATCGCACAGAGTGCAATCGTCGCCGTGGTGCGCGCGACCTGCTTCTCGTTCGTCAAGTACAGAAAGTACTGCCGGAGCTGCTCGTCCGTGAGGGACGCGGGGCTCACATGGTAGTGCTCCGCCAGTTGGCGCACCGCCGCGACGTAGCATTCCTGGGTCCTTGCGGAGAGCCCCCGCAGTTGCATATCCTCCAGCATTCGTTGGCGTAGTGCCGTCATCACGATGTCCTTTCCTGGGAGGAGTCAGCCTCCCTGGAGAGGGATCGTGCGTCCGATGTCGGCGGGATGACGCGAGGCGCGGGCGCGTGGGCTTTATCTATCCGCCGAAGGCGGATTTAGTCCAACA
>JBQTIE010000167.1:0-5187 GCA_052389315.1 Acidobacteriota bacterium
GGCACAGGTTCTGCCAGCCTTCGCGCGAGGCGACGAGGACGGGCAGGGCCCACACAGGTGCGCCAGGTGCGTGGGGTGCGGTGCGGGGCTCAGGTGCGCCAGGTACGTGAAGGGCGGTGGCGATCGACAGTTCGGCGCCGATGATGGCGCGGATGCCCGCGGCTTTGGCGGCCTGATGAAAACGGGGAGCCCCGTAGACGCCGTCCCGATCGAGCAGCGCCAGGGCGGGATAGCCTAGCGCGGCCGCCCGATCGATGAGCGTTTCCGGCAGTGACGCGCCGCGGAGGAACGAGAAGGCAGACGAGGTGTGCAGCTCGATATACATGGCGCCTCAATGCGGCAGATGAGGCCGTCGAGGCGGGCTGGGCGGATACGGGGGGAAGACCACGATGGCAACAGGCAGCGTCGGCAGCACCAGGCACTCCGAGGACACAACAGACGCCAGCGCTCGACGACATCGGGGCGCGCGGCGAGGTGTCCGTCAATCCACCACGCCCTCGATGAACCACTGGCCAACCGCGCGCTCGACGTGAAGGCGGTAGATCGTGCCGTCGGCAAGCTGGATGTCCCACTCGTCGCGATCCCAACTCGTCTGGTGCGTCGGGGGCGACAGGTGCACGGGATGCGGCGCCGCGCTCGAGCAGACCGGGGGCGACAGGTGGGTCGGGCGCAGCGCAGAGGGCGGTGCCGCGTCGTTCCACCACTCGCCCGAGGTGCGCCAGGGGCCAGCCGCCTGGACCACCAGCCCTCCTGCCACCCCGCGGCGGTCGGTCATCACGCGAACCGGACGACCTTCCTGCACCTGCACACGGGCGGGGACGGGCAGGCGAAATCGCCGCAGCGCGGCGTGCGGCGTGGCCAATGCTGGACACGCTCGGCCGGGTGCGCCATGCGCAGGCACACGCTCCGCCTGAAACGGCTCCATGGCAAACACGCCTGGCTTCCACGTATCGACCAGCCGCGGAGACCCGACATGCGTGTCGCCCATGAGCGCCGTGAGCCGGGCCAGCAGCGTGGACACCCGCTCGGGCGACGGCTGCGCGCGCTCGAAGAGCCGCCACGCGGTGACCCGCGCAGGCGTCGGCTCAACGAGCACCCGCACGCGATCAATCGCCGCAGACGGCAGATGCGATTCCAGATCGAGCAGCACCAGCGTGCGCAGCGTCTTCGGGTCGCGCATGGGCGCCGGCAGTTGCAGGGTCCGCGCATGCACGGCCTTCGTCACCAGGTGCACGTGCGTATGCAGAATGGCCACCCCGCGCTCCTCACGGGCCAGACGTTCCGACAGCGGTTCGAGCAGCCGCCCCAGCACGAAGGACAGCGGCTCCAGCCCTTCGATGGGCCATTCCAGGTCAATAGCGGCTTCGAAGGGATCCTCCGGCGCCCAAGGCACCAGCGGGCTCAGATCTTCGCCTCGCGACAGGCGCTGCCACAGCACGCCACGCGCGCCAAGCCGCTCATACACCTCGCCCGGAGGCAACCCCGCGAAGGCTCCCAGCGTCGTGATACCCCACCGACGCAAGGTGTCGAGGAGCGTCTGCACGGCCGCCAGGGCGGCGTGGTGCGTCCGAAGGCTGCCGCGCGGTGATGGCACGTGGCGCGTGGCCAGGCCCGACCGGACGCCCCCGGTGCCGCGTACGTGACGCGACGCAGCAGCGCCAGGAGTCAGCTGCCGGCGACGCGTAGGCAGTGCCACGTGCGACTCGCGTGGGTGCCGCCAGCCGCCGCCGCACGAGGCCCCGTGCACAACCGGCGGTGTCCCCTCACCCCCGGACACCGTGTGCACCGCGTCCGGGCGAGACATCCTCGACCCATCGGGCACACTGGCCCGTTGCGGCAACGGCACCTCATGGCGCGGGATGAACACCCCGCTCTCGTCTGGCTTCTCGCCGCGATCGATCGGCACCGCGAGGCGTAGACGATCCAGATCCCCCAGACTCGTCACCGGCAGCGGAGCGAGCGCCTCACGTATTTCCTCCGGCACCACCACCGTGAGCCCGGCTCGCCCCAACACAAGCAGGGCCGCAGCCGTCTGCGACGGCGCCAGCGCGATGCGCACCGGCCCTGAACTCGCGCGGCGGAGATGTTCGCCAATCTCCTGTGGCGATCCAAACAGCCGCGACAGCCCGGTGACATCGAGCACGACCAGCGATCCCATGACCTCGAAACGCGGCGTGAACGCTTCGGCGATCGCCATCAACGCCGGCGGCGGAACCGACAACGAATAGAGACAGGCAAACATGGGGCTCACTCCCCCACCGCCCACCGCTCGCACTCCCCTCGCATCCGGGTTTCGAACCTCGTCATCCCCCGGACAACTCGCCGCGCGGACGAGACGCGCGTGACCACGGCCAGGCCCGCCAGGCGTCGCGCCCGATCGTGCCCCCCCGCCCAAACGGCCGCCTCTGACACACCCGAGGCACCAGCCGCACCTGTCGCACCTGTCGCGATCGTGATCCCCCGCGCACTCCGTGACATCGGCACCGATCCCACCAGCAAGCACGTCGTCTCCGACCCTTCGACGATGTGCTGAAGGCGGAGCCAGGTGGTGTGGGGGATGCGGCGCAGACCAACGAGTGGCACATCAGCGATGTCGAACATCACCGCCGTGCACACACCCGAGTGCAGCACGAGCGTGAGCGCTTTCAGCGCGCGATCGATCGTCCGCTCCAGCAGCGTCCCGGGGCCGTCAACGGTCCGTGCGCCAGGCAACCAGGCGGGATCGACGGCCCCCGCGGTTTTCGTCACCGCCTGCCCGCGGACCCACAGCAGCCGGGACAACTCAATCCCACACAAAGCGCCGGTGGCCGGGTCGAAGCGATCGAACGTGTCCACGAGCGCGACCGATTCCCCGCGCGCCGTCGCCGTGCCCAACCAGGTCCACGCCAGGCTGGTGCGGCCGGATGAGGAAGGCCCGACGATCTCGGACACCTGACCACGCGGCACCCCCCCCGCCAGGCGATCATCCAGCTCCGTCAGCCCAAACGGCACCACCGCGTCGGCCCCCAGCCGATCCGGCAAAGCTGTCGTCAAGGTGCGGTCCAACTGTCGTTCGCGAAGCAGCGCTTCCAGGTGCTCCCGGGCTTTGGGAGCGGACACTAGAGGGGTGGCCAGATCGTTGGCCGGTACAAGGTCTGAAAAGGCAGCGGAGATGGCCATGGGCGTCCTTATTCGATTAATTTTCGCCTTAGTATAGAGAATAAAGAGCGAAAGTCAAGCGGGTTTCAGGCCCCAGGGAATGCGCGCGGGCCGGCCACGCGAGAGATAAGGAGCCGGCGATCAGGGGGTGGGTTCACCGAGCGGATCGATCTGCAAGCGAACCCCGCTCAGCCATGTCGTCACCCCTTCCCTTCGTCCAGTCCCGTTGTCAGCCGTCAGGCAGGCCCAGGTCGGCGAGCCACCGCGCTTTCAGTTGCCCGACCTCGCTGATTGAAAAAGCGCCCGTGCCCACCGGCACCCGCAGGAAGAAGGACAGGCCCCGTTGGTCTCGCACCTCGATGCCCCCGCGCTCCGAGTCTCCGATCCTCAAGCCCGCCACCTCGCCGGCAGCCAGCTCACGACAGGCGCGACGATGGCGAACGCCCAGCACGAACTCCTCGTACCAAAGGCCTCGGCGACTCAGAGCCAGCCGACACGTGCCAAAAAGAAAGGGCAGAAAGAACCAGCCGATCCGCAAGAGGACGGGGCAGGCCATGCCCGCCATGATCGCCGTCATCCACTCACCCTCGAGCAGCATCAGGACGACGGCGGTTCCGGCGAGAACGCCGAGGACCAAGGGCGCCAGCGCCAAGGCGCCGAACAAGAGGACGAGCAGCGGGGTCTTCGGCAGCATCGCCCATGAATAGATCGAGGCCTCGGCGGTGTGTTCCACCGCCATGCCCTTGCTACCCTCGACCGACTCGTGCGTGCCAGACCACGGCATCTCTCCGCCTGCGCTGCGCACGACCCTGCTAGGATCAAGGGGTCTTGCTCGCGCTCGTGGTTCAGGCTGGGCGCCGTGTCGCGGCGGCGCTCACGTATCGTGATTTTCGCCTGCTCTGGTCAGGCGCCCTCGTCTCCAGCATCGGCACCTGGATGCAGAAGGTCGCCCAGGCGTGGCTCATCGTCACGCTGACCGGCACGGCCTCGGCGTTTTTCCTCGGCCTCGACTCATTCCTCGGCGAGGTCCCCATCCTGCTCTTCACGCTCATCGGCGGCGTGGTCGCGGATCGGTGGAACCGCCGGCACCTGCTGCTGCTGTCGCAGTGCGTGCAGATGACGGCGGCCTTCACGCTGGCGACGCTCGTCTTCACCGATACGGTGCACGTCGGGCTGATCCTCGGGCTGTCGTTCGTCACCGGCATCGCGCAAGCCTTTGGCGGTCCGGCCTATCAGTCGCTCATCCCGTCGCTCATCAGCAAGGAGCACCTGCCCAACGCGATAGCCCTCAACTCGATCCAGTTCAACCTGGCGCGCGTCATCGGCCCCGCGGTGGCAGGGGCGGCGCTGGCGGCGTTCGGCATGGTGGCCTGCTTCGGCCTGAACGGGCTGTCGTTCCTCGTGGTGATTGCGGCGATCGCCGCGCTGAACGTGAAGCACGTGCCCCCCATTGGCGTGTCACGAATGAGAGATCAGCTCACCGGAGGGCTGCGCTACGTTCGCGATCAGCCCCCGCTCGTGACGCTCACGTTCCTCGGGTTCGTTTCGGCGTTCCTGGGCCTGCCCATCCTCACGTTCCTCCCGATCATCACGAAGGACGTGTTCCAGCAGGACGTGGGGCTCTACACCCGTCTGATGACGCTGGCCGGTGCAGGCGCCGTGCTCGGCGCGCTCATCGTCGCGTGGGTTGGCAGGCACCGCCACATGGGACTGCTCCTGCTCATCATGCAGGCGCTGCTCGGCGTCGTCATCATCGCCTTTTCGCTGTCGACGGTCCTGTGGCTCAGCCAACTGCTCCTCTTCCTCGGCGGCGCGCTGCTCGTCACGTGCTTTTCGCTGACGACGTCGCTGGTGCAACTGCTGGCGCCCCACGAGCTGCGCGGGCGCGTCGTCAGCATCTACATGGTGGCGTTTCGCGGCGGCTCGCCGCTTGGGGGGCTCCTCAGCGGCTGGCTGGTGACGCAGATCGGATCGGCGCCCTACGTGCTCGCGCTGAACGGGGCCGTCCTGACCGTCTTCGCCGTGGTGGCGATGACGCGCGACCACGGG
>JBQTIE010000168.1:0-1594 GCA_052389315.1 Acidobacteriota bacterium
ATGTTCTCGTCGATGTGGGCGTAGACCTTCTGCAGGTCCGGGGGCACCTGGCTGAGGTCGGGCTGGATCTCGGTATCGCCGGCGGGGCGGATGCCCAGCGTGGGGGCCGCGGCCGTGGTCGGCGTCGCCGCCTGGTCGGCCGACGGTCCAGGCGCCGCACACCCAGCCGCGACGAGCATCATCACCATCACCACCAACACCACTTCGCGGCGCATACCAGCCTCCTTTAATTCGTTGCCGCCGACTTCGGCGGGATTTTCCCCGCAAACGCGTACAACACGGTGGCGACGGCCTTTTCGGCGCCGGCCATGCCGTACACCTTGCCGGCCCCCTCGATCACGTAATACTCGTTGGCCGCGTGCGCGCGACCGCCCAGCCCGCCGCCGCCGCCGACGATCGGGACGCCCTTGAACGGCGAGATCTTCTCACCGATCGGGCCGTTGCCAAACATGTAGGCGGGCCAGTAGCCGCCGGCGATCGTGTACTCCTCGCGCGGCTGTCCGTGCGGGATGTTCATGACCTCGTAGGCCCGCACGAGCGCGCGCCCCACGTCGGAGTCGAAATGCATCTTGGCCCACGGTACGTCGCCGATCACCTTCATCTCGACGTCCTTGTAGCCGTTCTTGTCGAGCTGCGCCCGCAGCTTCTTCACGATCTCCGGGCCGGTCATGTCGGGGGCGTAGCGGAAGTTGTGCTTGGAGGTGATCTTGTTGGGGAGAATCGCGCCCGCGCCGCCCGCATACATGTTGCCGCCCCAGATGCCGTCCAGGTTGAAGGACGTCCCGTAGCGCTGCATCTTCAGCATCGTGAACGGGTCTTCCGAAATGAAGCGCGCCACGCCGACGTTGGCCGCCGCGACCTTCAGGTCCGTGCGCGCCGCGGCCCGCTGCAGATCGGCTTCCTGCTGGGCGCTGAGCGGCTGGTATCCGTCCATGAACCCGTCGATCAACGGCGTATTGCCGTCATCGGAGATGAGCGAGGCGAGCATCTTGATGTCCGCCACGCCGGGCTGTCCACGCTGCGCTTGTTGCTCCCATGGATGTCCGAATCGGTCGGCCCCCGCCCCCACGCCGTTCCGCTCGTCGTCAACTCCACATACACGCAGCCCTCCGACCCGCCGGAGAACTCTCCGTTGCCGCTCTGTGACTGTCCGCCGAAGCGGTACATCGCATCGGCGCCTTCCAACAGCTCCGGGTGGTCCTTGACGAACTTGCGCAAGCCGATGCTCATGCGCTCCTCGTCACCCTCGGCGATGACGATGAGGTTGACCGGGAGCTTGCCGTGCACTGCCTTGATGGCCCGGAAGGCGTTGAGCTGCGACATCTGCGGCCCTTTCGAGTTGGTCGCGCCCCGCCCGATCAGCACCTTCTTGAACGGCGCCTGCTCCACCAGCCGCGCCTCGAACGGCGGGTTGTGCCACGCATCCGGCTGCGTCACCGGCATCGTGTCGTACATCCAGTAGATCAGCAGCGTCTTCTCGGCCCCTTCGTCGCACTTGGCATACACCACCGGATTGCCCGGCGTGCCGTACTCGGTGAGGCCCACGTCGTAGACCTGCGTCTGCTGACAGCCCAGCTCGTCGAAGAAGCCCTTG
>JBQTIE010000169.1:0-39736 GCA_052389315.1 Acidobacteriota bacterium
GGGTTCGGGCTCGAACACGAAGGTCTCGGCCGACTCCGCCTTCGCCCACTGCTGGATCGGCGTGACGTCGTCGAGAATCCACACTCCCCGGGCATGGCTCGCCAGGATCAGATCGTTGTCCCTGGGATGCTGCTTGATCTCGTAGACGGGCATCGTCGGGAGGTTGGCCGTGATGCGGGTCCACTGCCCGCCCCGATTGACCGAGACCCACAGACCCGTCTCCGTGCCGAGATAGAGCAGGTCGGCATTCTTGCGGTCCTCGGCGATCGTGCGGGCCACCTCGCCTTTGGGCAGGTTGGCAGCGATCGAACGCCAACTGCCGCCGAAGTCGGCCGTCGTGAACACGTAGGTGCTGTAGTCACCGCCGCGATGGCCGTCGAACGTGACATACGCAGTGCCAGCCGCGGCTCGTGAGGGCACCACGTCGGACACGTAGGTCCATTTCGGCACGCCGGGGATCCTGGCCGTCACGTTGGACCATGTCTTGCCCGCATCCTGGGTCACGCTCACGACGCCGTCGTCGCTTCCGACCCACACGACGCCGGCTTTGTTGGCCGATTCCTCCAGCGTGACGATGTTGCCGAACGAGCCGACGCCGTCGTGCTTCGCGATGCGGATGTCCTTGCCTGCCACGCCCAGGATCGACAGGGCCTCGCGATCCGTGTTGGTCGTCAGGTCGGGGCTGATCGGCTGATAGGAGCGGCCGCGATCGGTCGATCGGAGCACCAGGTTGGCCCCGATGTACACCGTCGCGGCGTCGAAGGGAGACAGCTGCATGGCGGTATCCCAGTTGAAACGATAGGGTGACGGCTCTCCGGGCTTCAGCTCCGCCGGCTCGGGGCGCACCGTGGTTCGCTCGTTGGTCCGGCGGTCGATGCGGCTCATCCGGCCATCCTGCGATTCGGCAAAGACGATGTTGGCGTCGGTGGGATCCATCAGGGGTTGGAAGCCATCGCCGCCGCTGATCACGTACCAGTCGTCGTTCACGATGCCGCTGTTGGTGCGCACGGCGCTCGGCCCACACCACGTGTTGTTGTCCTGCAGGCCCGCGCACACGTGATAGGGCGTCTGCATGTCGAACTCCACGTGATAGGCCTGTGCGCCGAGCAGGTGCGGCATCCACACCCACGTGGCCGCCGCATCATGGGAGATCGCCACGCCGCCGTCGTTGCCGATGATCAGGTGGCGTGGGTTCCCGGGGTTGATCCACAACGCGTGGTGATCGACGTGGATCTTCGAGGCCCCGTCACCCCGGAACGTCCGGCCTCCGTCGTCGGAGACGTGGAGCGACACGCCGAGCACATAGATGCGCGAGTCGCTTTGCGGATCGATGCGAATCTGACTGAAGTACATCGGGCGCGGATTGGTGTCGCTCAGCTTGCGCCAGTTCGCCCCGGCATCGTCGGATCGATAGACGCCGCTTCCCGCGGGGTGCTCGATCCGGGCGTAGAGGACGTTGGGATTGCGCCGGTACACGTCGAGGCCGATGCGCCCCTTCGGCCCGGACGGGATGCCGGATTCGAGCCGGATCCAGGTACGTCCGGCATCGGTCGTCTTCCAGATCGCGCTGCCAGGCCCCCCGCCGTTCATGCCCCACTGCGCGCGCCGTCGCTGATAGGTCGCGGCGTAGAGCGTCTTGTTGTTGGATGGATCCATGACGAGCTCGGTCGCGCCCGTGTCGTCGTCGACGAAGAGCACTCGTTGCCACGTGAGCCCGCCATCGCTGGTCTTGAACACGCCCCGATCGCCGCCCGGCCCCCAGAGATCGCCCAGCGCGGCCACGTAGACCAGGTCGTAGTCCACGGGGTCGACGATGACCTTGGCGATCTGCTTGCTGGCGCGCAGCCCCATGTTCTTCCACGAGCGGCCGCCGTCGGTGGATTTGTAGACGCCGTCGCCCCACGACGAGCTCTGCCGGTTGTTGCCCTCCCCGGTGCCGGCCCAGACGAGGTTGGCATCGGTGGGCGCGATGGCCACGGCGCCAACCGAGGCGCTGCCTTCGCGATCGAAGACAGCGGTGAACGTCGTGCCGGCGTTGGTCGTCTTGTAGATACCTGCCGTCGCCATGGCGACGTAGAAGGTGGACGGGTCGCTCTCGAGCACGGCCAAGTCGTCCACGCGGCCGGACGGCGTGGCCGGTCCGATGGCCCGGAACACCAGGCGATCGAACGGGCCGGACCCGGCGGAGTTCTCGCCCATGATGGGCGTCTGCGGGGGCGGCGCCTGCGCCAACGCCGAGATCGTGGCGATACACAGTCCGCACGCGGCGAGTCCGAATCGATGTTTCGTCATAGCACCCTCGAAATCTGGCGAGACTTCGCGTCTGACCGGTCAGACACCCACGTCACGCTCGCGCGGTGGCGATCTCTGAGTTCATAGGCGCGCGGATTCAAGCTCTCGGCTGCGTGCCCGCGATCCACATCGGCGAGACGTCCCCCGAGCGCGCCTTCACCGGCAACGCCGGCGGTGCAAGTCTGCCTCGTCAACTCGTCGACGGGAGTCTAATCGAAGTGTCCCGTGCGCAGTGCGGCGATCGGGCCCATCATGGCCGGCGGCGCACCGTGGCGTCGCGCCCCGACACGATGACGTAGACCAGCATCGAGGCGACGAGGCCTGGCAGCGACCCGCCGATGGGCTGCGCGAGGTAGTAGACCGTGCCGCCGGACACCCACGCGAGCGTGCCGGCGAGCGACCACCCGCGGCGACGGGCGTACGGGCCGTTGGCGTCATAGAGATCGGGGACGTGAACGTCCGTTTTCAGTACGAAGTAGTGCGCCAGAAGGATCCCTCCGATCGGGACAAACACCCCTCCCAACAGGAGTACGAAGGAGGCGAACTGATCGATCCACGTCGTGGACAGCATGCCGAGGGCGGCGCCGATGCCGCCGATGAGCCAGACCGTCGCCGCGTCGCCAGACGACGGCCGCAGGCTCCTGAGGGCGAGCGCCGACATGTAGATATTCACGAAGTTGGTCGTCACCGTCGCGAGCGCGATGAGCAGCGCGCCCCACCAGCCGATTCCAACCGCGGTGATCATTGATCCCGGATCCGCGGATTGTGCGATGGACGCGGCAGCCAGCCCGAGCGGCATGAACCACATCGCCGTCATCGCCAGCCCCAGGAACACCGCCGCCCCTGCCGCCCGCGGCGAGCGGACGAACCTCGGGAAATCCGCAAACATCAGCAGCCAGGACACCTGATAGCCGGTGACCACGTCGAGCCCGCGTACCGTGTCGGCCAGCGGCACCGCCGCGGCTGAGCTGACGGCTATCGGCGTGCCGATCAGCGCCGCCGTGAACACGGCGCCCGCGAGGAACATCATCGGCACGGCGACGCGGTTGAATCGAGCGACCGCGTGCGGGCCCCTGAGCACCACCAGCGTGGCCAGCAGGCCCAGGCCGGCCGCCCACGCGCCGATCGAGCCGCCCCCTGAGAGCCGGACGGCGATCGAGCCCGCAATGACGTTGTTCAGGGCAATCCACACGAAGTTGGTGGTGAAGAGCAGCATCGCGAGCGTGCTGGCGCCCGACAGGCCGAGCGCGGCACGAGTGGCGACGATCGACGGCACGCGGAGGCGGGTGCCGATGGGCGCGAGCGCGGCCACCAGGCCAGCCCCACCGATCGCGCCGACGGCGATGACCGCGAGCGCCACTCGGAGCGTGAAAGAGGACGGAAGGCTCGCGCCGACCTGCAAGGTCGTCGCCACGATGTTGGCGCCGACGAAGATCAGAAAGAGGTCGAACGGGCGCTCGGTCTGCTCGTCGTCTCGGATCGGGGAGAGGTCGACGGCTCGCATGACGCGCAGTGATTATCCGTCGTCCGGTAGACATCTTCTATGGCCACAGGCGTACCGAATGAAGCAGGTTTTTCGACGGGCCAACGAAGATGTCCGCCCCGCCGGAGGCGGGGCAAAACGACATCGTGGACGCGAGCGAAGCGGAGCCGACGCGTCTCTCCTCTCGGGTGTGAGGCACAGCTTCGCTAGTGTCCGTCCAGGCCCGTCCCGGTCCCCGGTCCTGGCGGGCCGCTCCGGTAGTACCATCACGGACGATGCGTGTGGCAATCGTGGGCGGACCGGGGGTGGGAAAGAGCACCCTAGTGAGGCAACTGGCCGACCTCTACCACAACGGGTCCTACGGTGAAGGCGAAAAGGGGGTGTGGGATCCCCGTGTCCTCGAGGACATCGCGGCCGGCGTCAACCCGGTGGGCGTCACGGAGTACTTCGCGCGGATTTACGACGCCAACTACCGCGATGCCTCCGCGCACGATCATCCTGGCAAGGTCATCTTCTTCGAGGGCGCCCGCTTGACGCTGGAGGCCCACATCGCCGAGTACGCGGCCGAGTACCACGACGCGCTGCGCGAGGTCGCGGCCGCCATCGGCAGCTGGTGGAACCCGGATCGCATCCTCGTGCTCACGTCGGGGAGCGACACCATCGAGAAGCACATCCGGCAGCGCAACCGCGCCTACGAGGACGTGGACAACATGATCCGCCGGTTTCGCTTGATCGACCGGGAGTTTCGCCGCCTGGCGCCGCAGACGCCAAACGCCATCGTGATCGACCGGGATGGTCTGGAGTTCCACGAGCGCGACGGACTGCTCGCCGTGATCACTCAAGCCGGGCTCCCGATGTTTCGCGAGATCGCGTACGACCGGCGAGCCTGAGTTGAGGGAGCGGCGACGATCCTCGGGCCGCGATCACGGCGAGGGCCTTCCGACGACTGCGGGGCTGGAGCGGCGCCTCATGCCATCTGAAACGCGCGCGCGCGGTACAGGAAGTCCACGATGTTGCCTTCGTGGGGCTGATACCAGTTGAGCCGCGTCGTGGGGATCGGGCCCAGGTTGAGCCGATCGATGGTGTCCGCATCGAGCAGCGCGCGCCTGAACGCCGGGTCGCTCGTGAGTCCTGTGGCGACCAGGGTGGGGCCCACGTGCTGCAGCATCTCGTTCTGCGGGCACTCGACGACCGTGGCGAACGGGAACATGTATTCCTTCCTGGTCATCGCGGCGGCGGGACGGGCGCAGAACACGATGGTGGGCAGCAGGTAATCGCACCGGGCGAGGCTGACGAGGCGGCCCTCGGGGTGATAGCGCGCGCTCATATCCTCGACGCCGGCTTCCTCCAGTGCCGCATCGATGTCGGCTGAGATCCCGGCCGCCTGGCCCGGCACCGTGAAGGCCGCCAGCGCCGCCTCGGGATCGTCAGGCGGTCTGGGCGTGAGTGACGCAAGCCGTTCGGCAATCGCCGCCGCGATCGCGCGACCGTGGCGAGGCGTCCAGATGCCCGAGCAGTTGATGCAGCCTCGTCCGCTGTTGATGGCGATGCTTTCGACCATCAGATCGAGATGCCGCTCCCAGTGGTCGGCCATGTCGTCGCCGATCAGAATCTTGCTGAAGCCCGGGCCATGGACCTGCACGCCGGGATGCCCCTGGTAGCGCTCGACGGTCGCGGTCCCGCCGAAGATCAGGTTCCGCGGAGCGTGCGCCAGGACGGCGGCTCCGACCTCGGCGCCGCCCGGATACAGGCAGATCGCTTCGCGAGGGATCCCGGCCTCGAAAAACGCCTGGGCCATCCGGTAGGGCGTCCAGGGCTCCTGCGGTCCAGGTTTGAGCACCAGCCCGATCTGCAGCGGGATGACGGGCATCCAGAGGCTGTGGACGCCCGGCGAGTTCGAGGGCAGCACCAGGCCAAGCACTGGCGAGTGGGCCTGGTAGCTGCGCGTCACGCCCGCTTCGTCGCCGTAACCCGCAGCCAGGATCTTCAAGTCGAGGCCCCGCATCAGCGCGCGCAGAATGTCGCCAATGTGGCTCAACACGAACTGGAGCTTCTCCATGTTGAGCCGGCACATCCGCTCGGGCAGACCGGTCGTCGCCGACTGCTGGCGCACGAACTCGGCCGGGCTCTGACGATCGTCGCCAAGCGGCAGGTCGGCACCGACAAACAGCTCCGCCGCGCGCTCGACGCGAGCGACCAGGTCGGCCGCGGGAATCTCACGCAGCACGGCGTGGGCGCGCGCGCGAAACCGCATGTCGCGCCCGATGATGCCCGCATTGGCCTGGCTCACCTCGGCCACCGGCTCGCCGGTCAGGAAATGGCGGACGACATCGGTTTCGAGGCTCCGATACGGTTGCCCCCAGCGCAGGGCGGGAAGGTGGACCATCGGACCGGCGCTCAATAGACCCCCACCGTCGTCGTCGACGCAAAGCGCGAGAACGGGCGCACGCCGCTGACGCCGTCCCAGGGATATGCATCGTACGGCGGCTCCCGTTCCCCTTCATCCCGCTCGAGGAAGCGCGGCATGAAGAGCTCCTGGGTCAGCGTCGTCAGCATGACCCGGCCGGTCGCGCCGTACTCGACGACCCGTTCGGTCTGGTCCGGATCGACGACGTCGATGATGGCCCGCGGATGCGGCGGATAGTAGGCGATCTTGTAGCCGTTGTGGGGGCCGCTCGGCGCGCTGGCCGCCAGACCCATCAACGTGTTGCCATAGGTCGGCGTCATGTAGGCGCCGTCGAGCAGCTCCTCGTGCGCAAAGCGGTTCCACTGTGGTGTGAACTCGGTGCCACCCGAGAAGACGCCCGTGATGCCGGCCTTGCGAATCGTCGTGCCGTCCTTCTCGAGCCTGAGAGCCAGCGCCTCGAGCAGCTTCGGCGTCGCGAAGAGGCAACGGATGTCGTGCCCGGCCGAGAGCGCGGTGACCGCCTGGTCGATCACGTGCTCCTGATAGGCCTTCAGATGATCCATCCACCCCTTCTTGATCAGCTTGACGACCCATCGCGGATCCAGGTCCAGGCCAAAACAGATGCCGCCGCGATACTGGGCCAGGTGTTCGACGGCGAGCCGCAGGCGACGCGGCCCGCTGGGGCCGAGCATCAGCCAGTTGGCGCCCGGCGGAAAGTGTGCGTCCGGCAGCGTGCGCGAAAACAGCTCGTAGTCGGTGCGGAAGTCGTTCACGTTGATCCGCGTTTTCGGGATGCCCGTCGTGCCACCCGTTTCGAACACGAACACGGGCCGGTCGGCCAGTCCTTTCGGCACCCATCGACGCACCGGACCCCCGCGCAGCCATTCGTCCTCGAAGTGGCCAAACTTGTCGAGATCCGAGAAGCCGTGGACCTCACGTCGCGGGTCGCAGCCGGCCTTCTCCATCCAGTCGAGCCAGAACGGGGTGCCGGTGTCGGGGTTGAAATGCCAGGCGACGGTCTCCACGACGTGACGGTCGAGGGCGGCGCGGGCTTGTTCCACACGCGAGTTCAGTGAGGCCGACATCACGACGTAGTTTACGACAGCGTGCGCCTCGTCGAAGCAGTCGGCGCCGTGCCCGCCCTGATGCGCTCGTGGCGGACGGGGCACCCGGCGCAGGCGCCGGATGGAGGATAATCACCGAGTCGTGTCGCTGCGGGATCTCCCGGCACAGGGAGGGATGCCATGAACGATCGGCTGGCACACACCGTCGCGGTCGTGTCGACTCTCGGGTATGTGGCCACGAGCCTGTGCGCTCCGCTCCCGGTCCTCGCGCAACCTGATCCAGTCGAAACCGTGCTCTCGCGAGCGGCAGACTATGTCGATCGCCTGCAGATGCAGTTGTCGGGCATCGTCGCCGAAGAGGCGTATGAACAGGTTGTGACGCCGACCTTCTCGGTGGGCGGCCGGGCACAGACCGCACGCCGGCGGATCAAGTCCGACCTGCTGCTCGTGAAGACGGAGACTTCCGATCGATACGTCGAGTTTCGAGACGTGTTCGAAGTGGATGGTCGCGCCGTGCGCGACCGTACGGAACGGCTGACGAAGCTGTTCCTGGATCCGACGCTGTCAGGCGGCCAGCGGTTTCGGGAGGTGGTGAGCGAGAGCGCACGCTACAACATCGGCAATGTCTCGCGCACGATGAACACGCCGATGCTGCCGCTGATGTTCCTGCTGGATCGCTATCAGCGCCGGTTCGACTTCTCCCTCGGCGGCGATCGCTCGCCGGAGATCGTCTCGCGCCTTGCCACCGACGCGGCACGCGAGGACTTTCGCGTCCACGACACCGTCCTGGTCGTGGCGTTCGAGGAGGTGAGGTCGCCGACAGTCGTGACCGGACTGGGCGGCGCCGATTTCCCCTCGAAGGGCCGCTTCTGGATTCAGCCGGACAGCGGCGCCGTGCTGATGACCGAACTGGTGCTGGAGGATCGCGATCTTCGCGCGGTCGTCAGCGTCAGCTACCAGTCCGAGCCCCTGCTCGGCTTCCGCGTGCCGGTCGCCATGCGCGAGCGATACCGCCTGTCCAGCGAATTGGTGGACGGCGCCGCCACGTATGGACGGTTTCGGCGATTCTCAGTCAACACGGACGAAGTGATCGCCCCGCCGTCCGAGAAGGCGACGCCCGCGCCGGCAGAACCCCCGACCAAGCCACCGAAGCCACCGCCGCCTGGAGCGTGAGGCGACGGGTTCCGCACCCACCTGGGCGACGATGGTGCCCCGGCCATCGAACTTTTGGCGCCGGTATCTCACTGGCCTTCCGCTCCGCGGGTGTCGACTTGATACAATGAGGCGCTCCAGGAGGACGTCAACCATGCACCGACTCATCCGATTCGTCGTGGCGGCATCGTTCGTCGCGGCGGCAGCCGCACCGGCCTTCGCCGCCGCAACCTACAGCGGCAGCCTGATGTGTGCCATGTGCATGCTGAAGAAAGCCGACGCCCACGAGTGCCAGGACGTGCTCGTGGTGACCGACGCCAAGGGCGCCAAGACCGAGTTCTACATTACGAAGAACGACGTCGCCGCCAAGGCAGGGGAAGCCTGCACGGCCGAGGTCAAGGCCACGGTGACGGGCACCGTCTCGGAAAAAGACGGTAAGACGTGGCTCACGCCGTCGAAGATCGAGAAGCACTGACCGGGCGCGACGCAAGCGGGGCGGCCGCGGCCGACAGCTCCGCTTCGTGCTGCTCGCGCAGCTTGAATTTCTGAATCTTGCCCGACGCCGTCATCGGAAAGCTGTCCACCAGACGCACGAAGCGCGGCACCTTGAACCGCGCGACGCGCGCCCGGCAGAACGTGGCGACCTCTGCGGCGTCGAGGGACGCCCCGGGCGAGATCCGGATCGCGGCCGCGACCTCCTCTCCGAAATACTCGCTCCGCACGCCGTAAACAGACACGTCCGCGACGGCCGGGTGCAGACGGAGCACGTCTTCGATCTCCTTCGGCGCGATGTTTTCACCGCCGCGAATGATCAGGTCCTTGATGCGCCCGGTGATGCGGACGTTGCCGGCGGCGTCGATGGAGGCTTGGTCGCCGCTGCGCAGCCACCCGTCCGCGGTGATGGCCGACGCCGTCTGCTCGGGCATGTGGTAGTAGCCCTTCATGACCACGTAACCGCGCGCCCACAGCTCCCCGTCCTGTCCGGTGGGCACCTGCGCGCCGGTCGTGGGATCGACGATACGCACCTCGATTTCGGGCATGACGCGGCCGACCGTCTGCGTGCGCTCGGCCAGCGCAGCGTCGCGCGGCGTCTGCGTCAGGCCCGGCGACGTCTCGGTGAGGCCGTACGCAATGGTCAGCTCCGGCAAGTGCATGCGGTCGATGACCTTCCGCATGAGAGGCTCCGGACAAAGTGCTCCCGCCATGATGCCGGTCCGCAGCGACGTCAGATCGAATCGATCGAATTCGGGATCCTCCAGCTCGGCGAGGAACATCGTCGGCACCCCGTAGAGCGCCGTGCAGCGCTCCCGCTCGACGGTTTCGAGCACCTGCCGCGCCTCGAACGACTCGACGGGACAGAGGCAGGCGCCATGCGTATACGCGCCGAGCACGCCGATCACGCAGCCAAAGCAGTGGAACAACGGCACGCAGAGGCACAATCGATCGTCCGGCGTGAACGCCAGCCCCTCGGCGAGCCAGAACCCGTTGTTCACGATGTTGCGGCTCGAGAGCATGACCCCTTTGGGGAAACCCGTCGTGCCCGACGTGTACTGCATGTTGATGACATCGTCGACGCCGACAGCGGCGCCGAGGACGTCGAGATCGCCGTCCGACACGCGCGACGACGAGGTGCGCAGGCGATCGTAGGGAAGGAGACCAGCCGGACAGTTGTCGCCGATGTAGATGACGCGTGCCAGCCGAGGCAGCACATCGGTCCGACTCGCCGCGGTGCGCTCGATGGCGCCAATCGCGCGCAGCTCGTCGAGGTAGCTCACCGAGCGGAATCCGCCGATGGTGATGAGCGTTGACGTATCGCTCTGGCGCAGCAGGTATTCGACCTCGTTCGCACGCAGCGCCGTATTGACCGTGACGAGGACGGCCCCGATCTTGGCCAGGGCGAACTGGAGCACGATCCACTCCGGCACGTTCGTCGCCCAGACGGCCACACGGTCCCCCGGCGCCACGCCTTCGGCGCACAGCCCCTTGGCGATCACCCGGGCCTCCTCCTCCAGGTCGGCGAAGCTCCACCGCAGGCCCCGGTGCGTGTAGACGAGCGCCTCGCGCGCGCCTTGCGCCGATGCCAGGTGGGTGAGCAGCGCGCCCAACGTCACGTCCCGGTACGGGGGCTTCACGCCGGCATTATAGGCGGACGCCGACCGCCTCTCGGGCGACCAGCATGAACAACCCATGCCGTGTGCTCTCGCACCGGAGAATCCTCGACGCCGGTGAAGCGACGCGCGCGACTCGCGAGTCAACCACCCAGGCAGGCAAGATCGCCTCCACCTTTCCGGCGTCCTCTCCGCCGACGCCCGCTACAATCCCTCTCAGCTGGTCTCCCGTATGAACATCGCCCTGGCCTCGCCTCGCGTCGCCTCCACCATTGACGACGGCCTCGAGCGCGTCCGGCAGTGCCTGGCCGACGCGGCGAGGCGAGGGGCCGACATCGTGTGCTTCCCCGAGGCCTACCTTCCTGGGCTCCGCGGCCAGGACTTCGACGTCCCTTCCTTCGACGAAGCCACGCAAGATCGCGTCATCGAGAGAGTGGCGCAGTGGGCGAGCGCGTATCGTGTGGCCGCGATCCTCGGCATGGAACGGCTCTCGCCCGCAGGCCCGCAGATTGTGGCCCTCGTCTTCTCGCCGAGCGGCGACCTGCTCGGCTACCAGACGAAGAACCAGCTCGACCCCACGGAGGATCGGTTCTACGTGCCCGGGGAGACCCGGCGGATCTTCGAGGTCAAGGGCGTGAGGTTCGGGGTGGCGATCTGCCACGAGGGCTGGCGATATCCGGAAACGGTGCGATGGGCGGCGGTGCGAGGTGCCAAGGTCGTGTTTCATCCGCAGCACACGGGCAACGAGCACGCGGGCATCCGGTTGACGCAGTGGGGCTCAATCGACGCGCCATACTACGAAAAGGCGATGGTGCTCCGCGCCATGGAGAACACGATCTACTTTGCCAGCGTCAACTACGCGCTGCGGTACCAGGAATCGGCGACGAGCCTGATCGACCCTGCGGGCCGCTGTCAGGCCGCGTTGCCGTATGGGCAGGAAGGTGTGCTGGTGCAGCCCCTCGACCTCGAGAGGGCCACCGGGCTGCTGGCCACGCGGTACGCGCCGGAGCGCTATCGCGAGGACGCGCGGCGCGATGCCGGCGGATCTCGCTGAGCTCGGCGGCGGCGGCGCCTCTCGCAATTCCCGGCGCGGCCGCACCGGCCGCGGGGTCGTTCGCCGGCGACGGTCCGCCGGTGGGCGGCGGGAGACGAATCAGCGCTGACGGCTCGGAGCGAGATCGCCGATGAGATCGGCCATGTCGGACGCCGCGAGACGGTCGGGTCGAGCGATCAGACCCGCGCGCCACGCCGCGTCGCCGATGACGCGCGTCGCGGTCCACCCCGCCTCCCGAAGGTCTCTCACCCCGGTGTCCCGATCCGACTTGCTGACCTTCTGCGTGGGCGACTTCATGATCAGCGGATGGTGGACGAACACCGGCGGCTCGACACGGCCCAGGAGTCGCGCGATCGCCATCTGTCGTCCCGTGGAATCCAGCAGGTCTCGGCCTCGAACGACGAGCGAGATGCGTTGCAGTGTGTCGTCCGCGCTCGCGGCCCATTGATACGTCCAGTTGCCCAGGCGGTCTCGAATCAGGACATCACCGCACTGCTCGGCGGGCGTCTGCCGCTCGACGCCCAGCAGGCCGTCTTCGAACACCTCCTCGCCCGGCGCCAGTCGCACGCGCCACCCCACACCGTCCCGTGGCAGCACACCGCGTTCGCGGCATGTCCCTGGGTATCGACCACGCTCTCCGGTGAGATCCTTGCGTGCGCACTCGCAGCCGTACAGCAGGCCGCGGCCGAGGAGGGGCGCCAGGACGGCCCGATAGATCGTGTCGCGATCGCTCTGGCGGCCCTCCGTCGTCCCCGCCCGAAACGTGTCGGTCGGGTAGAGGTCGGGGATGAAGCCCAGCCAGCCGAGGTCATCGAGCAGGGCGGCTTCGAACTCGGGCCGGCACCGCTGCCGATCGTGATCCTCGATGCGCAGGAGCACGTCCCCGCGTAGCGCACCGGCGATCCCCCACACGTAGATGGCGTTGACCACGTGCCCCACGTGAAGGTATCCGGTGGGGGCGGGTGCAAACCGCGTCAGTCGCGCGCGGTGGCCGAGCCCTGCCGCCAGGTGGTCGACGAGTTTCAGGTCACACCCCCTCGGCGACACCCGCCGCCCGGTGGCCGAGCTTCCGTTGGAGGTCCCCCGCCAACCGGTCGACCCGCCCGCTCGACCGTCCAAGGCTGGCGCCTGGGTATTGGCATCATCGCTGGCGTATTCTCCTTCAGAGGCTGATGTGGCGTTCGTGGGGATTGTCGCGCTCTGTGTCTACATATTCGGCGTGTACGCCTACGGGTCTCTGCTCGTGTTGACCCTGCGCCAGCCGCACGGGCGATGCCCTCAGGCATCCGGCGGAGGCCGGTGGGGCGACCAGGCCGACCGCGTCGGACTCGCGATGTTCGCCACGTGTGCGCTCTGGTTCGTCGTGAACAGCCTGATCCAGTTTCGATGGCTGGTCGGCGACACGCGCAACGACGACCTGCTCGAGCTGGCGGCGCTCGAGATCGTGTTTCTGTTTCCGGCGCTCATCTTCCACACCGTGCTGGCGGAGACGGCAAGCCGGCCGGCGGCCCACAGCCGAGGAGCCTCGGCCATGCTCGTCGGGTTGTACGCCACGGGCCTCGTGCTGGCGCTCTACATCACGGCGGCGATTTTTCGACTGCTGCCGTCGCCGCGGGACTTCAACCTGTTCATCAACGTGGCGGTCGGCACGCTGTTCACGGCGACAAGTGCCGCCTCGATTGCTGTGATGGCCAGGAGGAGCGCCCGGTCGTCGGCGACGCGAGATGAGCGCCGCATGCGTTTCATCATGATGGGGCTGTTCGCCGCGATGATCGCGGTCTTCGGCGTGCTGATGGTCGCCCGCGAGCAGTTGGCCTTGCTCGAGGTGCTCGATGCAGGTGTCAGGGCCACACCGCTCGCCTTCCTGCTGGTCTCGGTGTATTTCGAGAACCGCATCGAGTTCTACGATTCGATCATCAAGCGCGGCGTGCTCCTCCTGAGCAGCCTGCTGCTGCTGGGCGGGGTGTTGGCGGTGACGCTCGAGTGGGTCGACCGGCTGCCGGGCGGCGCCGCCCGTCCCTGGGCGTTCGCGGTCGTGCTGCTGCCGGTGGTGATGGTCCTGCCGTGGCTGCACGATCGCGGGGGCCGGCTGCTCGATCGCCTGTGGTTCGGCCGCGAATTCACGCCGGTCGAGGCGGTCAAGCACGTCCTGGCCGCCATGCAGCAGGCCACCGACGAAGCGACGCTCGTGGCGGCGGCTCAGGACACCTTGTCGGAAATGTTCAGGCGCCGCATCGTCATTCTGCTCGAGGATCAGGCACCTCCTCCAGGCGGCGTGGTGGCCGCCGAGGTGCCCTCCCTCAGTGCGCCGCAGCCCATTCGGCTGGCCACGCTGACCGAGTCGGGAGCCCGTACGCTGCTGAGCGAGGATCACGCCCTGCTGCGCTCGCTCGCCAGCGTGTTCTCGTTCATGCTGGAAAACGTGCGGCTTCACCGCAAGCGGCAGGAGCAGGAGCAGGTCGCGCACGAGCTCCGCCTGCAGACCAGCCAATCGGAGCTCAAGGCGCTCAGGGCGCAGATCAACCCGCATTTCTTGTTCAACGCGCTCAACGCCATCGCCTCCCTCATCCACACCGATCCCGCCAGAGCCGACACGGCCGTCGAGCAGCTCGCCGAGGTGTTCCGCTACACGCTGCGCCGCTCCGAGCAGGAATGGGCGCCGCTCGACCAGGAGCTGGCGCTGGCCCGTGCGTATCTCGACGTCGAACAGGCGCGCTTCGGTCAGCGTCTGGTGTATTCGATCGATGCGGACGCGACGCTGGCGCGCGCGCAAGTTCCGTCCATGCTGCTTCAGACACTGGTGGAGAACGCCGTCAAGCATGGCATCTCGCGGCTGCGCACCACCGGACGCATCGAGGTGCGCGCCAGCCGTCACGACCGGCGCGTCACGCTCGAGGTGCGTGACACGGGTCCAGGGCCGGACCAATCGCCGCGCCGCACCGGCTCGAGCGGCGAGAGCTTTGGTCTGCGAAGCGTGCGCGAACGGCTGCAGGCCCTGTTCGGGCAGCAGGCCGCACTCGTGCTCGAACGGGAGGAAGGGGCGACGGTTGCGCGGATGGAAATGCCGTTGGTCGAAGCGGGCGTCCCGGCGACGGTCGTGCGATGACGCTGCGCGCCGTCATCGTCGATGATGAGCCGCCGGCGCGGGCGAGGCTCAGGCAATTGCTGACCGAGGCCGGTGGCGTGGCGGTGGTCGGAGAGGCGGCCGATGCCGTGGAGGCACGGGCGACGATCGTCGCCCTGCGGCCCGACGTCGTGTTCCTCGACATCGAGATGCCGCAGGTGTCGGGCACCTCCCTCGCCGCCTCGCTGCCCGAGCCGAGGCCGTTCGTCGTCTTCGCCACGGCCTTTGATCATTACGCGCTCGACGCGTTTGCCGTGGATGCGACCGACTACCTGGTCAAGCCGGTGACGCGCGCGCGGCTGGCCGGCACGCTCGCCCGCGTGCGCGAGCGTCTGTCGCGACGATCGGATCTCGAGCGAGACCTCGCGGTGGCTTCCGCCACGCAGGCCCATCTGCTCCCTCAGTCGCTGCCGGCCATCGACGGCTACGAGGCCGCGGCCATGACCGCCGCGGCCAAGGGCGTCGGCGGTGATTTCTTCGTCGGGGAGCGGGTGTCGCCGACGCGGGTGGTGCTCGCGCTCGGCGACGTGTCCGGCAAGGGCATGCCCGCGGGCCTGGTGGCGTCGAGCCTGCAGGCGCGGCTGGAAACCGCCGCGCGCCATGGGGCCGCCGGCGCCGGCGAGCTCGTCGCCGACGTCAATCGCGCGCTCCACGCGACCACCGACGGCGCCCGATATGCCACGCTCGCCTACGTCGAGCTCGACCCCGCTCACCATCGCGTGACCCTCGTGAACGCCGGTCACCCGCCCGCCTTCATCGTCCATCCGGATCATCCGCCCGTGTCGCTCCCCTCGACGGCTCCCGCGCTGGGCCTGCTGCCGGAGGCGAAGTTCGTCGAGCAAGAGACGCTGCTGGACGCCGGGGGCACGCTCGTGATGTACAGCGATGGAGTCACCGAAGCGCTGAGCCCGGACGGGGACGAGTTCGGCGAGTCGCGCCTGCTGGACGTGGTCTTCGCCAACGCCCCCACATCGGCTGGCGCGCTGTGCGCGGCCGTCTTGCACGCCGTGCGAACGCATGCCGGCGGTCTCGCGGCTTTCGATGATGTCACCGTCCTGGCGCTGCGGCGTCTGGCATCCGTCGGTGCATCGCGATAGACGAAGCCATCACATGCCCATTCGGACCCTGCTGGTCGACGACGAGCAACCGGCCCGCAACCGGCTGGGGCAATTGCTCGCGGCCCACACTGACGTCGAGATCGTGGGCGAGGCCGAAGACGGCATCCAGGCCGTCGAGCGCGTGCACGAATTGTCGCCGGATCTGATCATGCTCGACATTCAGATGCCGGGCTGCAGCGGTCTGGAAGTGGCCGCCTCGCTGGCGCGCCCGCGCCCGGCCATCATCTTCTGCACCGCCTACGACCAATACGCCGTCGACGCGTTCGAGCTGCACGCGGTGGACTACCTCCTGAAGCCCGTGAGCCGCGCCCGGCTGCAGATCGCTCTAGACCGGATGCGGTCCATGCGCGTCGTCGATCGCGAGCACCAGCTCGACCGCGTGACTCGGAGCGACAGCCTGGTGCCCGCGCGATTCCTGGCGCGCAAGGGGCCGCGGTTCATCGTCGTGCCCAGAGGTGACGTGATCGCGTTCACCTTCCACGAGGGGCTGACCCGCCTGCACACCGCCTCCGAGCAGCTCTGGATGCAGCCCACGCTGGCAGCGCTGGCGCGCCGGCTCGACCGTGCCAGCTTCTTCCAGATCTCGCGCACAGTCATCGTCAGCCTGGATGCAATCCGCGAGGCGAAGCCGTTTCCCGACGGGACCGGCGAAATCGTGTTGACCAACGGGGCCACGCACCTCGTCGCCCGGCGTCGGTGGCGCGCGCTGGTTGACCGACTCGAACAGGCCTAGGAGGGGACGCCTCGGACCCGTCTCTTGGGGCGGGGCGCCGCACCGGCTTTGTTACGCGCGTGATGCCTCAGGTACAATCGGTTTCCCATGCCCCTCACCCGTCGTGATGTGCTCAGTCTGGCCGCCAGTGCCGGCGCCGTCGGCGCGGTGGCCCACCTCACGCCGTGGGCATCACTGGCGGCCCAGGCCCGGTCAACGGTCGCCGCGGGCAAAGAGAAGCTGCTCGTCCGCTCGCTTCGCCCGCCCGATTACGAGTCGCCGGTGGCGTTGCTCGATTCGTGGATTACGCCCGTCGAGCACTTCTACGTCCGATGCCACCTGCCGGTCCCGCCCGGGCTCGACGCCTCGAGCTGGACGCTGAGCATCGACGGCGAAGTCGATTCCGCCATCACGATCAGCGTCGACGACCTGCGGCGTCTGCCGGAGGCCAGCGTCACCACCGCGCTGGAGTGTGCGGGCAACGGACGAGCGTTCTTCGATCCTCCCGTGGCCGGCATTCAGTGGGCCAAGGGGGCGATCGGCAACGCCAGGTGGACCGGCGTGCGGCTGGCGGATGTCCTCAAGCGCGTGGGCGTCAGGTCCTCCGCGCGGTTCCTCATCATGAACGGGGCCGATCGGCCACTCGGCACGATGCCCGACTTCGTCCGCCAGCTGCCGATCGAGAAGGCCCTGCATCCCGACACGCTCATCGCCTGGGAGATGAACGGCCAGCCGCTGACGCCCCTTCATGGCTTTCCGCTGCGCGCGATCGTACCTGGGTGGGAGGGCGCGTACTACGTGAAGTGGCTGACGCATCTGCGCGTCGCCGACGCGGAGTCGGATAGTTTCTGGGTGACGACGGCCTATCGGTACCCGGTCAAGCGGGTCGCGCCGGGGGCGGCCGTCGATGCCAAGGACATGGCACCGCTCACAGGGCTGGTCGTCAAGTCGCTCATCACCCGCCCGCTCGACGGCGCCACCCTGGGGGCCGGCAAGGTCGCGGTGGCCGGCTTTGCCTGGGCTGGCGAGACCGACGTCGCGCGAGTCGATGTGTCGACCGATCACGGCGCCACCTGGCAACGCGCGCGACTGGTCGGTGACCAGGCGAAGTACGCCTGGCGGCGCTTCGAATACACCTTCGAGGCGACGCGGCCCGAGTCGTGCCTCATCCTCTCCCGCGCGACAGACGCGGCCGGCCGCACGCAGCCGATGACGCCGCCCTGGAACCCGTCGGGGTACTTGTGGAATGCCCCGGACGACGTTCGAATCGAGGTGAAAGGGTGACGCTGAACGGGCTGCCCGCGCGCTTCGCGATCGGTCTGGCTTTCGTGGGGGCGCTGTTCGGCCGCGCGGTGGCCGTCGCGCAGGACTTGCCGCCGGGGCCTGGCCGCGACGTCGTGAGCGCCCGTTGCCTGGGTTGCCACGAATCGGATCTGATGCGTCAACAACGTCTCTCGCGGGCCGCGTGGGGCCGCTCGATCGACAAGATGCTCCGGTGGGGTGCGGTCGTCGAGCCCGGCGAACGGGAGCCTCTGCTCGACTATCTGTCGGCGAACTTCGCCGCCACCCCGGCCGCATCGAACATCGTCGCCACGGCCGGCAGTGAGGCCATCTACAAATACGCCTGCTTGGCGTGCCACGAGGACGACCTGATCGAAGCGCAGCGGCTCTCGCGCATGGGATGGACCCGATCGGTCGACAAGATGATCCGGTGGGGCGCCAGCGTCCCTGCCGCCGACAAAGACGCGTTGATCGACTATCTCGCGGCCCGGTACCCACCGCGCTGACGCCCACACGACGCCAGCGTGCCTGCCCGGCTGCTCGCCTTACTCGCGCTTCTGTTCTTCTTCTCGGGCGTTGCGGCGCTCATCTACCAGGTCATGTGGCTGCGTCTGCTGGCCCTGGTGTTCGGCGTGACCGTCTATGCCGCCAGCACGGTGTTGGCGAGCTTCATGGGCGGCTTGGCGCTCGGAAGTTATCTGGCCGGCCGCGCCGCCGCTCGGCTGCGCGCGCCGCTTCGGGCGTTCGGACTGGTCGAAATCGGGGTGGGACTCAGCGCCCTGGCGACGCCGCTTCTGCTGGAGTGGGTCAGAGGCGTGTGGATCGGCCTGCAACCCGTACTCCCGTCCTCGCTGTTCTTCCTGACCCCTGCGCGCTTCGTTGTCGCCTGCGTCGTCCTCATCGTGCCGACCACGCTGATGGGCGCGACGCTGCCCATCGTGATGCGCTCGGCCCTTGTGACCGATGCGGCCGTGGGCAGCCGGATCGGTCTGCTGTATGCGACCAACACCTGTGGCGCGATCATCGGTGCCCTGATCGCAGGCTTCTATCTGGTCTCCGAAATGGGCGTCGCCCGCTCGTTTCAGCTTGCGGCAGCCATCAACGTCACGATTGGAATTCTGGCGATCATTGCCGCCGCGAGGCCAGGCTCGATTCCTGGGCGCGAGGGTCGTCTGGCACCGGCGGTGTCGCCGTCGCCCAGCGTGATCGAAGCCGACTCACTGACGGCCGGGCAGCGCCGGGCCGTGCTGTGGACGTTCGTGCTGTCCGGGATGCTGTCGCTCGCGCTCGAGATCGTCTGGTTTCGCATGCTGATCACGTTGCTGCGACCGACGGCGTACGCCTTCACGGTCATGCTGGCCACGGTGCTGGCGGGCATCGCGCTCGGGAGCGCCTTGGCGGCGCCGCTGCTTCGTCGCGGCCGCCGCTGGATGGTTGTCCTCACCATCGTCCAGCTCCTCATCAGCATTGCCGCTGTGCTGTCCCTCAACGCCCTGACGCGCTTCGAGACGCTGGAGCGCTGGCTGTCTCCCCCGATGACGGCCGTCGGGGTCGATCCCTACGTCGCTCCACTCGTCGCCGCGAGCCTCGTGGCCATGCTCCCGACGACGATGCTGCTCGGCTTTGCGTTCCCGATCGGTCTCGCGCTCTGGGCAGGACACGTCGAAGGAGCGCCGCGGCGAATCGGTCTCTTCTACTCCCTCAACGTCTGCGGGGCCATTGCCGGCTCGGTGCTCGGGGGCTTCGTGCTGCTGCCCATGCTCGGCAGCCGGGGCAGCCTGCTGGCAACCTCCGCGCTGGCCCTCGTGTCGAGCGTGATGCTCGCGCGCGCACAGTTCCAGGCGCGTCCCAACTTCGCAGGCTTCATGGCCATCGTCGGACCCGTGGCGTTCGTCATGAGCGCGCTGAACGCCGTGGACCCGTTTGCCATCACGTCGGAATCCGCGCACCAGGGCGAACGCGTGATGTGGCGCGAAGAAGGCGTGCAGACAACGGTGGCCGTCCACGAGGTGGGCGAGGTGGCGCGCCCGCAGCGGGTCATGTACCTCGACGGCATGCACCAGGCCAGCGACTTCCCCAACATGGCGTTCGTGCATCAGCGGATTGGCGCGCTACCGATGCTGCTTCATCCCGAGCCACGAGATGCGCTCGTGGTGGGGCTTGGCGGCGGTGCGACGGCGGGCGCGGTGGCGCAATACCTCCAGGTGTCCGTCGATGTCGTGGAGCTGTCGCGAGCCGTCGTCGGCGGCGCGCGGTTTTTCAACCACATCAACTTCGACCTGCTCACGCGCCCCACCGTCACCCTCCGCGTCGACGACGGGAGAAACTACCTGCTGACGACGCCCAAGCGGTACGACGTCGTGACGGCCGACATCATCCTGCCGCGCCACGCGGGCGCCGGCGCGCTGTACTCGCGGGAGTACTTCGAGCTGGTGCGACACGTCCTGAAGGACGGCGGCCTCGTGCTGCAGTGGAACGGCGGCGAGGGTGTCGTCTACCGCATGATTCTTCGCACGTTCATGGCCGTGTTCCCGAACACCACGCTGTGGGCCGACGGGACGTTGATGCTGGGCAGCGTGGAGCCGTTCAGCGTCAGTCGCCGGCGCTACGAAGATCGTCGAGGTGACCCGCAGGTCCGCGCCCTGTTCGACTGGGATTACGACACGCTCCTGCAGACGTATTTCGCCGGCCCCCGTGAACTGGCGGCCTGGGTGGGCGACGGCCCGCTCATCACCGACGATCGACCGCGCCTCGAGTACTTTCTCTCGCTGCCGGTCGATCCGGAACCCGCCCCCCTCGCTTCCTTGAGGACGACCGACGTGTCCTCGATCGTGCGACCGTGATAGGACCCTGGCGGGGCTCTGGTTCCATCAGGCCGGGCGAGAACACGTGACTCCAGTGGTTGGGAATCGACCGAGCCAAGTTCTCCAGGAGCCTTGGCCCCGAATGTTGACGGTCCGAGGCAGGGTCACGCTAGACACTCGTGTCAAACGGCTGCGGGGCGCCCCGCAGAATCTCCCGCAGGGTCGACAGGCCGCGCTGCAATGTCGGGCGATCGGCCGGGGGCCCCAGGCAGAGGCGCGCGGCGTTGGGCGCGTCGTGGCGCGCCACGGCAAACTCGCGCGCGGGGGTCACGACGACGCCGTGCTGGCGGGCCGCACGCGCGAAATCGTCGGCCGTCCAGCGCCGCGGCAGCTGCAGCCAGAGGTGCTGGCTTTCCGGCGCTCCTGACAGCGCGCGGCCAAGCGTGGTCCGCGCCAGCGCCTGACGCGCCTCGACCTCTTCGCGCTTCCACGCCGTGATTCGATCGACCACGCCGTTCTGCAGCCATTCGGCCGCGGCGGCCGCGGCCAGCGGCGCTGCCGTCACGGTGGTCGCAAACACGGCGCCCGTGACGCGCTCGACCCAGGGCGGCGGCGTGCGCAGGATGCCCAGGCGCAAGCCCGGCACGAGGCACTTGGAGAACCCGGTGAGATAGAACGTGCGCTCGGGCACCAGCGCCGCCAGTGGGATCTGCCCGGGGACCAGGAATCCATACACATCGTCTTCGACGACGTGGAGCCCGAGGCGTGTGGCGAGGCGGGCGATCTCCTGGCGCCGCCTGCGGGACATCACACGGCCCGTGGGGTTTTGCAGTGACGGCATGCAATAGAGGACGCGACCGCCGGATTCGAGCGAGGCGTCCTCGAGCGCGTCGGGCAGCAGGCCCTCGCCATCCATCGGCACGCCCACCAGGCGCACGTGCAGATGGTGGGCGAGCGATCGCATCCCGGTGTACGTCACCGCCTCGCAGAGAACCGTGTCGCCCGGCGAGGTCAGCGTGCCGAGCGCCACGGTCATCGCATGCTGCGCCCCGGCGGTCAGCAGCGTCTGGTCGGCCTCAGCCGGCACGTCGTGTCGCGCGAGAAACGCGGCAGCCGCGGCACGATGTTCGAGTCGGCCGCCGTGGGGCTGATAGTTGAACAGGCGCTCCGGATCGGTCCGCGCGACCAGGGCGGCCAGCGACGCCGTCAGCTCGCCCGCGTGGGCATGGGGCAGGAGCGCGTTGGTGGCCAGATCGATGACGTCGCGCGAGCCCTCGGCGAGGGGCGCAAACGCAGGAGGGGTCACGAAGGTGCCGCGCCCCACTTCCCCGCGGACCAGGCCCCGCCGCCCGGCCTCGGCATAGGCCCGCGTGATCGTGGTGACGGTGAGGCCGAGCAGATCGGCGAGCTCGCGCTGCGGCGGCAGACGATCGCCGGCGCGCAAGCGCCCAACCTGTACGTCGGCGGCGATCGCCTCGGCCACCGCGCGGTAGAGGGGGCCGCCGCGGCGGTCGATGCGTGGTTTCCAGCTCATCGCGTGTCGCATCCGGTCATCCGTTTCCCCGCCGCCGAGCGGCGTCCTGCCTGCGCCTCGGTCCCGGCGGCCCGGCGGCCCGGCGACCCGGCGACCCGGCGGCCCGGCGGCCCGGCGGCCCGGCGGCCCGGCGGGGCGGCGGCCCGGCGGGGCGGCGGCCCGGCGGGGCGCGCTCAGGATTGCATGCATACAATATCATGATTGACATCATACACAGCAATCGGGCATAACCAACCAAGGGCTTCGCCAGGCTTCGCCCTTGATATCCCGCGAATCCCTTGGCTGGTTGGGTCCGATGTTCTTCGGCGCGCGCCGAGGACCGCTAAACGTCTCCAACGGGTTCCACATTCGCGTGTGGAGCCGTCTAGCGGTCCAACTCGAGGAGTCTGCCATGATCGTGACGCTCTTTCGATCCCGGCTCACCGACGCCGCCGGTGACGACTACACCGCCATGTCCGAGGAAATGGTGGATCGAAGGGGTACCCCGGCTTCGTCGCCATGAAGAGCTTCAAGGCCGACGACGGTGAACGCCTGACGGTGGTGTGGTGGGAGAACGACGAGCTGCAGGCGGCGTGGAGGAAGGACGAACGCCACCGCGAAGCCGAGCGCAAGGGCCGCGCGCGCTGGTACCACTACTATCACATCGAAGTCGCGCACGTGCTGCGCGAACACCAGTTCGTGCGCCAGGGCTAGCGAGGCTCGCCTCAGACCGACACGCGTGTCCCCTACTCGCCTCGCCAGTCCGCCATTACTTGTTGCCTGGCCAACAGGTTCGTACACATTTCACACCAGCAAGCATCAGCGAGGCCCGCCTGCTCCCGCCGCGGCCCTCGGCGGCGTTGGCGTTTTGCCTCCGCAGCTTGTAACGTGTACCGTGGCCGATGAACATCCTGTCCATCACCGCGGGTGCGGCCTCGATGCTGTGCGGCAGCTGCCTGCGGGACAACGCGCTGGCGGCCGAACTCCTCGCACGGGGGCATCACGTCACCCTGCTGCCCGTCTACACGCCGACGGTCACCGACGAGGCGAACATGAGTTCAGGCCAGCCGGTGTTCTTCGGGGGCATCAGCGTCTACCTCCAGCAGCACCTCGCCCTGTTCCGCCACACGCCGAGGTTGCTCGATCGGCTGTGGGACGCGCCGTCGGTCATCCGGCGGTTCGCCGCCGGCGCCGTCGCCGTCAATCCCCGGCAGCTCGGCGCGCTCACGGTGTCAACACTGCGGGGCGTCGACGGCCGTCAGCGCAAGGAATTCGACAAGCTCCTGGATTGGCTGACCGACGGTCCCCGCCCCCAGGTGGTCAACCTCCCCAACTCGCTGCTCATCGCGCTCGCCGCGCCGCTCCGCGAGCAGCTCGACTGTCCGATCGTGGTCACGCTTCAGGGCGAAGATCTCTTTCTCGAGGGTCTGCCCGAGCCGTATCGAACCGACGCCCGCGACCTCATCAAGCGGCAGATCGAGACCGTCGACCACTTCGTGTCGATCAGCGAGTACTACACGGAGTTCATGACGACCTATTTGAGCATCCCTCGGGCGCGCGTCACCACCGTCCCGCTGGGCATTCGTGTGGAAGACTTCGCCGATCGGGCGCCGCTTGCGCGTCAGCCGTTCACGATCGGGTATCTTGCCCGCATCGCGCCGGAAAAAGGCCTGCACACGCTGGTCGACGCGTATCGCCTGCTGCGGCACGAGCGCGGCTTGCCGGAGTCTCGTCTGGCCGTCGCCGGGTATCTGGGCCCCGACCAGCGCGAGTATTTCGACGGGATTCGACGGCAGTTGGCCGAGTGCGGGCTGGAGCACGAGTTCACCTACGCCGGCACCGTCGATCGCGCCGGGAAGGTGCGGTTTCTCCGATCCCTCGATGTGCTGTCGGTGCCCAGCGGCTACCACGAACCCAAGGGGCTCTACCTGCTGGAGGCCATGGCTTCTGGCGTGCCCGCCGTACAGCCCGCGCATGGGGCGTTTCCGGAAATGCTCCGCAGAACGGGCGGTGGACTGCTCGTCCCGTCCGATCATCCGTCCGACATCGCCGACGGCATTCTCGAGGTGTGGCGAGACGCGGCCCGGGCCTCTGCCCTCGCCGAGGCCGGCGCCACGGGCGTGCGGCGTGCGTATTCGATCCGTCAGATGGCAGACGGGATACTCGAGGTCTACGGCGCGCTCGTCGCTCCTCAGTCTGCACGAGCCGGGCGCCCAGAGGGTGCCGCGGCGGCCACGCGCTGAGGAAAGCCGCGCCGTGCTCGCAGCCGACCAGCTCACCAAGATCTACGATGCGCCGGGCGGTCCGCTCACCGTGCTGGACGGTGTGTCCTTTACGATCGACTCTGGACAATCTGCCGCGGTCATGGGGCCGTCCGGGTCGGGGAAGAGCACGCTGCTCTACGTGATCGGCGGCCTGGAGGCGCCGACGAGCGGCGCGGTTCGACTGGACGAAGTCAATCCGTACGCGCTCGACGCCGATCGCCTGGCTGCGTTTCGCAATCAGCGCGTCGGCTTTGTCTTTCAGGACCATTGCCTCCTGCCCCAGTGCACGGTTCTCGAAAACGTCCTGGTCCCGACCATCGTCGGCCCTCGCGACGATCACGCGACCGCCTTCGCACGCGACCTGCTGGACCAGGTCGGACTCGCCGATCGGCTGGCACATCGCCCTGCCGCCCTGTCCGGGGGCGAAAAACAACGTGTGGCGATCGCGCGCGCCCTCATCCGACAGCCGCGCCTGCTGTTGTGCGACGAGCCCACTGGCAACCTCGACGCGGCGGCGGCCGACCGCGTGGCGGCGCTCCTCCTCGACCTGCATCAGCGCCACAAGACCATCCTCATCGTCGTCACTCACAGCGAGGGGCTGGCTCGCCGATTCGCGCGACGGTGGACGATCGCCGCCGGGTCGCTCACCCCGTCGTGAAGGCACGAGGTGGTTGACGTGACGCGCGCCGCGCTCATTGCCGCAAGCCTTCGCCACTACCGGGGCCTTCATGCGCTGGTCGTCGTGGGGGTCGCCGTCGCGGTGTCGGTGCTCGGCGGCGCGCTGCTGGTGGGGTCCTCCGTCCGGCAGAGCCTCAGAGACCTCGCGCTCGACCGTCTCGGCGCCACCGAACTGGTCCTGACCTCGACGACGTTCTTTCGCGCCGCGCTCGCAGACGACGTGCGGGGGGATGATGTGGCGGACGTGGTGCCGATCGTCGCGGTGTCGGGCGCGGTGACCCACGAGAGCAGCCGTCGAACCGCGGCACGCGTGCACGTGTTCGGGATCGACGAACGGTTCCTGGCGTTTCACGGGCGCGACCCGCGAGGGCTGGACGAACAGGACGCGTGGATCAGCCCGGGGATGGCCGCCGAGCTCAGCGCGCGGGACGGCGACGACCTGGTGCTCCGCCTCGCCACGCCTACCGACATCCCGCTCAGTCATGTGCAGGGTCGCCGCGAGGATCGCGGCCGGCGGCTGCGCCTCGTCACGACGCGAATCGTGCCCCGCGCCGAGCTCGGCGAGTTTTCGCTCGTGCCGTCGCAAGGGCCGGCGCTCTCCGTTTTCGTGCCGCTCGCGCGCCTCCAGCGCGAACTGAACGTGACGTCGCAGGCCAACGTGCTGTTGATCCGCATGGCGGCCCCCGGCGACGCCGCGGGCGACATCGGCCGGGTCAAGCGGCTGGTCGCCGCCGCCGCGCGCTTGGAAGACGTCGGGCTTCGCGTCCGGACCGACGCGGTGCGCTCACGGTCGATTCTCGAAAGCCGGTCCGCTCTGATTCCAGAGGCCGTTGCGCGCGGCGCAACCGACCTCACGCGACGCTCGGGGCAAGACGTCGTGGGAGCCCTGGCCTATCTCGCGAATTCCATCCGCGCCGCCAACGGGCGTGAGATTCCGTACTCCCTCGTGGCTGGTCTGGACTTGGTGGCGTATGCCAGGCTGAGCGAGAGCTCGGCGCCGCCGTCCGCGTCGATGCAGGCAGGCAGTGGACCTCCGCGCAACGAAGCGCCTCCGATCCATCTCAACGAGTGGGCCGCGGCGGAGCTTGGCGTCGGTCTCGGCGACAAGGTCGAAATCGACTACTACCTGTGGTCCGATCGGGAGGGGCTCACGGAACAGTCCGCGACGTTCACGCTGGCCGGCGTCGTGCCGATGAGTGGTGCGGGGGGCGATGCCACGCTGACGCCCGAGTACCCCGGCGTCACCGACGCCGCCGATCTGGCCGCGTGGGACCCGCCCTTCCCGGTCGATCTCGCGCGCATCCGGCCGCAAGACGAAGCGTATTGGGACCGATGGCGGACGGCGCCCAAAGCGTTCGTCCCGCTCGAGACCGGACAAGGTCTGTGGCCGAGCCCCTTCGGCAATCTTTCGTCGCTGCGCATCGGAACCGTCACGGAAGGGTGGCCGACGACGAGCGCGATCGACGTGTTCGCCGCCGGCCTGGCGGTCCGCCATGCGCGTGCCGAGGCACTCGCCGCGGCCGATGGCACCACGGATTTCGGCGAATACTTCATCTACTTCAGCTTCTTCCTCGTCGTCGCAGGACTGCTGCTCGCGGGACTGTTCTTTGCGCTGGGCGTGGAGCAGCGCGCCAGGGAACTCGGCGTGCTGGCCGCCCTCGGGGTGCCCTCCAGGACGATTCGAGGCACGCTGCTCACCGAGGCCGGCGTGCTGGCCGGGGTCGGCAGCCTGATCGGCGTCGCCGGCGCCATCGGCTACGCGGCCGCCATCATGTACGGCCTCCGCACCTGGTGGGTCGGCGCGGTTGGCACGACCGCACTCGTGCTGCACGTGCGTCCGGCGCTGCTCACCCTCGGCGTGGCTGGTGCGCTCGTGGCGGCGGTCGTGGCGTTGGCCTGGTCGTTTCGCCGCGTGACACGGCAATCCGCACGGACGCTGTTGACGGCGGGGGCCGCACCGGACCAATCGCGGACCTCGAGGCTGCCTGGTTACCTGGCCGTACGAGCGCCGATCGTCGCGCTCGTGCTCGTCGCCGCCGCGCTGTCGGGCCTGCTGAACCAGGTGGCGGCCTTCTTCGGGGCCGGCGGACTGCTCCTGATCGCCGGCTGCGCCGCCTTCGCGGTCTGGCTGCAGCCCGAGCGCGGTGACGGGCGGGCACGACCGGCCTTGTGGCGATTCGGCGCCTCCTACGCGCGCTGGCGGCCGACGCGAAGCGTGTTGTCGGCGGCGCTCATTGCCTTCGCGTCCTTCGTGATCGTTGCGGTCGGCGCGTTTCGCCGGGACGCGGCGGGGATCTCGCTGGCACCCGAATCGGGCACCGGTGGATTCGCGCTGATGGCCGAATCGATCGCGCCGCTGATGCACAACCCGAACACGCCCGGCGGGCGTGCGGAGCTCGGCCTGCCGGCCGATCCGTTGTTGGAACGCATGCGGGTGACGCGCTTGCGCCTCAAGCCCGGCGACGAAGCAAGCTGCCTCACGCTCTACCAGCCCACCAACCCGCGCATCGTCGCACCGGAAGCGTCGTTTGGCGCGGATCGGCGCTTCAGCTTCGCGCGATCCATGGCCGAGACGGATGAGGAGCGCGAGAATCCGTGGCGCCTGTTGGACCGTCGCTTCCCTGACGATGCCATTCCGGCCATCGCAGACCTGACCTCGCTCACTTATGTCTTCCACCTCGCCGTTGGAGACGAGTTCGTGTTCACACCCGAGGGTGGCGCGCCGGTGACGCTGCGGATCGTCGGCGCGCTCGCCGACAGCGTGCTGCAGTCCGAGCTCATCATCGGCGAATCCGCCTTCACGCGATTGTTTCCGCAACACGAAGGCTACCGCGTGTGGCTCATCGAGGCCGCCGAAGCGGACCGCGAGGGGTTGACGGCGCTGCTCGAGGATCGGCTCATCGATGCCGGTCTCGACGTCAGCGACACGCGCGCCCGCCTGGCGTCCTATCACCAGGTCGAAAACACCTACCTGTCCACCTTTCAGGCGCTGGGCGCACTCGGGCTCTTGCTGGGCACCTTCGGGCTCGCCGCCGTCCTCGCCCGCAACGTCCTCGAACGCCGACGGGAGCTGGCCGTGCTGAGCGCGGTGGGGTTCACCCCGCGCAACCTGCGGACGCTGGTCTCGGCCGAAAGCCTGCTCCTCGTGCTCGTCGGCCTCGCCGTCGGCACGTTGGCCGCGCTGGTCGCGATTGCCCCGGCGCTGGTTGGCCGTGCCGAGTCGCTCTCGCTCCCCGGGCTCGTCCTGCTGCTCGTCGCCGTGCTCGTCACCGGGCTCGCCTCATCGCTCGCCGCCATTCGGCTGACCACGTCGGCTCGCCTGCTCGACGCCATCAGCAGCGAGTGACGCGGCGCAAGAGGCCAAAGGCGGCGCATGCAGGATGAGCTGGCATCCGCCCTGGCAAGCAACGCGGCAGCCGGCATCGTAGAATGCGTGATTGCCGGTCTGGACGTCTTGAAGGCCGGGACCCTTCGACGCAGGTCATGGGCTCTTTCCGGTCTTCAGCATCGCCCCGCCGCACGGGGCACGACGGCACTGCCGCGAACGAGGCGCAGCCACCCCGATTTTTCTCGGCGGCCGGCGGCGGAGCTTCGATCGCTCTACGTGACGAGGTGGACATGCGAAAGACAGCGGTCCTTGTGCTCTGGTCGGTGGTCGCAACGGTCGAGGTGTCGGCCAACTGGCCGTCGTGGCGCGGCCCGACGGGCGACGGTGTCAGCACCGAGAAGAACTTGCCCGTCAAGTGGAGCCCGACCGAGAACATCGCGTGGAAGCTTCAGCTCCCCCAATGGAGCGGCGCCACCCCGGTGATCTGGGGGGACATGATCTTTCTCAACGTCGCCGAAGCCGACGGCGACCATCTGTCGCTGTGGGCGGTCAGCCGTGCCAAGGGCAGCGTGTTGTGGAAGAAGCCGCTTGGCACCGGCAACAACAAGCAGCGCAAGCAGAACATGTCGTCGCCGTCACCAGTGACCGACGGCGCGACCGTCTGGGTGATGACCGGTACGGGGTTCTTGAGGGCGTTCGACTTCAAGGGCAACGAACTCTGGATGCGCGACATCCAGAAGGACTACGGACGGTTCGGACTCAACTGGGGCTACGCCAACTCACCACTGCTGCACGAGGGCGACCTGTTCGTCCCCGTGCTCCACGGGATGAAGACCGACGATCCGTCCTACATGCTCCGGATCGATGGGAAGACGGGTGCGACGAAATGGCGGGTAGAGCGGCCGACCCGCGCGATTCGAGAATCGCCCGACGCCTACATCACGCCCGCCCTCGCCAAGGTCGGCAACCGCTTCGAGATCATCCTCAACGGCGGTGACGTCGTCACCGGGCACGACCCGGCGACTGGCAAGGAGCTGTGGCGCGCGGACGGTCTGAACCCACAGAACAACCCCGCCTATCGAATTGTGGCCTCGCCGGTGACCTTCGGCGATATCGTCATCGCCCCGACCCGCGAGCGCCCCATGCTCGTGCTCAAGGCCGGCGGACGCGGAGACGTGACGACGAGCAAGCTCTGGGAGTTTCACAACGGTCCGGATGTCCCGACGCCCGTCACCGACGGGACCTACGCCTACGTCGTCAACGATCGCGGTATCGCGTACTGCCTCGACTTGAGGACCGGCAAGCGCGTGTACGGCCCCGAACGGCTGACGCCTGGTACTTACAGCTCGTCACCCGTGCTCGCCGACGGCAAGATCTACATCATCAGCGAAGACGGCGTGGTCTCCGTCTACCGTGCCGGGTCGAAATTCGAGATTCTGGCCGAGAACAAGATGGACGATTACACGCTGAGCTCGATGGCCGTCAAGGACGGTCAGCTCTTCCTTCGCACGGCCGGCTGGCTGTGGGTCATCGGCGAGCGGCGCGGCGCGAACTGACTCACGCCTCGTCTCCCTCGTCGGGTCGCTCGCGGTTCAGCCGCTCACACCGAGGGCGTCGGACGAGACTTCGCCAGACCTTGCCGTCGACGCTCGTTCGCCCCGCACACCGAAGTATTCGCGCGACGGCGCGTCAGCCGGTGACCGATTCACGACGGCGGGCCGCTCACGCGGGCGGGCGATAGTACAGCACCAGGCCGGCGCCGATGGCGGCCAGCAGGAACCCGAGGTACAGCAGCGGATGGGGTGCAGCCTTGGGAGGGTGGATCACCATCGACGCGAGGACGTTGACCAGGGGAGCGCCGCCGAACACCAGGGGCATCACGTACAGCGGCGACCCGCCGGCGCGGAACGCGTAGATGATGCAAACGGCACCAATGGCCCCCAGCGCCCCGGCGAACGTCGCGATGATCGCTCCGCCCGTATCAAACCCTCGGAGAGCGCTCTGCGACGACAGCGCGGCGACCGGCACGAAGACGCCGATCAGCATGTACGCAATGCCGACACAGAGCAGCGCCTTCATCGGGCTGCCGAGCAACACCTGACCCCTGTGCAGCGCCACGCCATAGAGCCCCCACGACGCCACCGCACCCACGACGAACATGATCCACGACATCAAGGCCTCCATCTGGCTGAGGAACCGGACATGGTGTGGCCCGTCTGATGCGCCGAGGGTTGCGACCACTCGACGTCTTCGATCAGGCCAACGGGTTGGTGGTCGAGCCGTGGCGAGCGACCGCGGCTAGACGCATCGACGAGCGACTCAACCTGCCACTCCGGCCGGCCAGTGTATCTGTTCCGTCCCTCCTTTGTCGAAGGACGGCGAGCGCCAAGCCTTGGTGAGCACGCGCAAGCGCGTGGGCCCGTTGCCGTTGGCGATCCCCGCGAGCACACCTCGGCGTAATCTGCGTAATCTGTGTAATCTGTGTAATCTGTGGATCAGAAGCGGACACGCACCCCTAACTGCATCTGCCGCGCCGAGGTGATCGTGCTGCGCACGCGGCCGAAGCTGGCGAGTACTGCTTCGTTGTCCGCCGCTCCGGCGAACGCGATGAGTTGCGGAGACGCGAAATTCGCGCGGTTGAACAGGTTGAACACCTCGAGGCGCACCTCGAGCCGGCCGCCGGATCCGAGCGTCGGCCAGGCCGCATCCTTGACGAGCGACAGATCGACGGTCCGCAGGTTCGGCCCGATGAGATCGCCGCGGCCGGTGTTGCCGAACGTTCCGGCCGCCGGCAGCATGAACGCGGCGGGATTGAACCACCGCGTCGGATCGCCCGTGACGGCGTTGTCGGGTCCAAAGCCAGGCGCGTAGCTGGCGCGATCACGCCCGATACCGGGGCCGAGGGACGGCTGCCACAGCGAGCGCGAGCGATTGTTCTGCACGAAGACGGTCAGCGGGCCGCCGCTGCGCACGTTGACAATGCCCGACAGGCGCCATCCGCCCAGGATCGCCTTCGCGGCCCCGGAGCGGCCGCGAGCGAAGGGCAGGTCGTAGCTGAAGTTCATCACCCAGTTGTGCGCGGCGTGAAAGTCGGACAGGCCCTTGTTGTAGTCCGGGATGAACTCCGGAAAGGCCGACGTGGTGCCGTTGGTGGCGTCCGAGAAGAACGTGGATGCCTGCGTGGTGTCCTCGGACTTCGACCACGTATACGACGACTGGAACATGAACCCGTTCGACCAGCGGCGTCGCGCCTCGATCACCAGCGCGCGGTACCACGAGTCTCCGTCCGAGCTCTTGAGCTCCACGGTCGTCCATGCGGGGTTGGCCCGCGGCGTGCCCGCGGGAAAGAACGGCCGGCCGTCGGGACCGGTCGTGGGCGAGGCGGTGTTCACGTCGCTGCTGCGGAGCAGGCTCGTGCCACGAGAGCCCGCGTAGCCCACCGTCACCCCGGTCGCGCCAAACACTTCCCGCTGCAGGCTCACGTTCCACATCTGCACGCGCGGCGTCTCGATGTCCCACTGCATCGGCCGAATCGACAATCCGGAGGTGCGCTCGAACGGAGGGTTCGGGAACGTCGGATTCGCGAACACCACTCGCGGCGTGGCGGGGGGGTTGGTCACGGTCACAATCAGGTTCTGCGAGCTGTTGGTGTTGAAGTACATCCCGTACCCGCCGCGCAGCGAGGTGCGACCGTCTCCCGTAATGTTCCACGCAACGCCCGCACGAGGTGACACGTTGTTCGTATCGGGACCCTCGTACAAGCGGCCGGGCACGGCCACGCGGTCCGCGAGCGTGACGAGCGCAGAATCCCGTCCGTTGATATCGCGCGGCATCGTCATCACTTCGTAGCGCACCCCGCCATTCACCGACACGCGATCGTGCACCGCGAACTCGTCCTGGATGTATCCGCCCAGCAGCGAAAACCGCCAGTAGCGATCGAATTGGCCTTCCGGGGTCAGGCCGATGAAGCTCGTCGGCCGATTCTCCAGCAGCGCTCGAAGGTTGGCAAACGCGTAGGTGCCGAGGCTGAAGGTCGGGTTCACCATGTTCTGGAGATACCGCTCGGCCAGCCCGCCCATCCTCAGCAGGTGGCGCCCGCGAGTGGCCGCCACATCCGCCTGCAGGCTGAGGACCTGCTGGAGAAACCGCACATCGACCGAGCTCTGCGTGCCAAAGCGGTTCAGACCGCCGACGTCGATGTTGCCGACCAGCGCGCGTCCTGGCACGAACGGCGCCAGGGGGGTGGACGTGTTGGCCTCGACCTGCTGACCCACGCGCGTGCGGCTGTAGCCGAGCCGGTAGGTCGCCAGCGTCGAATCGGTCAGCACGTGCCGATACTCGCCCGTGAAGAACTGGTTGCGCGACACGAAGTACCGCGGAAACTGCGGGTAGTCCGTCGGCAGGTACTGCGAGGCATCGTCGAGGGTATAGCGGCCGAAAACCTGGCTGCCCCCACCCAGGTTGTAGTCCACGCGTCCTTGCAGGAAGTCCTGATCGAGCTGCTGATCGAACTGGAACGTGTGCACCGCCGTCCCATCGCCGAGGGCGGCGCCGTTGGCGCGGGGGTACTCGGCGAGGTACGGCGCGACGCCCGGATGGACGCCGACGTTCAGCAGCGCACCCGGGCTGACCGGATCGGGGAGGAACCCGCGGCGCGCGTTGTCATCCGGCACCGTGGACGTAATGGTCCGCCCCAGGTTTTCGCGAAGCGCCTCGTAGCCGCCGAAAAAGAACAGGCGGTCGCGCCGCAAGGGCCCACCCACCGCGCCGCCAAACTGGTTGCGGGTGAACGGCGGCTTGCCTGCCACGTCGAAGTAGTTCTTCGCATCGAGGGCGTCGTTGCGATGGAACTCGTACGCGCTGCCGTTGAACTCGTTGCCACCCGCCTTGGTGAGCACGTTGATCTGTCCCCCGCTCATGCGCCCGAACTCCGCGCTGTACGCGTTGGTCTCGACGCGGAATTCCTGGACCGTCTCCATGCCGAGCGTCGTGCCCGCGGCGCTTCCGGCCGGACCGTTCGTCATGTCGTTGAGCAACGTGCCGTCGAGCAGGTAGACGTTCGATCGCGGATCCTGGCCGTTCACGCTGATGCCCAGACCGTGGGCCACCACCGACCCTCCGTCGCGATGTGGAAAGGCGACCACGCTCGGCTGCAGCAGCGCCAAATCCGTGTAGTTGCGGCCGTTCAACGGCAGCTCGTCAATGGCGCGGCCATCCACCAGATAGCTGAGCTCGCCGCTTCGCGTGTTGACGACGGGGGCCGCCCCCACGACGGTGACCTCCTCGGTCACCCCTCCGACGATCATCGTCAGATCCACGACCGTCGTTTCCGCGATGGTCAGCGTGATGCCGCTCCGGAGCACGGGCCGGAAACCGGCCAGCGAGGCACGTACCTCATAGGTGCCGGGTCTCAGGGCCGCCACCGTATACCGGCCTCGACCATCCGAGGTGGTTTCCCGCTCGAATCCGGTGGAGATCTGTCTTGCGACGACGACCACGCCCGGAAGCGCCGCGCCGCTCGAATCGAGAATGCGTCCTGACACGGTGGCAGTCGTCTGTGCCCACACGGTCAACGGAACGATGACGACAAACGTAGACAGCATCAAAAGTCGGCGAAGTGTCATAGGCCTCTCGTATACTACGCGCGCCCGACACACCGTGTTTCCCTGAGGCGACCATGCCTGCACCGCGGCTGACTCCGATTCAATGGCTGATCTGCGCGATTGCCGCTCTCGGCTTCGCGTTCGACATCTACGAGATCCTCATGGCGCCGCTCGTGGTCGGGCCCGCCATCGGTGAGCTGACGGGCGCCAGGCAGGGCACGCCAGAGTACAACTACTGGGTTGGCCTCTTTTTCTGGGTCCCCGCCATCGTCGGGGGCGCCTTCGGCCTGCTGGGCGGCTACCTCACGGATCGCTTCGGGCGGCGACGCGTGCTGGTGTGGAGCATTCTGCTCTACGCGTTTTCTGCGTTTGCGGCGGGTTTCTCGACCAGCATCGAGATGCTTCTGGTGCTGCGCTCGACGACCTTCATCGGTGTCTTCGTCGAGTTCGTCGCCGCGGTCGCCTGGATCGCGGAGCTCTTCCCCGATGCCAGGCAGCGGGAAGCCGCGCTCGGCTACACGCAGGCGTTCTCCTCGATCGGCGGACTGATGGTGACGGGCGCCTACTGGATCGCCGTGACCTACGCCGACTCCTTCCCTGCCATCTACGGCGACCATACGCCGTGGCGCTACACGCTCATCTCGGGCGTCGTGCCCGCGCTGCCCCTGATCATCATCCGGCCGTTCCTGCCCGAGTCGCCCGCCTGGCAGCAGAAGAAAGCCGCGGGCACACTGAAACGGCCCAGCGTGGCCGCCCTCTTCGCCCCCGACCTGCGGCGCACGACGATCATCACGACGATCATGTTCGCGTTGGCCTACGGGGCCGCCTTCGGCGCCATTCAACAGATGCCGCGCATCGTGCCGGGCCTCCCCGAGGTGCGCACCCTCTCGGGACCACAGCAGCAGCAGCTCGCGAGTCAGGTGCAGGCGTTCCAGGAAGTCGGGGGGCTCGTCGGCAGGTTCGCCCTGGCGTTTTTCGCGATCCGCATCCTGTCGCGCCGCCGGCTTCTGCACATGTTCCAGGTCCCGGGCCTGGTTGTCGTTCCGGTGGTGTTCTTCTATGCGGGGACGACGAGTCTGGATCTGTCGCGGTGGGGGATGTTCGTCGCGGGACTCTTCACGGTCGCGCAGCTGTCCTTCTGGGGCAACTATCTCCCACGGGTCTTTCCCACCCACTTGCGCGGAACCGGTGAGGGCTTCGCGGCCAACATCGGCGGGCGCATGCTGGGCACCGGTTTCGCGTTCGTGACCACGCAGATTGCCAACGTCGTGCCGGGCACGTCGCCGCCGACGCGGCTGGCCTACGCCGCGGCCATCGTCGCCTTTGGTGTGTACCTGGGCGGGTTCATCGTGAGCTGGTGGCTGCCGGAGCCGAAGAGCGGAAAGCTGCCGGAGTAGGCCCAGCCACCCTTGAACCCGCCAGCACCGGTCCGCACTTCGTCTGGGGCGCGTTCGACGAGGGCCGGCTGGCGCGACTCATCAGCTTCTCACGTGCCGGATCGGCCACGCTCGACCGGGAGATCGCCGCGTGGTAGGATGCCGAGTCGCATGGAGGTCCTGATGCCATTCCGATGTGTTGTGGGCGCCCTCCTGCTGCTGCCGTCGCTCGCGGTCGCCGAGCCCCCGCAAGCAGCGCCGATCCAGACCGCGACCAGCGCCGCCCAACCGCAGGCGCCCAAGATGGCCAGCGACGACGTGCTGGCGCTCGTGGAGAAGGGCGATGTGTTCTTCCTCGACGTGCGTGAGCCGTGGGAACTCGAGAAGCTCGGGACCTTCGAAGGCTACGTCAACATTCCAGTCGACCAGATCGAAGCGCGGCTCGCGGAGATTCCCAAGGACAAAGCCATCATCACCGCTTGAAACGGCGGGGGACGCGCCGCGCGTGCCGCGGCGTTGCTGGAGAGCAAGGGCTACAACGTGATGGCGTTCTGCGGGCTTGGCGACTACAAGGAAACGAGCGGGAAGAAGAAGGTGTTTCCGAAGGCGCCGCCCGTGTAGAGCCGCTCGCTCTCGGCGCTATGATGAGCCCATGCCGGCCCATGGGGTCTCGACACCCGCCGAATGGCTTCAGGACTTCGAAGCCGCCTCGCGCCGCCCGCTTGCACTGCGGTTTCGTTACGCTTTCATCCACACCTACAAACCCGTCCTGGACGATGAGCCGTATCGCGCCTTCGATTCGATGAGCGCCTATCGCGACTGGTGCGAGCGTCGTCTTCCATCGTGGTTGGGCTATGGCCGCGTTTGAGTACCGTCAGGCGCTCGAGATTCGTGATGCCTTTCTACGCCGGTCGGTTCGTTATCTGTTCATCGGCAAATCGGGTGCGATCCTGCTGGGCTATCCCGATACCACTCAGGACGCCGATCTGTTTCTTGACAAGACACCTGAGAACGGACGCGCCGTGGTGGCCGCCCTCGGTGAGCTGGGCTTCGAACTGACGGCGAACCAGGCCGCGGAGATCGCGGGAGGCAAGGACTTCGTCCAGTTGCGACAGGGTCCGTTCGACCTCGATCTGGTCTTCGCCCCCGACGGCATCGAGCGCTTCGACGATGCGTGGGCCCGCCGCGTCGATGTCGAGGGGTTCCCGGTGTGTCACATCGATGACATCATCGCCAGCAAGGCGGCCGCCAATCGCGTCAAGGATCGCGAGAGCCTGCCACGGCTTCGTGCCTTTCGCGAGTATTGGATCTCCAGGGGGCGTCTCGACAGCTAGTGAAGCGCCACCCGCCAGTCTGAGTCAACCGACGCGTGCTACCGCACCCGCGAAAGGGCCGTGCGGGCTTCGGCCAGTTCCGGCAGATCGCGATCGGCGTCCTTCCACAGATCGAGGAACCGCTCGTACTCCGCGCGCGCGGCGGCGCGCTGGCCCGTTTGCTCCAGCAGACGCGCAAGCGCCAGCACGTAGCGCGGTTCGTACATCGCGGTCCATTTCGACTCGCGGCCCGGCGTGAGCAGCGCGCGATAGATCGCGATCGCCTCCCCCGTGCGTCCGGCGGCCGCCGCGGCCCGGGCACGCCCATCCCGCAGGATGAGGTTGTTGGCGAAAAACGAGAGTGCCGCGTTGAAGTTGCTGTAGACCATCTTGCGCACCGGCTCGCCCGCCTCGAAGCGACTCATGGCGCCCGCGGCATCCCCGGCGGCCAGCGCGGCCTCGCCGTCGAGGGCCGCGACCCACCACTTCTCGTTCGGCGCCTGCGGCCGGTGAGATTGGCGTGCGCGCTCGAGCGCCGCGTGCGCACGATCCCTCCGCTGTCGCCGCGCCTCGCAGGTGCCCGTCAACACGTCAGCGAGCACGATCCAGGGGCGCTGTTTGTCATTCATGAGCGGGCGGAGCGTGGCCCGCGCGTTTTCAAATCGTTGAAGCGCCGTGCCGCAATCGCCCCGCTCGAACGACAGGAGGCCTTCGATGAGCGCCAGCGCGGCCAGCGGTTCGTTGCCGGTGGCTGCGCGGCGCTCGTCCGCGATCTGCGATGCCGCCTCGCGGTAACGCCCGGCGCGAGACAGGACGAGCACACGCGGGAGGCGGAGGCGCGTCACACTCTTGGTGGCGGCGCCGGCGAGCGCCTCGTCGAACCGTCCCAGCACGGCAAGCGCCCACACGCGACCACTGGTGGAATCCTCGCGCCCGGCTTCCATGGCACGGCGGTAGGTCCGTTCCGCTTCCCCGACATCCCCGAGGACGAGTTGCCCCTCCGCAAGACTATCCAGGGCGTTGGCTTCGGTCGGACGCATCTTCGTGTACACCTCGAAGCTCGCCACGGCCTCCTCGAGACGTCCGTTGGCCATGTGGCCGTAACCGACGACGTTGCGCATCCCCGCCGAATACGGCAGGGCCTCGGCACCGCGTGCGTAGGCGACGTACGCGCGTTCCGGGTCGGGCTGCGGGCCGGCAAGCGGGAAAAACATGTTGCCCAGGTCGAGGTACGCGTCTTCGGCGTCGGGATAGGCCGCGATCACGCCCTCGAGGATGCCCGTGCTGTCGTCCCAACGTTCTTCGCTACGGGCGACGGCGGCCCGCAGCATCTGGGCATCGCGATCCGGGAGGCGGTCGATGCGCTGAAGGGCCTGCGCGAGGTACCGTCGGTGGCCCTCTGCGTCACCCACGAACTCGGCGAGCCTCGCCAGTGCGTGGTACGCCGCGGCGAAGTCCGGGTCGCCCCGTACCGCCTCTTCGAACAACCGCCGGGCATCGTCCAGACGAACGTTGTAGAACGCCTCCAGGCCGCTCGTGTATGCGCGAAACGCCTCGACCGCGGTCGAGGCGACATCGGTGACCTTGCGCACTGCCCCCGCCGGCTGGATGTTGAATCTCGACCGGATGCGCGCCGCCAGATCATCGGCGAGTGCAAAGGGGTCGGCACCCCGGACGCTCTCGGCGAACCGCACACCTCCAGACGTCAGATCTTCGACGCGCGCATCGATGCGCAACTGCTCGCCCGCCTGCGCGAGGCTGCCGATGACGACGAAGCGCGCCCCAGCGCGGCGCGCCACCTCGCTCCACCGTGCGCGCGGCACCTCGTCCAGCGTCGCCGCCCCGGTCTGCCTGGCCGCGTCACTCAGGCGCTCGAGGCCCACGACCTCCACATCGGCCGTCTGTGCGAGCCCGGTCACGAGCATCGACGGCAGCCCCTTGGCGAGCCACGCCAGGTCCTGGCTCGCGGAGATCACGTCGAAGGCGAGTACGGCGATCGCAGGCCTTGACGTCCCCGCCGTCGCCGCGGGATCGGCTGGCCCTTTGCGACCCCACAGCCACACGGCCGCCACGGTCAGGAATGCCGCGATGCCCACGGCGGCCGCGGCCAGCCCCCACTGGCGACGGCTGAGCCGCCGACTCGCAGCCGCCCGCGGCTGGACCATTGCCGTCCCGCTCCCCAGCGCCTCGCGCGCCTCGCGGAGATCCACGACCACGTCGCGCATGCTCTGGTAGCGGCTGCCGGCGTCCTTCACGAGACACTTGCGGACGATCCGCTGAAGCTCGGTTTCCGCGCCGCCGGCCTCGACCTGCACGGGCGATGCCGGCTGCGTGAGGATAGCGCTCAACGTCTCCGCGGCGCTGCCGCGCTTGAACGGAGACGACCCCGTCAGCATCTCCTGCAGCAGCGCGCCGAACGAGAAGATGTCGCTACGCGGATCCACGGTCTCGCCGCGGGCCTGCTCAGGCGACATGTAGGCCATCGTGCCCAGCACCAACCCGTCCGCCGTGCGGACCTCGGCACCGGCCATTGTCGCCGCGTCGGCGCGTCCTGCCTGCCGCAGCGGATCGAGCAGCTTCGCCACGCCAAAGTCGATCACCTTGGCGTAGCCGTCGTCGGTCACCAGCACGTTCTCGGGCTTCAGATCGCGATGCACGACGCCCCGCTCGTGGACCTTCGCGAGGGCGTCGCCAATCTGGACGGCGAGCTCGATGGCCCGCCTGGGCTTGAGAGGCCCGGCTCGAAGGGCCTCGCGCAGCGAGCCGCCTCGCACGTACTCCATCGCGATGAACGTGCGGCCGTTCGCCTCGTCGATTTCGTAGACGGCGGCGATGTGCGGGTGGTCGATGGAGGCCGCCAGCGTGGCCTCCTGAAGGAATCGCTGGCGGCGCTCTGGATCGCTCGTGAGATTGGCGGCGATCAGCTTGAGAGCCGCACGCCGCTGCAGCTTCAGGTCCTCGACAAGATACACCTCACCCTATAGTTGGGCCGTGCAGTAAGCCGGGGAGCGAGCGCAGACAAAGCAGAGGCGGCGGGAGGAGCCGGCAAAGGGAGGCGATTC
>JBQTIE010000170.1:0-6565 GCA_052389315.1 Acidobacteriota bacterium
GAGACCAGGCGGCGGCGATGAGGACTACGTCGTGGCAGCGGCGCCACCCCGGATCGCGCGCATCACCAGGTTGCCCATCAGCGGCACCTTGTAGCCGTTGTGCCGGAGCGGCACGGCGCCCGCGGCCGCCATCTGACGCCCGGCTTCCGCCGTTTCCTGGTTGCGCGGCTTCCCTGCCACAGCGGCCTCGACGGCGGTCAGCCGCAGTGGCGTCGCCGCCACCGCGCCCACGACGATGCGGAGCGACTGGATCGTGCCTCCCGACAGTTTCATCGCCGATGCCACGTTCACGAGCGGGAAGTCCCAGACCTCGCGGTCGCGAATCTTTTCGAAGTAGAACTCCGCGCCGGCCCACGTGGACGGAATGCGAATGGCGGTGAGCAGTTCGCCCGGCCTGAGGACGGTCATCCGCATGATGTCGTGGGCGGGACCCACGAAGTAATCCTGCGCCTCGACGGTGCGCTCGCTGCCGAGTCGGCGGATGACCATCTGCGCGTCGAGCGCGATGAGCGCGGGCGCCGTATCGGACGGGCTGACGGCCACACACCGATCGGCGTTGAGGATCGCGTGCTCGCGGTTCATCGCGGTTGGCGTGTCGGCGTAGCAGATGTTGCCGCCCGCGCGGTAGCACGGCCAGGCGCTGCGGTAGTACCAGCACCGAGTGTCCTGCGACACGTTGCCGCCGAGCGTGCCCTGATGGCGAATCTGCGGCGAGGCGACGAGCTCGGCGGCCTGCTGCAGCACGCCGTACCGCGAGGCGACGGTCGGATGCCGCGCCACCTCGGTCAGCGTGGTCATGGCGCCGATCTCGAGCCCGCCGTCGTGTTCGGTGATGCCGCGCAGCGCGGAGACGTCGCTCAGATCGATCACCACTTCGGCGCGCTTGGCTCGGTCCTTGAGCCAGTCGAACGAATCCAGCCCGCCCGCCAGCACCCACGCGCGCGCGCCAAACCGCTCCAGCAGCCCCAGCGCATCGTCTACCGTGGTCGGCTGGTACAGCTCGAACAGCGGCATCACATCGCGAATCGCAGCCATGAGCGTTCTCCTCTTACCTTACGCGTCGCACCCGGGGCACCTGTCGCACCCGAGCACCTGCCACACTTGGCCTGCCTGCCCTCCGCTCACACGTTCGCCGTCAACGCCTCGTGTGTGGGCCTGCCCGCCTCGAGGGCGGTCAGGATCATGTCGGCGGTGACGGGGGCGCGTCTGAAGAGATCGTCGCCAACCGCCGCGGCAATCGCGTTGACGACGGCGCCGAAGCCGGCGCCAACCGGCGCCTCACCGACGCCACGCGAACCCACCGGTGTTTCGGGATCGGGAATGTCGAGGGCGGCCCACTGGAACCGGGCCGGGGCATCGAGAATGCTCGGCGGCTTGCTCTGATAGAACCGCCGCGCCAGCGGTGTGCCGTACGTCTTGTCGTACACCCATTTCTGCCCGGTGGCATGTCCAAGCCCGAGCATGACGCCGCCGTTGACCTGGCCGCCGAGATTTCGCGGGTGCAGCACCGTGCCGCAATCGACGACGGCGACGAAATCCAGCACTTTGTAGCTGCCGGTTTCCAGATCCACCTCGACTTCGGCGAAGCCCGCCATGTAGGACTTGGACGTGCCCTCGCGTCCGTAGTTGTCGCGCGCGACGCCCATCAGCCCCTGGCCGGCCAGAGCGGTCGCCGCCGCCTTGGTCGCGGCGTTGATATCCGCGGGCAGCTCGTGGCCGTCGAACTTGCCGCCCAACGCGATCGCGCGCTCGGCGGCTTGTGCGAGGCTCATCCCACGGCCGCCGCCCTTGCGGAAGACGCGTTGGTCGGCCACCTCATAATCGTCGGCGCGTCCGCCGAGCGTGAGCGCCGCAATCTCCTGCAGTTTCTTGCGAGCGTCCATGCCGGCCGCGTGCGCCGCGCGAGGCATCGCGTGCGCGGTCTGGCTTCCACCCTGACCGCAGGTGTTGGGCAGGTGCTTTGACGTGTTGCCCCACGTGACGTCGCATTTCTCCCAGGGCATGCCGAGCAGCTCCGCCGAAATGCGATGGCAGTCGAACACCGATTCGGTGCCGAGGTTGCCGATGCCGGACTGAATGCCCAGACGGCCGTCGGGTCTGAGCACGATGAGGCCGTCGAAACCGATGGACCCCGCCGAATACGCGCTCACGGCCACACCCACCCCGCGCACCGTGGATCCCGTGCGCTGTCCGCTGCGCGCCTTGCGTTCCTCCCAGCGGAAGATCTCGGCCCCCTTGTCGAGCGCCTCCTTGAGCGCTGCCGCCGTCACGACGGGGCGCTGGCCCCGGGCATTGGGCGCCCCGAACCTGGCGCGGCCCTCCGGGGCGTTGATGCGATGGATGGCCACCTCGTCTATGCCGAGCTTGCGTGCGGCCTTCGCGAGGATGGGCTCCATCAGGGCATTCCCCTGCATGCCTCCAGGCGCCCGCTGGGCGCCGCGCGGCGGCGTGTTGGTCAGGACCGACACGCTCCGCCAGCGCATGGCGTCGGGTTGGTAGGAGAGCGAGATGTGATCGCCGGCCGAGCGGCCATCCCCTACGACGTCGTAGGGGCCGTTGTCCACGATGACGAGGCCGTCGAGCGCGACCAGACGCCCGTCCTTGCGGAACCCCGCCTTGATGCGTGAATGCAGCGCCGGCCGCGCCCGTCCGATCCACAGCTCGTCGTCTCGTGTGACGCGCATCATCACCGGCGCGCCGGTCTTCTTCGACAGCAGCGCGGGAATGACGGTGAAGACGTAGCCGGATCCCTTGCTCCCGAATCCGCCACCGGTGTACTCGCTGATGATGACGACATCGCTGGGATCGACGCCCACCCAGCGGGCGACGGCGCCGATCGTTCGGAACGTGCTCTGCGTCGAGCAGTGCATGTACAGCTTGCCGTTCTGCCAGTACGCCATCGCGCTGCGCGTTTCGAGCGGGTGATGGCTGGTATTGGCGCCAACAAAGGTCTCGTCGAGCACGAGGTCGGCTCCCGCCAGCGCCGCCTCGATGTCACCCACCACCCACTCGTCGGTGGCCTTGCCCATCGGGAGCTGACTGTCGCCCGCCGCGCGGAAGTCCTCGTCGGTCCACTTCACCTCCTGCACCTGCGGTCGTCCCGGGGCCGCCGGCGGCTGTCCCGCGGCCGCTGGCGCCGGCTGCGGGCGCACCCAGACGTTGCCTTGCGTGCGGGCGTTGGGACCCCCCGGTCGCAGGCTGTCGATGGGATCGACGACGAACGGCAGGGGCTCGTAGTCGATCTGGATGCGCTCGATGGCGTCGGAAGCCGTCAGTTCATCCACGGCCGCGACCGCCAGAATCGGCTCGCCCACATACAGCGGCTCCATCGTCAAGCCGCGCTCGCTGAGCGTGCTGGCGATGATGCCCTCGCCGAGGTTCGCGCCTTCGACCACTGCCGGCAGGTCGTCCGGCGTGAGGATGGCTCTGACGCCTGGCATGGCGAGCGCCGCGCTCACGTCGATCCGCGTGACGCGGGCGTGCGGCCGCGGACTGAGCAGGAGCTTGGCGAAGAGCATGCCCTCGGCGCGGAAGTCCTCGGCGTACTTCGCGCGGCCCGTCACCTTGGCGACGAGGTCGGGTGTCGTGTAGTTCTGGCCAACGAGTTTCGTCGCCATGGTCACGCCCTCCGCATCAGCTCAGCACCGCGCATCAGCGCGGTGAGGATCTTGTCGTAATCCTGGCAACGGCACAGGTTGCCCGACACGCCGTGCGCCAGCTGCGCACGCGTGGGACTGGGATTGGTCTTGAGATAGCCGACCGCCGCCATCACAAAGCCGGTCATGCAGAACGCGCACTGGAAGCCCTGCTCGTCCACGACGCCCTGCTGGACCGGGTGCAGCGTGCCATCGGCCGCCTCCAGCCCTTCGATCGTCAGAATGTTCTTCTTGCGGACCGAATGCGTCAGCACCGAGCAGGAGTACCGCGGCACGTCGTCGACGAGTACCGTGCAGGCGCCGCACTCGGAGCGATCGCAGCCCAGTTTGGTGCCGGTCAGGCCGAGCTTGTAGCGCAGCGTCATGGCCAGCGTTTCCTGAGGCAACACATCGACGCGCCGGTCCTGGCCGTTGATGTGGAGCGTCACCAGGCGCTCGACGGCGCCCGCGCCCATGGCCGGCTGCCCGCTGAGCGGCGTGGCCCGGAACATGTACGCCGCCGACGAGGCCACAGCCCCGGTAGCGATTACGCTCTTGATGAAGTTGCGTCTCGAGACGCCGAAGGGACCCTGATCGGACATGGGCGGCTCCTGCGGAAAACGGGAAGATCGGGCGAATTGTAGAGGACGGGAGAGAGGATTTCCAGTCAGAAATGGCCACCCCAGCCGGCCGGGCTCGTGAGGTTGCGGCCGGCCTGACGCCGACGAGATGGCCCCGGGGAACTACGAGAACCCCGCGACGTAGGTGCGCGTCCTCGACTCGATGATCTCCCGGACCGCGCGATGCCCCATGTCGATGGCGGCATCGGTGTGCGAACTGCCAGCCGCGTCGGCGTTGGCGATCGCGATGCGCCCGAAGGGCTGACGGCCGACCACGCACGGCCGGTCCTCCGGCGTCGACAACGCCCAATCCACGGGGTCCCACAGCGTGCTGTAGTTGTACGTATACCCGTGTGGCCAGCGGTTGACGGTAATACCCGCGATGTCGCGCGCCGGATCGAAGCCGCCGGCGCCGAGCGTTCGTCCCATCTGCTCGCGGATCTCGCGCTCGAAGGTTGCAAACGTCGTCTGCAGCAGGTCCAATTGCCCGAGCCGGTGCTGTTCCTTGCGCGGCCGGCCCGGCGCGCACGGCGTGCGCACCAGGTGGAGCACCGTCGGCTCCTCCGGGGTTCGCGAGCACCGGTAGCCGCCGATCGACACGGGTTCGGGCAGCTGCACGCTCGTGTGATACCCGCCCGGCGCCGTGATGTTGGCCACCCCCAGCTTCGCAAACGCCGTCCAGTTGCGGATGAACACGTTCGTGTAGACGATGGGCGCCTTGATCCCGTAGGCCAGCGCCTCGCGCTGCTTCTGAGGCAGTTCGGGACACAAGTGGGGAATGATCGAGTTCCAGCAGGCGAGGATGCAGTGTCCGCCGCGGACTTTCAGCGTCGAACCGTTCTTGACGTACGTCACTTCGACGGCTCGGGCCGTCGCCGGATCGCCGGCGTGCCGCACGTGGACCACTGAGCTGTTCAGTCGGATGCGCGCGCGGGCTCCCGTGCGATCGAGGCGCGCATAGTCCACCCGCGAGGTCACGACATCCTCCTGCGTCTTCCCAGGCACCGCGTCGGGAATCAGCGATCGGACGAGCAGGCGCGCGAGGGTCGCGTTCCCGTCCGGGAAGTGAATGGCGCGGCCCCCTTCGTTGGCGCGCTGCTGGTTCTCCCGGCCGTGAGCCCCTCCCGGTTCGCCGATGAGGACCTCGCGCGGCGTGGGTTCCAGCTTCATGCCTTGAAAGCCGGGATAGCCGGAGTTCCACCCGTAGTAGGCGGGCACGGCATCGGTGAGCATCAGGAACAGGCCGGTGGTGCGTGCCTGATAGAACCACGCGGCGTCCGGATGGACCTTGGCGACGTTGAGGAGAAAGTCTAGGTAGCTCATGTGCATGAGCCGCCGCTTTTTCTCCGCGTCCGCCAGGCCCGGCATGTAATCCGGCTGGTCGTCGCTCTGCAACCGTGCGATGTCCTGCTTGGCCTGATCGGCCAGGGGCGTCTTGGCAAGGAACGCCGCCCACTGTGCCGCGCCGCCCTGTGCGCCGCCCGGGGTACCGACCACGAGGCGGTCCGCACCGAATCGCTCTTGGGGGAAGAACACACCGTTGCGCAAGCCCATCCTCTGATACAGCCCGCGATCGTGGGCCGTCGTCTGCTCGAAGCGATCGAGATCCAGGCCAATGCCACGAAGCAGATTCATGGAGACGTCGCTGTACTGCAGCGGCGCCTCGATGTTCAACGTGCCGCCGTTCAGCATGAACATCCGGTCGCCGTCGCGAAACTCGTTCCGCTTCGCGTGACCGCCAAAGTCGTCGTGGTTGTCGAGAACGAGAATCGACGCGCTCGGGCCAACGGCGGCCTTGAAGTAGTGGGCCGCTGCCAGCCCGCTGATGCCGCCGCCGACGATGACCAGGTCGTACGATTCACCGGTGTCGGTGGCCGCCTCGGGCCAGCTCCGTGCGTCGCGCAGCCGATGTGCGACCTCGAAGGAGCCGGCGTGGCTCCCTCGCATGCCGGTCAGGGCGGGCGGGTAGTAGCCCGGCGCCTGCTCGGGCAGTTGCAGGGCCCGATCCGGCGACAGGGCCGCCGCGTTCGCGGGAGCGATGAGGGGCGAGGCGCACGTGAGGGCGACGCCGTTCAGGAAATCGCGGCGCGTGATGGACCGGTCCATTCCCAGCGCGCGATCGCGGGCTCGGTGGCGTTCGGGCTGGACGCGGCGGGGAGAGGTCGAGTCGGGCATGGGGACTCCTGGCGGACTGATCGGGCGGATTGTAGATCTAACTGGAGCCACGGCGCCGCCGCCGCCCATCGACTTCGTCGTCAAGAGCGGCCGGATGCTGGTGGTCCCCGTCTTCAAGGGATCCTTCGAACGCTC
>JBQTIE010000171.1:0-10785 GCA_052389315.1 Acidobacteriota bacterium
CCGCCGTGGCCGGCCACACGCTGCTCACGCGAGATCCGCGGCGCTACCAGTTCTACTTCCCCACGCTGCGCCTCGTCTCTCCATAGCGGCGATCGTCTGGACCGGCTTGATTCGCGTCAGCGTGACGTCGTGCGGATGGAGGTAGAAGCGGCCCTGGCTTCTCATTGGGACCGGCAGCGCGCCCTGGTCCTCACCTCGGCGCTCGGGATGGGAGCTCGCCGCGTGCCGGGGGGCAACGTTGGGCTCATCACATCCGCCGCCTCGTCTACCACGTCGACGTGCATCGTGCCGAGCACGTGACCCAACTCGTGCAGCAACACCGTCAGCAAGTCCATTCTGCCGTGGGCCGCCGTGCTCGGCACTGCCGTGCGTTCATCAGTGGCACATGAGCTCGCTCGAGAACGCTCCGCCTGACTTGCGCTTGTGCTTAGCGGTAAGTAACATGGTCCCATGAACACGCGCGAGATCGCCAGGGTCCTCGGGCGCCGCGGCGGGCGCGCGCGCGCGGCACGGCTGTCGGCCGAAGAACGACGGCGCATTGCGTCACTGGGGGGACAGGCCCGTCGCCGGTCGATCGGCGCCAAGCAGCGGGTCCTCGTCAATCTGCGCCACGCGCGGATGATCGTCAGCATGCGAGGCGGTGCGGAACGCATCACTCGAATGAAGCGATGCTCCGGGCCGATCCCGGGCCTCTATCCGGCGAAACGGTAGGGCGTGGCTGATCCCGAAGACGATCTGGCGACCGTCGCCGCCGTCGTCGACGGCCTGGCCGCTCTTGGCTTCGCGCCGATTCTCGTCGGTGGGATGGCCCTCGTGCTCCTGGGCTCGCAACGCGTGACCACCGATTTCGATTTCGTGATCAGCCACCCGCGCGAACGGCTACAGGACATGGTGGATGTCTTCTACCGGCGAGGATTCGAACTCATTTCGCGTTTGAACGTTGACGGTGGCGTGACCGCGACCATCGACAACCGCCGCGTCGCGGCGATTCGCCTGCGGCTGGACGGGCCGTCGAGCGCGTACTTCTTCAACCCGGTCGCCGGCCTGCGGGTGGACGTCCTCTTCGATTTTCCGATTCCGGCAGCGGAGCTTGGTGTCCATGCGAAACGCATGAGAGTCGGATCGCACGTCTTCCGTGTCGCCTCGGAAGCCGACCTGCTGCGCCTGAAGAAGATCGCGCGGAAACACCGCTCGTTCGCCGGCGACGCGCAGGACATCGAGTTTCTACGAAGGCGACGCACGCGTTCCTGAACAGCCGTGTCGGGTGTCGAATGCGTCGGGGACGAACGCGCCACGCAGCACCACGCCGAACCCATCCTGACGTCCACGGTCGCGCCCTCTCGCATGTCAGACGATCGCCTTCGGGCCCTTTTGCGGTTGACGGAAGGCGGGCTATCTGTCGTCGTCCGGTGTCTGTGCCGCTGAACGCGACGGACGATTTTCGACTCTGCCTGAGATGATGCGTCGGTCGGGCGTGCTCGAATCACGCGCATCGCTGCCGGGCTCAGTCCCCGCGTAGCGCGACGAGCGGATTCACGCGAACGGCGCGGCTGGCCGGAATGAGCGCAGCCAGGACGGCCACCAGCAACAGACCGAGCGGCAGCGCAACGAACGTCATGGGGTCGCGCGCACCCACGCCGAAGAGCAGGCCCGACAAGAAGCGCGTCAAGGACAGCGCGGCGGCGATCCCGACCGAGAGGCCCAGGACGCCAATCATCACCGCTTCCTTCAGCACGCTCGTCAAGACATTCGTTGGCTGGCGCCGAGCGCCATCCGGATGCCGATCTCCTGGACGCGTTGCGCGGTGGAATACGCAATTACGCCGTAGCTGCCGATCGCGGCAAGCGCCAAAGCGACGATTGAGAACAACCCGAGGAGCAGCGTCGTGAAGCGGCGGTTCGCTTGGGCGTCGGCGAGAATCCCCTCGACAGATCGGACGCTGGCTGTCGGCTGGTTGGAATCGATCGCCCAGACCTGCGCCTGCGCCGGCCGCACCAGCGCCAGCGGATCGCCGGACGTCCGGACGAGCGCGTACATCCATCGATCCGGCAGCTGCATGAGCGGATAATACAGCTCGGCCCGCGGCTCGCGATCCACTCCGCCGCGACGCGTGTCGGCGACGATGCCTACAATCGTCAGCCACTGCGCCTGCGCATCGGTGGGGTCGTCGTACGTGACGCGCTTGCCGAGCGCGTCGTCGTCGGGGAAGAAGCGCCGCGCCAGCGATTCGTTGACCACCACGACGCGCTGCGTCGCCGGGCCGTCCGCACTCGTAAAGAGCCGGCCGCGGCGCAGCGGGATCCTCAGCGTCGTGAAGAACTCCGGCGAAACCGAGTCGTAGGGAACCGACAGGTTGGGAACGTTCGGGTCCTGCCCGGGCCGGCCGTGGACCGAAAGCGTGGAGGACTGCGGCGCCCGCACGATGGAGCTGCCGAGCCCGACAGACTCGACGCCGGGCAGGGCGCGCAGCCGCGAGGCGAGGTCGTCGAAAAAGGCGGTGACCTGCGCATCCTGCGAGTACCGCGCACGGGGCAGTTGCACACGCACCGCGAGGATGCCGCGCGCGTCGAATCCCAAGTCCACCTTGTTCATCGCGACGAAGCTGCGGACGAGAAGACCCGCGCCGATCACCAGCACGAGCGCCACGGCGACTTCGGCGATCGCGACCGCGGCGCGCAGGCGCCGGCCGCGCGCGCCCTGCGACTCGGCGCGTCCACGTTCCTTCAGGAACTCACCGGCCGTGGCCGCCGCACTCTGCAGCGCGGGCGCGGCGCCGAAGAGCAGGCCCGTGACGAGCGATGCCAGCGACGTGTAGAGGATCACGGAGGTGTCGATGCGGACGCCGGTCAGCCGCGGCAGGTTGGATGGCGCCAGCGACGGCAGCGCCTGGATGCCCCAGGCTGCCAACAGCAGTCCAGCCGCGCCGCCCACAGTCGCAAGCACGAGGCTTTCCGTCAGCAGTTGTGCGATCAACCGGCACCGTCCGGCGCCGAGGGCCATGCGAATCGCCAGTTCCCTTTGCCGGGACGCGGCACGCGCGAGCAGGAGGTTGGCGACGTTCGCGCAGGCGATGAGGAGGACGAGCGCCGCCGTCCCGAACAGGATCAAGAGCGGCTGGCGGACATCGCCGACGATCTCCTCGTGCATCGGCACGAGCCGCACGCCGATGCCGGCATTGGCGTCCGGATATTGACGCTGGAGGGCCGAAGCGATCATGTCCATTTCGCTCTGCACGGCGCGGCGGTCGATCCCTCGCTTCAGCCGGCCGACGACCTGCAACCAGTACGAGCTGCGTGACTGCATGACCGGTGCAAGCCGCTCGGATGGCGCGAGCGGCGTCCACACGAGCGCCGTTTCCGGATGCGCGAAGGACGCCGGCATGACGCCAAGCACTTCGTGAGAGACGCTGTTCAACATGACCGTCCGTCCGACGATCGCAGGATCGCCGCCGAAACGCGTCTGCCAGAGACCGTGACTCAGAATGGCCACGCGGGCCCCGCCGGCCACGCCTTCTCGGGCGCCAAACGTCCGTCCGAGCGCGGGCGCGACGCCCAGCGTTTCGAAGAATCCCGGCGTGACGATGGCGCCCCCGATCTGCGCCGGGTCGCCCGACTGCGTCAGCGTGAAGTGCGCGTCGAGGTACGCCGACATGCCCTCGAAGGACGCGCTCTGGCGGCGCCAGTCGTCGAAGTTCGGATACGCGCTGACGTCCTTGTGGTACCCCTGCCGTGGGTTGTAGCTCCACAGCATCACCAGGCGATCGGGCGCCGGGTACGGGAGCGGCCGCAGCAGAACGGCATTGACGACGGTGAAGATGGCCGAGTTCGCGCCGATTCCGAGCGCGAGCGTGAGCAGCGCGGCAGCTGTAAACAGCGGCTTCTTGCGCAGCCCGCGGACGGCGAACACGAGATCGTTCTTCAGGAACACGGTGCCGCGCGAGCGCGCGCGCGACCGCTTCGACAGCTCGACGAACGACGCCGCGTTCAGCGTCTCGAGCGCCATGCGCCGGGCGTCGGCGTTGGACACCCCGTTGCGCACCGCCGTCGCGTGCAGGTCGGCGAGATGACACGCCAGCTCGTCGACAACGTCCACCGAGAGCTCGCGCCGTTCGCGGTCGGCGCGGTGCCGGACCAGAGCCTTCCAGTACCGCAGGTCGCGGTCACGCATACCGCACCCCGGCGAGGTCCCGTATCAGCGCGAAGAACTGCTGCCATTCCTTGCGCTGCGCCGCGAGCACATCGCGGCCTTCAGGCGTGATGCTGTAGTAGCGGCGGCGCCGCTGCCCGGCCTTCTCGACCCAGCGCCCCCTGATCCACTTGCGTTCCTCGAGCTTGTAAAGGGTGGCGTAGAGCGAGGCGAAATTGAAGGTGAGCGCGCCGCCGGACCGCTCCTCGATCAGTTGCGTCAGCTCGTAACCGTGCCGGGGCTCGTCGTCGAGGAACGCCAGGACGACGAGCTCCGCCGTCCCTTTTTTCGCTTCGCGGATAGCGCCGGAGAACTCCATGGCGCGGGACTATATTCCGGAGTCCAGAATATTGTCAACTGGTCGCCATTCTCCCCGCAGCGCCACGAGCGGATTCACGCGTACGGCGAACGTCACCGGGTCGCGCGCGCCCACGCCAAAGAGCAAACCCGACAAGAGGCGCGTCCGGGCCAGCGCAGCTCGACGCGATCGCGTTGCGGCTGAATACACGCCCCCGGATGACCCTCGCGTATCAAACGCCGGCGGTTAAAACTAGCGGAGATCGTTGCGTCGATGGGTTGAATTCAGGTGAGGTCTCTCCCCATGTGTCCGGAATGGATCTGGAATGAGTGGCTCCTCGGGCTGGACTCGTGCCGAGCACGACGAGTGCAGCGAGTCGGGCGAAGCCTGAGGAGCGCCCGAGGCTGCCAACTCGCGCAGCGAGTTGGCTCGCCGCACAAGACGATTTCCGCAACTGGTTGATCCGAGAAGCAGCGTAACCGGCCTTCTTTCGGCAGATTCGCCAGAGTTTCGCGACCGGGCCGGTCGGCCAGTGCGTCGGCTGTTTCCTAAAACGAGAACTGGATACCGATGCGCGCCGACCGCGGGAGAGCCGGATGCGTATGGATGTCCTCCACACCGTCCGCGGGCTCGCCAGGCAAACGCGATGCGTAGAAGTAGTCAATGTCGGCGACGTTGGCGTCGAAGATGTTGAATGCCTCCAAGACGAGGCGGGCCTTGTTCGACAGGCGATAGCCGACCTCGCCATTCCAGATCGTCGTGCTCTTCGAGTTAACGCTCCCGTCCTCGATGAGTGGTCGCGGACCGAAATGACGAACGCGAAGGCTGCCAAACACCGGCTTGCGAGCCTCGACCGTCACGCCGGCCGAGATCACTCTATCCAGGGCACCGGGGATCTGAGTGCCCGCGGGATCATTGTCGGTGAACCGGGCATGTGTAAACGCCAGATCGGCGTCGACGGTGACCCACGGGGCGAGCCGTGCGTAGTTCGTCCACTCGATTCCCACGCGGCGGCTTGGCCTTCCTGGCTCTGTCGTCCCGGCGTCCCCCACAAACAGCAGTTCAGAGTCGATACCCAAGTACCACAACGCCACGGTCGACTGCAGACCATCGATGCGGACTGTTCGCAGCCCGAACTCCGCGCCCTTCGCCCGAACGAGCGGTGTGACGCGATCGACAGGTTCGCCGCTCGCCGGATCGACGGTCGTCACGGCACCGCGCGCGTCGTTGCTATGAAAGCCGGTGCCGGCGTTCACGTACAGCTCGGTGCCTTTCCACGGTCCGAAGATGGCGCCCAACTTGGGACTCACCAGGCCGTCAGAGCCGTCGCCAGAATTGAGCGGGTTGTCTGAGGTCACGGAAAATTGGTACCGGTCAGCGCGAAGACCAAACATCGTACGAAAGCTGCGCGTCCACTCGATCTCGGTCTGCGCATAGACTGCCGCCATCGTCTGGCCGACCTCGTCCTCACGTGTCGTCGACAGCCGCAGACGGTCTTCCGTCCGATAGAGACCTACCGGGTCGAGCCAATCCCTCCGCACTTGCACTCCGATGGCACTCTCGGTGTGCCGCTCGAAGAAATGACCCAGCCGCCGGTACGTGACTCGGCCGCCGGCGGCGACGCGGCGCTCGGCCTGTTCGAATTGATCGCCATGCTCCGGGTCATCGAGGAAGTAGGTGAAATTCGAGAACAAGTTCAGGCTGTTGTGCAACAGAAAGCCGGTTGCGCGGAGCGAGGGACCATTCGAACGCTGATACTCCGCGGCGAGGCTCTGGCGGTTCGCCTTGCCGCCATCACTGGCATCAATGAGACCAAAGCGCGGGATGAGCCCTTCTGTGACGGCGCGTTCTGGGACCTGATCGGTCGAATCCCAGTCGGCCCAGTATCCCATGCCGGTCAGCGTGAACGCGTTACGATTGTCACCGCGGCTGAACCGCAGAACGCTATTGATCTTGCGGTACTCGTCCGATCGTACCCACGGTCCGTCGTTGTGGTTCACCTCGAGTGCGCCGAGCAGATACCCTCCGCCCATGCGCGGCGAGGCGGCACCAAACAGACGTCCCCATCCGTCATTGCCCCCACTGGCGCGGACGATCGGACGCTCAAGCTGATTGACGTAGTTGATATTGGCGGCACCCGCCGCCGAAAAGTCACCCTCGTCCGCGAAGTACGGTCCCTTCTTGAATTGCACGCCACTCACGAGCTCTGGCATGAGAAAGCTGACGTCCGCATAGCCATGGGCGTGCGCGCCGGTCGGCGTGTTGACCGGCACTCCCGCGACCGTCGTCGAGAAGTCCGTTCCGTGATCCAGGTTGAAGCCGCGCAGGTAGTACTGGTTCGCCTTCCCCTCGCCACTGTGCTGGCTTACGACCAGACCCGGTACCGTTTCGAGGACTTCGCCGGCGCGCATGATCGGGCGCTCGTCCAGCTGCGCGGCCGTGACGGCACCTTGACTTGCCGATGCCGCGATGCCGACGAGGTTCGCTGCCGGGTCCTCCACATCGGCGACGTTGCGAAATGTTCGGGCGCCCGTCACGATGACGTCCGCGCTGAGCGACAGCGTCAACACGACGTCCGCGTTGACAGCGGCACCGGTCGTGACGCTGATGGACCGTCGCAGGACGCTGAAGTTCAGAACGCGGAACGTTAACTCGGCACTGCCAGGCGGCACCGTGTCGAATCGGTAGGCTCCATTGTCGTCCGTCACCGCTGTCAGCTCGAGGGAATTGACCACGAGATCGATCGCGACGCCGGGAAGGGCACCGCCCGTTTGATCAACGACACGGCCACTCACGCGACCTGGCGCTTGTGCGTAGGCGTTGACGCTGGTGCAAAGAAGAAGGGCGAGAATCGTTGGTATCCTGAAGCGCATCATGTGTCCCGAGCAGCAGAACCAGCTCGATCCCGTCGGGCATAGCGATCGTGACGGGCAGCCGTTCAACGCCATCGTTGTCAACGTAAACTGCGCCACGGGCGATGCCGTGCAATACCAATGCAGAACGTCCGCCAGCGGGAGCGTTTGATCGCCAAGCCTCAGCGATACGCCGGCGACCATCATCGTGTCGGGTATGGGTTCCTGGCCCTTGACCAGATGCAGCGAGACGTTCTCCGCGACTGGAAAGTGCGCAACGACCAGGGCCGCGTCCGGCAACTCCGCGATCAGGTGCCAGTTCGCCGACGTTGCTTCTTCGAGTGTGAGTGTCTGGATGCGCGCCTTCTCGGCTGCCGCCCGCGCCGTCTTCGCGAAGCCCGCCCGCGCGACCGCGATCACCTTGTCGACCGGCAGGTTGGCGTACTTGCCCCGCAGGGTGTCGATCCAGATCTGATCCGCCTTGCGCTTGTCGTCGCGGCACTCCATCGCGAGCGTCACGTCCTTGCCGCTGACGGTCGCATGAACGCAGACGTCGACCTCCCGCAGCTCTCCGGTCAGATGGTCGGCGAGCATCTCCGATTCGGACGACACGGACCCCGGACGCGGCGAGCTGCCGCTCGACTAGGGCGATCAACGGCTGGAAATCGTTGGTGCGCTTTGGCACGGACTGCTGTGTGCGATCTTATCGCGGTGTGGAGCCCAGATCCAAACGGTCAGGCCAAAGGAGAGCTGCTGAAGAATCGTCAGCTCGCGCTGGGCGGGCTGAGGTTCTTCTCGACCTCTGCGAGCGTGATCATCAGGATCATTGGATCGACCGGACACTCGTGAAATCCGGCACGTGCATAGAAGCGCTTCGCCTCGTCTGACATCGCATGAAGCAGCACCGCGCGAATGCCAGCGATTTGAGCGGCCGCGATGGTGCGGAGCAGGGCGTCCTTGAGAAGCGCGGATCCAAGACCTTGTTTCTGGTAGGCGGAATCGACGGCCAAACGCGCAAGCACCATCACCGGGATTGGATCCGGCATGCTGCGCCTCCGTTTTGGCCGACACGTCCTTGTGAGCAACTGCGCCGTTCGCAAGCGCATAATCGAACCAGTGGCGGACATCGTCCAATGCGGCCCCTACGCCAGCAACGCGTAACGAATCAATGACTTAGGCGGACAGCGCCAGGCTTATCCTTGCAAGTCTCTGATTCTATTGGATTTATATGGCTGGCTTGCCGCACTGGACGATGTCCGCAACTGGATCAGTCGTGAGGCCGCATGAGCGGAACCCGCAAGCCATTGACGCCACGAGAGTTCACGACTTCGCCTCAGTCGCGACGCTCTGCGGCCGCGTCCATCCACCTAGCTGAGTCGGTTGCCCAAGGGCCCGCCACGGCAACGGGAGCCGCACGGACGGTCCCCGGGCGCCGGCTCAGCCCCACAGTTGCCGTGGCCCGCGGCCAGCCCGAGTCGTTCTGGTATACTTTCTATACCTGATGGACTTCGAGTTCGACTCGGCGAAGTCGGCAGCCAATCTCGCGAAGCACGGCATCGACTTCATCGGCGCGCAGGCGCTCTGGAGCGACCCTGACCGCCTCGAGATCCCGGCCCGATCGCGCGACGAGCCTCGGACCCAGGTCATCGGGCGAATTGGCGACTTGGTGTGGTCGGCATTCATCACACTCCGGGGCGACCGGATTCGGATCATCTCCGTCAGACGAGCACGCGATGAAGAAGAAGCAGCGTACCTCCCGCCGTACCTCCAAGGCTAGGGCACTCTCCGCCGCCGAGCTCGATGCCATGCACGACGCCAGTGTCAACCTGTCGACGCACATGGACCTCGGCAAGGCGGTCCGCTCCGGCCGAGCGGTCCAGCGAGTGAACGTGGACTTCCCGGTAGACCTCTTGCGCGAGATCGATCAGGAGGCCCGCCGTATCGGCGTCACTCGACAGGCGTTCATCAAGGTCCGACTGGCCGACTCGCTCGTCAAGAGCCACTGAATGCCATCGCCACGAGTGTAGAGTCACGGTTGAAGACGACCTCTACCTGGCCACTCTCGCAGCGCTCCGAGACCGATGCGGAGTTCGCGCCGTCGCCGAATTCTCCGAGAACTACCCGGAAGTCGTGTCTGATACGGTGCGCGAGGAGCTGAAGCGGGAAACTTGCGTACGCCCACCCGCTCAGCAGCGTCGTCCCGATGCGAACCCCCAGTCGCCGACCGCGGGGCCAAGGAGTTCACCGGCCTGGCCAGGCGCGGTCAGTACCCTATTGAACAGTACCGAGTGACCGCGGGCCGGTAGACTCACCTCGTGAAGCGCGACACCACCGGCGGTCGCATGACTGATGCGGCCGGCGGCCGCGAGCGGATAATGCACCTCGAGAAGCGATTGGCGCGCACGCCTCCTAGCTAGGAGCCGTCTGCACCGCACATTGCGGGCGGCGGTCCGGATCGAAGCGGCGGCGTATTGTAGATCCCTCGATGCGGAGCGCTCCGCGGCGACACGCGACGAGAAGCCCTAATTGGGGGGAGTGACGACTTGTGGCTATTCGTGCAGGACGACGGTGAGCAGCGAGTTGTTGACCTTGAGCCCATCCGTGTAGTCGATAAACCCGAGTCGCTGAAACTTCCTCATGAAGAAATTCCCGCGCGACCGGGTCGTGCCTATCATCTCCGCCAACGTCTCCTGAGTGACCGGCAGGACGGGCCGCACGGGCTTATCGTGCTGGCCGTACCGCGCCAGTAGCAAGAGCGTTCGGGCCAGCCGTTTCTCGCTGGAGTTGAAGAGTTGATCGACCAGGTCCTGCTCGATCCGGATATTCCGGGCCAGCATGTGGCTGATGAACCGATCCGACAGCGCGTGCTCCTCGTGCAGGAGGCGCGCCATCGGAGCCTGTCCACGAGGAGGATGGCGCTGTCGGTCGTCGCGGTGGCAGTCCCCATGCGGACGGGATGACCGGCGAGGCATCCTTCGCCAAAGAAGTCCCCGGGGCCCAGCATCGCGACGACGGCCTGTCGGCCCGTTTTCGAGAGCACAGAGAACTTCGCGCCGCCCTTCTGGATGTACAGCACGTGCTGACACGGATCGCCCTGGGCGAAGATGACTTCGCCGCGCCGATACATTACGACCTTTCTTGAGACGCCAGCGGAGTTAAGAAAGGCTTCCGCACTGAATCCGTCGCTCTGCTTCGACTTCATACTCGGCGCGAGCATTTACTCCATCGTCGGCATCACTTCCAGCTCAACCGACACAGCCCGGACCCCGCGGCAGTTTCCGTTCGCGCAGACCTCGATCTACGCGATCGGCACTCTCACGTCGATGCGCATTCCGGCCATGGTGATCGCTCAGTCCGGTCATCGTGATCGCCGATTCTGGGCAAGCTGATCACTCGTCGGAGCGAAGCGACGCAGGGGTCAGCGCATACCGGGGTCTCCTCGCATCAGGG
>JBQTIE010000172.1:0-6793 GCA_052389315.1 Acidobacteriota bacterium
CCGTGGTCTCGAGCGCAAGCCGCGCCGCCACGTGCGCCGCGCTCAACGCGTCGGCCGCCGTGCCGACGATGAGTCCTGTTTCGACGCGGTCAGGGATCAGGTCCGTGTACACGTCCCCGTACCAGCCTTGAATCGAGTACCCGTTCGACAGGTCGAACAGTTTGCCCGGTCGCGCGCCGGGGGCATCGTCAGCCGGACGCCCTCGTTCGCCAGGCGAATCCGTCGCCAACTCGTTGGGATCGATCGGCGGCGTCAAGGTGCGCGGGTTGAGTCCGGACCGGTGTACCTCGGCGACGCCGGTCGATCGGCCGTCGGCCCAGACGTCCACAGCGGTCCGCGCCACCTCGGCAAAGTTCAGCGTCAGCGGCTCGAGGCCACGGCGGTGCGCCCGGTCCAGATCCTGGAGGGCCGACAGCGCCCGCGCCGAGTGCGCGGCCGAGACCGTTGCCCGCACGTGGACCGCGGCGATGCCGCGGCGCTCGGCATCGACGACGATGGAGGTGATCGACGCCTGGCGCACGTCGACGCCCTTGCCGCGCAGCACGCGCCCGAGCTGATCGATCACGCCGCTGAGCGTCACGCCGGTCATGTTCCAGAGACGGGGCAGCCGCGAGGCCAGCACCGTCGCGGCTGCCAGCGTGCCCTTGTCGTCCCCGCCGACGATCACCACGCCGTCACCTCCGCCGAGCGGTGCCCGGGCGACGGCGATCAGCCCCTGCCCAGGTTTCAGGGACTGGAGATCGATGGCGCGTGAGTCAACGAGCGGCTGAACGAAGCGATTCGACCGCCCGATGAGAATGGGAACAACGATGCTGGCCGGCGCCGACACCGCCGCGTCGGTGACGACGAGCGGCAGGGACATCGCCGTCGTTTCAAAGCCCAGGCGGGCGGCGAGGTTCGCGGCCGCCAGGGTGTCTTCGCGCGCGGGGGCGGCCGGCACGATGACGCGCGCGGCAATCGTGTCAGGCAGCGTGTCGCCGTTGGTATCCCTCGTGAGGCCGCGCGGACCGAACAGCGTCGTCAGGTCGGGAGGGTTTGCGGAGTCATTCTGCGCGTGCGGACCATCTGGCGGGAAGCCGACCAGGACCAGCGCGAGCAGCGTCGTGGCGAATCGGGCCGTTCGGAACATGGGCGTGTCTTGAAGAGAATACGTCCGAAGGGTTATAGCCGATCTCGACACCTCTGGCGGTAACGTTTTGCAGTCTGCCGAGTAATTCCCCTGAACGCCATTGCCTACTTCGTGGGGCTCTACCAACGCTACGCGCCCCCCGCTACCGCTTCGCGATGGCGATTTGCGGCAACCGGGCGGACGCCGAGGATCCGGCGGCGGATACCTTCGTGCGGATCTGGACGGCGCCCGGGAAGATCCGCGACATCACGGTGAAAGCGTATCTCTTCACCGTGCTGCGCAACCTCTTCGTGACGCGGCAACGGGCTGCCGGCCGGCAAGTGCCCCTCGAGAGACCGTGCCGGACCGGGGCGACGGCAGCGGTCGTCGCGCCGAATCCGCCGTGGAGCTGGCGACCGTTCGCCGCCACATGGCGGCACACGGCAGCGAAGACCGGCCAGCGCTGATCATGCGGGGAGCGCAGGGCCGCAGCTACGAGGAGATCGGCGCGGCGTTGCACGGTGACGTTCTTCATGCTTCGCGACGTACCGGAATCGTCGCTCGTGTGGGTGCTGGCCACGGCGCTCTGGTGGATGTACGCAAGGATGACCGCGCGGCTGAAGACAGCGGGGCGGTAGGCGGTGCGCGGTTCGCGGATGGTCCGCGCACCTCCGTTCGAGAATGGACTGCTGCCGCTCGGTTGGCGCTCGACCCGCCCCCATCCAGTGGTCGCGCCGGACATCGCGCGCGCAGAACCGGCGCGCCGCTCAATCCGGTCTATACTCGCGACGTGCGATCCCACGAGTGGATTGACCGTCGCAGCCTGGCGCTCCACGAGGCGGTCGCGGCGAAACTCGAAGCGGATCCGTCGCTGATCGACGTCGCGCGTGACAATCTCACGCGATGGCTCGCCACCAACCCGGCTCCGGCCCTCCTCGAGTGGCAGCAGCTGCTCGCTGAAACACCGCTGCCGCACGTGACGGCGCTGCTCCGTGCGCACGGCGAGCGAGCGGCACGGCTCCGGCAGTCCAGCCCGTTTGCGGGCCTCCTGACGCCGCACGAACGTCAGGCCATTCTTCAGTCGTATGAATTGCGCCGCGCTTGAGCACATCCTGCGTGCCGCCGCGACGATTGCCAACGAGCGCGAACTCGTGGTCATCGGCAGTCAGGCCGTGCTCGGTCAGTTCCCCGATGCCCCCGACGCGCTGCTGGCGTCGATCGCGGCCGACGTGTACCCTCGGCACGCCCCGGGGAAATCCGATGTCATCGACGCCGCGATGGGCGAGTTATCTGCCTTCCATCAGACGTTCGGGTACTACGCGCACGGGGTTGATGACACGACGGCGACATTGCCCGCCGGGTGGGCGGAGCGGCTGGTGCCCATTCAGAACGAGAACACGGGCGGCGCGATCGGGTGGTGCCTCGAAATGTATGACCTGGCTGCGTCGAAGCTGGTCGCCGGGCGTGAGCGTGACTTGTCATTCGTGGCAACGCTCGTTCGAAAGGGCATGGTGAATGTGGACGTGCTCCGCGAACGCCTGGACTCGCTGGCCGTGTCGGCTGATCTCAGACGGGCGGTGAGCGATCGCGTGTCAGCGATCACGTCCGGCGGGGCGTAGTCACGCGGGCCCACGACCCGCGGCCCTTCGCCCCGGCCGGACGGTTCGCCAGCGCCTGACCGCCTGCCCACACCACCTCCTCAGCCCCGCGACGAGGCCAGCGCCCGCTCTCGCGCCCAGAGGAACAGCGGCAGCGCACACGACAACCCGATCAGCAGGTTGACCGCCACATACACCCAGGGACGTCCGACGTTGGTTCGCCGGGCCTCCGGGAACAGGTAGATCCAGAACACCAGGGACGACAGCAGCACGTCGGCCGAGAATCCCGCCGCAGCGCCGTTGACGAAGAGCGCGCCGATGAAGTTGCCGCCGAAGCCCTCCGCGCCGAAGAATTGCACGAAGAAGATGTACGGCACGATCGCCCCGACGACGGCAAGCGAGAGATAGAGGCTGATTCGCGACATGGTCCCCTCCGAAAGACATCGTAGAGTCCTCGGGTATTACCGGCCTGGTGACCCAGGGACACGGAAGGTCGTGATGTCGGGCGGCACGACGCGCGTCTCGACGGGCCGCGGCACCTGCGGCACCCAGTCGTACGGCACCCGATGCGCGCGGAAGATGCGGTTGGTGCGCGTGGGGTCGTTGCCGAAGTACGGACTGACGTACTCCCACACGATGGCCTTGTCCGCGGTCAGCTCGAAGATCCGGCCGTCCCAACCCTCCGTGATGAGCGTGTTGCCGTTCGGCAGGCGCTGGGCGCTGCTCACGTAGTGGCTGAAGAACGACACGCGCTCCTGTCCGCCCACCGAGTACTCCCACACCTTCTCGAACGTCACGGGGTTGATCTCCAGCACCCGCGAGTGCATGCGCTGCACGCTGCCGCGGCCCGTGGGCGCGGTGGGCGTGGGCGCGCCGTAGCCGGCGACACCGCCGTTGTCGAACACCAGCAGGTGACCCGCACCCGGCAGCCCTTTGGGAATGATGTGTGGATGGTGCTGTCCCACGATCTGCTCGAGCTTGGCCAGGGCCGGCGTCTCCCGATAGTCCGGACCCATGCGCCAGACGATGGCCCCGGTGGCCTTCTCGATGATGGCGATGATGTTGGCCTCGCGGCTGCTGAAGAGGATGTTGTCGGGATGAAAGCGGCGGTCGCCCTGGTCGTACCATCGGTTCGGTCCGATGTACGCCGCGGCATTGATGTGCAGCCAGTCGGCGCTCTTCCGCTCCTCGTTCCAGTTGGGATGCCGGTAGAGGGTATTGCGCGCCTCTTCCGAGAAGCCCAGCTCCGCCACGTGGTCGCTGGCGAGCCAGTCCCACACGACCGTGCCATCCCACGTCACCTCCATCAGGCGATCGTCTTCGAGCCGCTTGTCGGAGACCGCGGGATTGACGACGTTCTTGTGCGCCAGAATGAGCGTGCGGCCGCGATCGGCGAGCGGCAGCGCGTCCGGCGCGAAGTACCCGACGGGACTGCCCTCGCGCTGCCAGTCGTGGTGGTGTCTGGCCACCCATGTCCGGCGGCCATCGCCTTCTTCGATCTGGTCGCCGCGATCGAACGACCAGACGATGCGGCCGTTCCAGTCCACCTGGACGAGCGCGCGAGACTCCTGGTGTGGCCGTCGCCGCTCGTTGCCGCCCATGATGAAGCCGCCCGGCAGGATGCGGGCCGGCCCCGGCACCGCAGCCACCTCGGTCCAGCGCTTGACGAGACGGCCGTTCATGTCCACCAGCACCGCGCCCTTCTGTTCCGGCGTGCCGAAGACCGTGTAGCCGCTCCAGGTCTTGTCGGGATCGTAGATGGTCGTCCCGGTGGGATAGACCGACGGAGAGCCCAGCACGAGCACGCTGCCGAGAAGCACGATGGCGACACCACACACGGCGCGGGAAATTCTGTTCAGCACGAGGCCCTCCAGCAGGGGAAGACGATGTCCTGCAACACAAGCAGCGCTTGCGCTCGAGGTGAAAAAGACGAGGTTCGTAAGCGTGATCACGCGGGCATCATGCCGTCGAGCAGGGCCTCGGCCCGGCTCGCATGCCATTCCATCCCGGTCCCTCGATACAACGGCACCGCCGATTGGAGGAGCTCGGCTGCCTGGGGCCGATCCTCCGGCAGGTCGCGGGCGAGGCGCAACCGCGCGTACCAGTAGCGGGCCTCGGCCTGCTCGATCACGAACGGCATCTGGTCGGCGAGGCGGACGGCGACCTGATAATGCCCCTCCGCGACATCCCATTGGCCGCCGGCTGCTGCCGCCATGCCGGCCAGCGTCTCGAGCAGGTGGCTCGCATCGAAGGCCACCACGGTTCCGGTCGCGAGCGCATCGAGCACCAGCGGATAGAGGCTGGCCGCGCGCGTGTGTTCACCCACGACCGCGAGCCCCTCGACGACTTTGAAGAGGGCGCACCACGACCCCAACGTATTCAGCCTGCCGGTTCGGGGGAGGCCGCTGGCGCGTGCGTCGAGCAGTGCAAGGGCGGGATCCCGTCGATCGGCCATGCAGTCGCAGAGAAAGAGCACGCCCCAGCCCGGCCCGGTGTGCGAGCTCACCACCGGTTCGTGGCCGAGCGCGACTTCCGCCAGGTCGCGCGCCGCCTCCAACTGCCCTCGCCAGAGGAGCGCCTGCGACTGGCAGGCTTCAGCCAGCCATCCCCACGCGCCGGCGACTCCCTGGGCCTTTCGCAGCCCCACATCGAGGCGATCGAGATCTCCCTCCATCAGCCAGTCTCGCAGCGTCTCCGAGAAGTATCGATGCACCTGGATGTCGAAGCGTCCCAGCCGATCGGCGAGCGTTCCGGTTTCCTGCTCGGTGAGCGCGAGGTCTGCCGGGCGGCCGATCTGGATACAGGCCATCTGGAAGTTTCCGAGCGCCTCGCCGATCTTGCTTTGATCGCGGCCCGGTCGGAGGAGCTCCACGGCCTGGCGGCACGCGTCCGCCTGCTCGCGGCGCCGCATGCACAGGTAGTAATGCCATGAGCTGAGCAACAGCGCTTCGCCGCGCACCTGCGCATCCTGCATCGCCTCGGCCATCGCGAGCGCCTCGCGGATGATGGGGTCGGCGGCTTCGAAGTCACACGCCATGCTCAAGTTCCATCCCAGGCAGGCGAGGAGGCGGCAGCGGTTGGGGCTTGCCTCCTCACCCAGGGCCGCGAGTCCCCGCCGGGCGGCGGTCACGCCCAGCAGCGGTTGTCCCGTCCATGCATAGCTGTGCGCCAGCTCCTGGCACAAGGCGGCCATCGTGCCGCGATCGCCGTGCGTTTCAATCAGGCGCAGCGCGGTTTCCCAATCCGCAATGGCCCCCATCAGCTGCCCGAGACTTCGGTGAGCCAGGCCGTATTTCCACAACAACGTCGCTCGCGTCCGAGTGTCATCGTCGGGCACCACCGACAGGGCCCGTTCGAGATGGACGAGCCCGCTCTCGAGGGCCCCGGTGTCCGCAGCCTGGTCGCTCGCCAGCATGGAGAATCGAATGGTCTCGGTCGCGTCGGCGGCGGGCCCGGCCTCGTAGAGATGGTGGGCGATCGCCGCCGCGTGAGCAGTCAGGCTGGAGCGGTAGACCGTCTCGAGGGTCTTCGCCACGCTGGCGTGGAGACGCTGCCGGCGCGGAAGCGACAACCCGCTGACCAACGTGCTGCGAATGAGCTCATGCGAGAAGACCGCGCGCAGCTGTCGGTCGCTCTGCTCCGACGTGATCAGCCTGGCGGTTTCCGCCTCTTCAATCGCTTCGAGGAACCGTTCGCCGTCAAGCGCGCAGAGGGCCTCGAGGAGCCTCAACTCGAACTGGCGGCCGACGACTGCGGCGGTCGTCAGCACTGCCTGTGTTGTCTCGCTCATTCGCGCGAGCCGCCGGCCGACGACGATGCGAACGCCCTCGGGCACGTCGAGCGGAGCGACGGAGACGCCGCTCTTCCAGGCCCTGCTCTCGTCGAAGAGCCGGCCCTCCTCGGAGAGGTGCTGCAACACTTCTCCAACGAAGAACGCATTGCCTTCGGTCTGATGGAACACCGCCGCCACGAGCGTGGCTGGCGGCTCGCTGCCGCCATACGCCGCCAGCATCTCGGCCACCGCCGCCTGAGACAGACACCGCACCGGCACCCGGAACGCCCGCTTCTGCCGCACGAAGGTCGCCAT
>JBQTIE010000173.1:0-13224 GCA_052389315.1 Acidobacteriota bacterium
CGGCATCCCTCGCGTGCTACGATCGCCGCGTGATCACCGATCGAGCCGCCTACGCCCGGATGTGCGAGCGGGAGCGCGTGGAGGCCCTCCGTGCGATGAGCCCCGAGGACTCGATTGCCGTGCTCGAGGCCCTGCTCTCGTCGGAGCTCCGGGACATCGCGGTGTTCGCGGACGACGACCACCCGGTCAGTCTGGCCCGGGCCCTCGGCATTCCCCCTGACCGGCTGTCCCGCCCGGCATGATGGACGCCCCGGCCAACGCGTTCACCGCGTTCTGCCAGCGCGCCTTCGACTTCCTCGAGCACTCCGGCCTCCCACACCTCGTCATCGGCGGGCTGGCCGTTGGCGTCGTCGGGGAGGCACGGACGACCGCCGATGTCGATGTGATTGGCTTCGCCTCGGTGGACGACGCGCTGGCGCTCATCGTCAGAGCGGCCGACGCGGGGTTCGAGGTGCAACCGGACGTCGAACGCGAACGGCTCCGGGCGACCGGGACGCTGCGATTCCGCCGGGGTCCGTTCCAGCTCGACGTGATTCTTGCGTCGTTGCCGTTCGAGGACGTGGCGCACCGTCGCGCTGTCCGCCGGCGGCTGTTCGGCCGTGTAGTTTCCTTCCCGACGCCCGAGGACCTCATCGTGTTCAAAATACTCGCTGGCCGGGACAAGGACATGCTCGACGCGGTCGGCGTCGCTCGCAGGCATCTAATGACGCTCGACCGCGTCTACCTCGAACAGACGGTCCAGAACATCTGCGACCTTGCGGAGGACATGGAGCCGTGGCGCCGGCTGCACTCGGTGCTGGGCAAGGCGGGCGAGTGAGCGGGGCGCGGCGGGTGGCATGGGCGTCCACCGCGCGCACGATACGAGGCTCAATCGCCACGTCGCCATCAAGGTGCTGCCTGAGGTGTGGGCCTCGGTCTCGCCGATGGTTCCGTATACTTGGACCAGGTGACCTTCCGCGACAGACTGCTCGGTACCCTGCGCCTCTTGCAACGCGTTCTCGAGGTGCCGGGCGTGCTGGTGGTCGGGTCCGAGGTGCCCAACCTGCTCCAGCCGGATGCGGCCTCGACCCTCGTCGTGTCGCAGGACGTCGATATCGCCGTTCCGGTCGATCGGGTGGAGTCCCTCAAAGCGCTCCTTCGCGATGTTCACGGGCTGGTTCCCTCTGCCGAAGAACCCTCGGTGTACATCCCGACATCCCCGGCCGTCATCGAGGCGAACTTCCTGGGCCTCGACGTACGGCTTCGTGACGCCAGCGAGACGTATGTCCTCGAAGATGCCGAACTGCCCCTCATGGTGTTCGGGCCGCTTGGCCTGCTCCGGCCAGGTCCGATCGTCCAAGTAGAGGGGCTTCGGCTGCCGCTGCCTCGCGCAGCCGATCTGATGGTCGAGAAGCTGTTGACCGATCGCACGGGCGAGAAAGGGGCCCGGGACCCGATCGTCGTCGCGGGATTACTGGCCACGGTGACGCCCGCCGATCTCGAGGACTTCGTCGTCGTCACACGCACCTTGTCCGACGAGGCCCGACATGCCATCCGCTCGGGAATGACCGTGCTGTCGCTGATGGGGGCGCACAACGGGATGCCGGACCCGGTGCCCGTGCGTCATCAGGTGACACGCCTGCTGTCGGCGATGGAGCGGCACGGTGGATGAGAGCCGCCTCGACAGGATGCGCGCGCGCGCGCGTGACGTCAGGATGCGAGCAGCCGTCCGACGCTGGCACTATCGGCAGCGACACCTGGCGGCCGGCGTGTGGTTCCGGCTGCGCCGGGTGCTCGCTGATGCGGAGGCGGCGTATGTCATTTCCGACGAGGACGCCCGCACGATCGTCGGAGAAGGCTACGCGCCCGAGGCGTGCGGCAGCCACGTGACGCCGGAGAAGGTCATCGTGTTCGTTGACCCGCGGCGCGTGTCCACCATCCCGTCTCGTCGTCCGATCCCCATTGGCCTCGGCCCCGAGTTCCTCACAGCCAGCGCCGTGGCCCTCGTCGCATTCGAAGGCGCCAGGGACCTGGCTGCGCGCTAGCACGAATCAAGTTCCCGCGATTGACGCCCGCTCCCGCCATCGCGTAGCGTAGGCGCGCGTGCCGCTCGCCATCGGGTCCCGGCTCGGCGCCCACGAGATTCTCGGCCACCTCGGAGCGGGTGGCATGGGCGAGGTCTACCGCGCGCAGGACACGCGGCTGAACCGCCAGGTGGCCATCAAGGTGCTGCCCGAGGCATCGGCGAGCGACGCGGAGCGCCTCACGCGCTTCCATCGCGAAGCGCAGGCCGTGGCCGCGCTCAACCATCCGCACATCGCGGCCATCCACGACCTGGCCGAAGCCGACGGGACGACGTATCTCGTGCTCGAGCTGGTCGAGGGCGAGACGCTCGCGGACAAGCTGGCGGCATCAGGGGCACCAGACGCCGTGCGCGGGCCTGCCTCGCCGATTCGCCCGGACGAAGGCGGGCTTGTCGCGCCGAAGCGCGTGCGCGAAGGCGGCCTGCCGGTAGACGAGGCGCTGCAGATCGCGACGCAGATTCTCGAGGCGCTGGAAGCCGCGCACGAAAAGGGCATCTGCCACCGCGACCTCAAGCCCGCCAACATCAAGCTGACACCCGACGGCAGCGTGAAGGTGCTCGACTTCGGGCTCGCGAAGTTCCTGGACACGGGCCCGGCGGCGAAGCACCTGACGCACTCGCCGACGCTGAGCCTCGCGGGCACCTATCCCGGGATGATTCTCGGCACGGCGGGCTACATGGCGCCGGAGCAGGCGAAAGGGTTCGAGGCGGATCAGCGGAGCGACCTCTTCTCGTTCGGCTGCATTCTCTACGAGCTGCTGACGGGGCGGCAGGCGTTCGAGGGGGAGACGGCGTCGGAGATTCTGGCGAGCGTGATCAAGAGCGAGGTGGACTGGACGCGGCTGCATCCGCGGCTGCATCCGCGGCTGGTGGAGCTGTTGACGCGCTGTTTGGAGAAGCACCCGAAGCGGCGCTGGCACGCGGCCGCGGATGTGCGCCTCGAGATCGAGGCCGTGCAGGGCCGCGCCATCGTCGAGGAGACAGCGGGTGCGGCAGCCGCCGTGCCACCGGTACTGCGGCCCTGGTGGCGGCGCGCGCTGCCGGTGGCGGCGGGCGTCGTCCTCAGCGGCCTGGCCGCGGGCTACACGGCATGGACGCTCAAGCCGGAAGCCCCGCGCACGACGATGCGCTTCTCGGTCGCGCTGCCCGAAGGCCAGGTGTTCACGAATCTTGCGCGCCGCGCCGTCGTCCTCTCGCCTGACGGGACGAATCTCGTGTTTACCGCGAACCAGCGGCTGTATCTGCGCTCGCTGTCGGACCTGGAGCCGCGAGCGATCGCGGGAAGCGACGCTGGCAGTTCCAACAGTCCCGTGTTCTCGCCAGACGGACAGTCGATTGCGTACTTTGCGGTTGGCGACACCGCGCTGAAACGGCTCGTGCTCGGCGGCGGCGCTGCAGTGACGCTCTGTCAGGCGAGGGCGCCCCTGGGGAGCATGAGCTGGGACGACCACGGGATTGTGTTCGCCCAGGAGGGCCAGGGCATTCTGCGGGTCCCGGCGACGGGCGGCACCCCGGAGGTCATCGCCGCGGTGGACGAGGGGCAGGTGGCCGCCTCGCCCCAGATGCTGCCGGACGGCCGCACGGTGCTGTTTTCCGTGAAGACGGTCGGGGAAAGCTGGAATCTGGGGCAGGTGGTGGCGCAGAAGCTCGATGGGGGCGAGCGGCGCACGCTCGTCAATGGCGGCGCCGACGGGCGATACCTGCCCACGGGTCATCTCGTGTATGCCCTCGGCGGCGTGCTCCTCGGCGTGACGTTCGATCCGGCCAGCCTGGCCGTGTCAGGGGCTCCGGTGCCACTGGTCGAAGGCGTGCGTCGGGGAGGAGTGGCAAGCGCGGCGAGCAGCACGCAGTACGCCTACGCCGCCACCGGGTCCCTCGCGTTCGTGCCCGGCCCGGCGGACTTAGGCCTCGGCGGATCGGACCTGGTGGTGTTTGACGGAAAGGGCGGCATCGAGCGCCTGAAACTGCCTCCGGCGGCCTATCGCTCGCCGCGTGTGTCGCCGGATGGGAAGCGCGTCGCCTTCGACAGCGACGACGGCAAGGAGACCGTCGTCTGGGTGCACGAGCTGGCGGGTGGGACGGTGATGCGCCGGCTCACCTTCGGCGGGCGCAACGCGCATCCTATCTGGTCGCGCGATGGCCAGTGGGTGGTGTTTCAATCGGACCGTGAGGGCGATCGCGCGCTTTTCCGTCAGCGTGCCGATGGCTCGGGGGCGGCGGAACGGCTGACGAAACCCGACGCCGGCACCGAGCACGTGCCGCAGGCCTTTTCGCCGGACGGATCGCATCTGCTGTTCAGCGTGCTGAAGGAGCGCGAGTGGACGCTGTGGACGATGGCGATGAGGGATCGGACGACGACGGCATTTGGCGATGTGCGCTCCGAGGAACTCGCGGAGGGCGTGTTCTCGCCTGACGGCCGCTGGATCGCGTATCGCGCGCGGGAGGGCGGCGCGTCCACGGGTCAGGTGTTCCTCCAGCCGTTTCCGGCCACCGGCGCAAAATTTCTCGTGCGGGCGGGCGGCCACGCGTACTTTTCCGCGAAGGGCGACCGCCTGATTCTCAACATCGGTCCGGGACAAAGCGTGGCGATTCCGGTACGGACGAGCCCCGAAGTGTCGTTTGGACAGCCCGTGGACGTGTCGCGCCTCGGCCGGACCGAGGGGCCTCCGAGCCAGTTCCGCAGGAACGCTGATGCGATGCCGGATGGAGAGCACATCATCGGCGTGACGGGCGGTCGTTTTGCGGACGACGCGAACTCCATCACGATCGTCTTGAACTGGTTCGACGAGGTGCGCCAGCGCCTGCCGCGGTGAGCTGAGAGGGCGCGAGAGCGCTACCGTTCTGGCGGGCGGGCCGCCCACCGGCGAGACGCGCGGCGCACATAGGCGAGACGCTCGGCGCCCGTCGGGTACCGCCGACGGAACCATCGGACGAGCGCGAGGACCTCGTCGCGCTCCCCCGCGGACACCGGCGTCTTCAGATACGCCTCGATTTCCTCGCGTGAGAGCCGGCGATCGACGGCCGCGGCGAGCCTGGCGGATGCCTGTCGGTCGCCGCCGCTCATCGATCTCCCTCCGCGCGCAGGATCTCGAGCAGGCGGATGTCCTCGAGGTCCTTGGGACGCGCCGCAAAGCGCTTCGTCAAGATGAGGTCGGGAATCGTCGGCAGGTGCACGACAACCCCCTCGGCGACACCCTCTGATCGACGGCGGTTCCACAAGTCCTCGAACTCGACGTTCACGCCGTCCACCGTCGGCACCGAGCGAGCGACCAGCACGTCCACGTGCTCGTCGTTCTCGACGACGTAGCGTCCCTGCCGACGTGCCTCCTCTGGCTGGAGCGTCGGCGTCAAGTCGAAGCGCCCGGCGACGCTGTTGAACGACTCGATGTCCTCGATGTGGAGCCAGAAGTCGTAGTCGGCGGTGAGGACCGGCAGGCCCAGCACGACCATGGCTCGACGGCCGATCAGCAGGGCGCGGGCGTGGCTGTCGGCGAGAGATCTGAAAAACGCGCACTCGTCGAAGTCCGTATCTTTCATGCCGTGTGGGCGATTATACGGGCCCCAACAGACGACGCGTTGCGACACCAGGAAACGCCCGCGGCCGACAACCGGCCGAAGGTCGCTTTCGTGCTCAGGCGTCGAGTTCGCGCCGGCGCCGCTGCAGTCGGTCGACCAGCTCCGTCGCCTCCTTCAGCTCGGCCAGCGGCGCGAGCTGCTCGACCACGTAGGTCCAGTCGATCTGCGCCCCCTGGCGGATGATGACACCGTCCACGTCCACCCAATCCTTCGGACGGTCCGCGAATGCCTTCAGCACGAGGAGATCCTCGGCGGAGCACGTGCGAAGGGCCAGCCCCGGAACGAACTCGAAAGCCGACGCCCGCGCCGTGGCCCTCTCCTCGAAGGGCAGACCGCCCAGGGCGATGTCGAGGCCGACGCCGCTCGCCGCCTGCAGAAGCAGCACGCGGTTCACCCGTGCGAACTCCACGGCGTCGGGTCGCCGGGGCGCGAACTCGCTGATGAGCGCGGTGATGAACGCGTCTTCCCCGCCGAAGCCGGTAAGCAGCGTCAGATCCACGTCGACGGTTTCCCGAGGTTCGCCCCACCGAAGGACCGCGAGGCCGCCGATGAAGCAGTATCGCCACCCGCGCCGTTCGCACGCGGCCTGCAGGGCTGCCGCGGCGCGGAGGACCTCCGTCACGATCGCCCGCGTTGGAATAGACGCTGTTGTTCGACCAGGCCAGACGTCGGCTTCGGGGCACGGGGCGGCACGCGGTAATCGGCCGGCCCGCAGAGCCGGGCAATGGCGGCGCACACGTCCAGGGCCGCCAGTTCCTCGCGGCGGATTCGCTCCAGCCGCGGGGCAGCGTCGCGCCACGCCTGTACCCAGCGCCGGCCCGCGGCGATCTGTTCCGGCGTCCAATGGCGCAGCGCCGACGGAGTCGGTCCCACGACAGCATTGTACGCCCAGCCTGGGAGGGCCGCGATCGACGGCCTCTGCTGCCATCGCGTAGCGTAGGCGCGCGTGCCGCTCGCCATCGGGTCGCGCCTCGGCGCCCACGAGATTCGCGGCCACCTCGGGGCGGGTGGCATGGGCGAGGTCTACCGCGCGCAGGACACGCGGCTGAGCCGCCAGGGGGCCATCAAGGTGCTGCCCGAGGCGGCGGCGAGCGACGCGGAACGCCTCGCGCGCTTCCATCGCGATGCGCAGGCCGTGGCCGCGCTCAACCGTCCGCACATCGCCGCCAATCCACGATCTGGCTGAAGCCGACGGGACGACGTATCTCGTCCTCGAACGGGGCGGGCCGGGTGTAGGCACAGGCGCCGACGCGACGTCGATCACCGTCGTGTCGAACTGGTTCGACGAGGTGCGCCAGCGCCTGCCGTGAAAAAAGGGGTCTGACGCCTTTATCCCCTTTATCGGCGCGCCTTCCCACCCGGGGCCGACACCATCAGCTTCACGATCTCTTCCAGGACGTTGGGCTCGAGCCCTTCGGTGTGTCCCTTGTCGAGACGCACGAAGTCGGCGACGACCTTGCCGTCGTGACAGTTCGGATACACGGACGCCTCGGCCGTGCCGGGTCGTGCGAAGCGTCCCCAGCTCGGGCCGCGGCTCTGATCGGTGGCCGTAACGTAGCCGGGACGCGTGTCGACGATGTCCGCGCGCCGCACACGGGCGGCGCAGCCGTACTTCTGCGCCCACGGCGAGCTGTCGGGCAGTCCCGCGATCTCCAGTTGGCCGGCGGTGAAGATGAACGAGAAGTCGCAGCCCGGCAGCTGCTCGGCCGCAGTCCCGCCTGCGCTCTCGGCCGGTGGCGTCGCGCCCCGCCCGAAGGTGAAGCGTGTCTGGCCAATGCGGCCGCCCGACAGGCTCAGCCAGCCATCAACACGGGTCTTGAAGTACTCCGAGCAGACGATTCGGCGTGAGGTGATCCCGCCCTGGCTGTGGCCGGCCAGCCAGAAGGCCCGGATGTTGTTGCGACCGAACTGCTCGAACACCCAATCCACGACGTGCTGCAGGAACTCGTCGTCGGCCTCCGCGACCCATCGCCGGCTGGGCTCGGTGGTGACGGCGGTCGGCGTAGCGACCACCAGGCGATACTTGTCCTTCAGATCGACGATGGGAAAGTAGTGCCGCTGCCAGTTGCCGATCGCCCCTGCGCCGTGCAGGCTGAGCACGAACACGACCTCTTCACCGGGTTTGAGATCGCAGGGGTAGTCGAGAAAGAACTTGCGGCCCGTCTTCGGCTCGACGGCGTTGCCTTCGGCTCTCACCTGATCCACCGGGCAGTTGGCTTCAGGGCAGTTGATTCGAGGTGGCGCGCTGCAGGAGACCCCGCTGATGCGGCCCGCCTGAGCAGCCGCCGTGCCGGCAAGGGCAACGACGCACGCGGCAGTCGCCAACAGGTGACGGATCGGTCGGGTCATGTGATCTCCCTCCGGCGCGCGCGTGGCGGCCACTCGCTGCGCCAGTATAGGCGCCTTGAGGTAAAAAGGGGGCCGACCCCTTGTTGCATTCCGTGACACCGACGGGGTTCTGACGGAGGCGTCATGCTCAAGGAATTCAAGGAATTCGCGATCAAAGGCAACATGGTCGACATGGCCGTCGGCATCATCATCGGCGGTGCCTTTGGCACGGTGGTGACCTCGCTCGTGGCCGACATCCTCACGCCTATCGTTGCCGCCGCGGCCGGCGGGCCGGATTTCAGCAATATGTTCCTCGTGCTCAGCAATCCGAACAATGTGAACGCCGTCAGCGTGACCGCGGCTCGCGAAGGCGGGGCCAGCGTCCTCGCGATTGGGTTGTTCGTCAACGCCCTGACCGCGTTTCTGATGATGGCGCTCGCGCTCTTCTTCGTGGTGAAGGCCATCAACGCGCTCAGGCGGGAGCACGCGGTGGCGCCCGCCCCGCCGCTGGAGCCACCGGCGCAGGAGAGGCTGCTGGCAGAGATTCGGGATCTCCTGCAGAGGCAGCCCGGCAGGTAACTCGATCCTTTCGCTTTGGACCCGCTCGTGTGATCCTGGCCCCATCGCCACCGCCCGCGGGCCATGGAACGCCAGTCGGGAGCGGGAGCGCGAGCCGAGGAGAGGCAGGCATTGAACACCCCGGCGCCGTTTCAATGGATTCGCGAAGAGGCGCCTCGATGGGATGCCCCCAAAACGCGCATCGTCGGCGGGGCGCCCCCAGGGGTGTTCGATCTGCCCTCCTACAAATTGGGGGATGTGCTGCCGGGCGACTGGTGGCGTGTCGAGGTGAACGGGGAAGTGGCCGGCTACGGCTGGCTCGATGCCGTCTGGGGTGACGCCGAAGTCCTGCTCGCCGTCGCCCCCGAACAGCAGGATCATGGCATCGGTTCGTTCATCATCGACTCCCTGCAGCGCGAAGCCAAGGCACGCGGTCTCAACTACCTGTCCAACGTCGTGCGCGCCACACATCCCGAACGTGAACGTGTGACCGCGTGGCTCTCGAGCCGCGGGTTCAAGGTGTTCGAGGACGGCGTGCTGCGCCTTGGCACGCGCCGATCGGGCTGATTCCGAGGCCCGGCCTACGGCTTCTTGAGCCGGGCCGCGGTCAGGCTCATGACGACAGTGAAGCTTCGCGTCGTCGATCGGTGTCCTCTGTTGGTCATCATCAGGCTCATAGTCGGAGCAGGTGGCTCACCTTGAGAAAAAACCCGTCGCGCGCGCGGCCGGAGCCTGGTCTCCACCGGGCTTGCCTCGCGGTTGGCCAATGAGTTGCCGTAGCCCGCAAACACGACGGTGCCCGGCGTGGGCTGATAGGAAAACAGCCAGTCGGCCTGAAACGATCGGTCGTACGTCTTGCCGGCGCGCCGGTAGACGCCGGAGGCGTTGCGAATGTAGATCGGGAGGTTGGTGCGCGAATCGTCTCTGAGGTCGTCGGTCCACTGCCCGTCGTACTGCCCGACGAAGCGCACGAAGACGGGGCGCGCGACCTGGTATTCGACCTTGACGCTCGGGATCCGCCGGATGCCGACGACCGATCCATCCGTGCGCCGTTGGTAGGACTGGAGCTGGTAGCGCGAGTCCACGCGGAGTTTTTCCGTCGGCCGCCACTCAGCGCCGAGGTTGAGGAACACGATGTCCGCGGACGACCACTCGACGACCTGGACGGGGAAAGTTGACTCATCGTGTCAAGATTCGGGGCCGTCAAGGCTCCTGGAGGCCGCCGGCGTGGTCAGCGTCTGGCGCGCCGGGCGTCGATGAACGATTTCACCCCGAGCGCGACGTAGGTCCCGAGGATGAGCACCATCAGGATCTGTGCGATGACGGCGGGCCGGGCGACGTCGCCGGCGCCGATGGCGGGCAGCACGCGGGGCAGCGTGCCGAGGACGAGCACGAGCGCCAGGGCCACCCCCGCATGCATCGCGTGCTTGCGGGCGGCCTCGCTGCGCCGGGCGATGATGGCGATGAGGAGGAAGACGCCGCCGACCATGGCGGGAATGAGGGCCGTGACGCTGGCGCGGCCCGTGCCGACATAGCTGACGAGTCCGAGCAGGACCAGAACGATACCGACCAGGCGCGTGGTAGCAGGCATGACGCTAGTTTTCCACAAAGGGGCCGGGCTTGTTTTCGATTTCTGCGTGGCAGGATTGCCACCAGTACGCAGCCGCTGCAAACAAGCCCGGCCCCTATGTAGAAAACTGGGGGGCCATGAAGATCGCCCTGATCCAGCAGCATGCCACCAGGGACCAGACCTCGAACGTCGCCCGGGGCCTCGCCAGCCTCGAGGCCGCCGCGCGCCAGGGGGCCCAGCTGGCCTGCTTTGCCGAGCTGGCCTTCGAGTGGTTCCACCCCCAGCGCCCGGCCACCGGCGACGTCCGCTCCCTCGCCGAGCCGCTCGACGGCCCCACCGTCCGCGCCTTCCAGGATAAAGCCAAAAACCTCGGGCTCGTCGTCGTGTTGAACCTTTTCGAGCGCGACGGCGACCGCACTTTCGACGCCTCGCCCGTCATCGACGCCGATGGGTCGCTGCTCGGCGTCACGCGCATGGTCCACATCACCGAGTACGCGTGCTTCCACGAACAAGGCTATTACACGCCCGGCGACACCGGCGCGCCGGTCTATCGAACGCGCGTCGGGCAGGTGGGCGTGGCGATCTGCTATGACCGCCATTTCCCGGAGTACATGCGCGCGCTGGCGCTCGACGGCGCGGACCTGGTCATCGTCCCGCAGGCGGGCGCGGTGGGCGAGTGGCCGGACGGCCTCTACGAAGCCGAAATGCGCGTGGCGGCCTTCCAGAACGGCTACTTCGTGGCGCTCTGCAATCGCGTCGGATCCGAGGAGTGTCTGGAGTTTGCCGGCGAGTCCTTCGTGTGCGGGCCCGATGGGGCCGTGCTCGCACGCGCCGGCCAAGGCACCGACGAGATTCTGTACGCGGACCTCGACCTCGCCTCCGCCGCTCGATCTCACGCGCGCGAGCTGTTCCTGCGTCACCGCCGGCCAGACCTCTACGCGGCCTGGATCGCTCGGTGACACCGGTGCGCAGATTGCTCGGGTGCTCAAGTGCGATGCGGTGCTCGGGTGCGTCAGGCGCTCGGGAGCGTCGGGTGTGCCGGGTGCGGTGCAGCAGGAGCGGGTGCTCGGATAACCTGTTGCGACCGTGAATCGGTGTAATCGGTGTAATCGGTGGATGAGTAATCGGTGTAATCGGTGTAATCGGTGGATGCGTAGATCGGTGTAATCGGTGTAATCGGTGGATGCGTAGATCGGTGTAATCGGTGTAATCGGTGGATGAGTAAATCGGTGGATGAGTAATCGGTGGATTAGGATGACTTCGACATGCGAATCACAGCCCTCCTTGCGATCCTCTGCCTCGCCGGCGTCACGGCCGGCGCGCGCCAGGCACCAGATCTGCGCACTCGCGCCGAGGTCTCCGACTACACCGAAACCAGCACTTACGACGATGTGATGCGGGTCGTGAAGGGGCTCGTCGAGTCGAGCCCGCTGGCACGGCACGAGAGCTTCGGGACCACCGAGGAAGGGCGCGCCATGCCACTCCTCATCCTGTCGGAGCCCGCCGTGGCGACGTCAGAAGCCGCCCGCAAACTCCAACGACCCCGCGTGCTCGTACAGGCCAACATCCACGCCGGCGAAGTCGAAGGGAAAGAGGCCGCGCTCCTGCTGGCACGCCGGCTCGTGTCCGGCGACCTCAGGCCCCTACTGAAGCAGCTCGTCGTCTTGATCGCCCCGATCTACAACGCCGACGGCAACGAAAAGTTCAGCGTGCAGAACCGCTCGGCGCAGAATGGCCCGGTCGGCGGCGTCGGCACGCGAGAGAACGCCAAGAGCTTCGATCTCAACCGGGACTACATGAAGCTCGACACGGCCGAAGCCCGCGCCCTCGTCGGCCTCATCCGGAACTGGGATCCGCACGTCGCCATCGACCTGCACACGACCAACGGCTCATACCACGGGTACCACCTCACCTACTCGCCGACGCTCAACCCGAATGCCGATCCGCGTCTCACCGCGCTCGGCCGCGAGCGCATCCTGCCGGCTGTCCAGCAGGCCGTCTCGAAGCAGCACGGGTTCCGCACGTACTTCTATGGCAACTTCTCGTCCGAGTCCGGACAGGGGCGGGGGCCCCGTGTCGATCCCGCCAACCCTGGCGACGTGGTGTGGCGCACCTTCGATCACCGGCCGCGGTTTGGCAACAACTACCTCGGCCTGCGCAACCGCCTTGCCATCCTGTCCGAGGCGTACAGCTATCTGGACTTCCGAGGCCGCATCCGTGTCACCGAGGCCTTCGTCGAAGAGTCGCTGCGCGCGGTGGCCGCCAATGCGGTACGCATCACGACGCTCACCGCCCAGCTCGACGCGGAGGCGCAGGCCTTTGGGACTCGCGCCCCAGGCGCCAAGCCGGTGCCTGCCGGCAGCCAGACTCATTTCGGCGTGGATTTCCGCTCCGCGGCCTTGTCGGCGCCGGTAGAGATCCTCGTCGGCGACGTGACCAAGCAGCTCAACCCGAATTCAGGTCGCGAGATGCTCGTGATGTCGGACGAGGTCACACCCGTGCGTATGGCCGACTACGGCCTGTTCGAAGCCACACGCTCGGTCGCAATGCCGCGGGGCTGGCTCATGCCCGCGCCGCACGTCGCGAGCGGACGCTACGCGGCCGCCATCGACCGTCTGCGCTGGCACGGCGTGCAGATGAATCGAGTCGCGGCTCCGGCTCAGCTCGACGTCGAGCGCTTCGTCGTCCAGGGGTTGACGCAGGCAGAGCGGCCGTTCCAGGGGCATCGCGAAGCGCGGCTCTCGGGCAGGCACGAAGCCGCGAAGCTGTCGGTGCGCGAGGGCGCGCTCTTCATCCCCGCGGGCCAGCCGCTCGCCCGGCTCGCGTTCTACCTCCTCGAGCCGGAGAGCGACGATGGGCTGGTGACCTGGAACCTGATCGAGAGCGGCCTCGAGGCTGGAGAAACCTATCCCGTCTATCGCGTGATGGGCACGACGGGGCTCAAGCTCGACTCGCGGCAATAGGGAGCATCACCAGCGCCCTCATCGCCGCGCTTCGCCGCCACTAAGTACTGCGTTTCACAATTACGGTGGCATTCGGCCGGCGATGCATCCCGCCTGGCGGCGTTGCTCCTTCCTCAAATACTCCAGGTATTCTCGGTCGTCGCGCCTTGCCATCCGGGCGCCTCGCC
>JBQTIE010000174.1:0-5680 GCA_052389315.1 Acidobacteriota bacterium
GCCGCAGTCAGCGTTCGCGCCATGTCCGTATAGAACTTCAGCTCCGACATCTGATCCGCGTTCGGCCGCCCCGTCCACCGGCCGACTTCACCGTAGAGGCCCGTCAGCCGCGCCATCAGCTCCCGCCACTGCCGCTTGAGGTCGGCAAGCTCCGCGCCGCCCGGCGCCTTCTGCACGCGGTCGTTGACGGGCGCCGCTTGCCGAATCGTGCTGGCGAGCGTCATCAGCGTCTCGAACCACACCTTGCGGTCGGCCTCTGCCACCTTGAGGCGCGGGTCTTCCCGCACGACGACGCGTTGCTCTTGCGGTCCACGGCCGTCAACGGCGAGCCGAACGATGTAGGTGGCGGGAGTGACGAACGGACCTGGCAAGTTGGCCCCGCCTCCGCCCTCGTCATCGTCTCCGCCACCACCGCCGCGCACCGGCAGGTCGGCGTGACGCAGGTTCCACACGGCGCGATTCACGCCGCGTGCGCCCGACGCGGTCAGCGTCTGCACGAGTGCGCCTGACGCGTCGTGTACGGTGAGCGACACCTTCTCGGCCTTCGTGCCGATCCAATAGTCGATGATCGCGCCGTTGGGCGGGTTCTCGCCGCGGAACACCATGTCGCCCATGTGGGCCTTGAGGTTGGTGTAGCGAATCTGCTCGGCGGGCTCGATGGGAAAGAGCGTGGCCGCTGAGCCGATCGTCTGTGGCGTCAGGCCCTGCAGGGCGTTGACGTTGTCCAGGATCCAGATGCCGCGCCCGTGCGTCGCGAGCACCAGGTCGTTGTCTCGCGGGTGGATGATCAGGTCGTACACGGGCAGCGTCGGCATGTTGTTCTTGAGCTCGACCCAGTGCTGTCCGCCGTCCACGCTGATCCAGAGGCCCAGCTCGGCGCCGGCGTAGAGCAGGTTCGGGTTGCTGGGATCTTCCCGCAGCGTGCGTAGCACACGGTCGGCGGTCATGTCGCCCGCGATCGCCGCCCACGTCGCACCGAAATCCGTGGATCGGTAGATGTAGTTGCGGAAGTCGTTGCTCCGGTGGTTGTCGAACACGACATACACCGTCCCGTCGGCGTGGCGCGACGCCTCGATGCCCGCGATCCAGGACGACGGCGGCAACCCGGGCAGGCGCGACTGCAGGTCCGTCCACGTCTTGCCGTCGTCCATCGACATCCGCAGCCGGCCATCGTCCGTGCCGACGTAGAGCACGCCGCGGCGCCGGGGTGACTCAGCGATGGCGGTGATGCCCGGGTAGTACGGCACGCCGTCGTCGGCCGACAGCGTCGCCTCGGTCGTCCTGCGCCCCATGATCGTCAGCGTCGATCGATCGACGCCGGTGGTCATGTCGCCGAGGTCCTCCCAGCTCATGCCCCGATCGCGCGAGCGGAACAGGTGCTGCCCGCCCGCGTAGATCGTGGCGCTGTCGTGCGGCGACAGCATGATCGCCGCGTCCCAGTTGGCGGGGTGCATGGCGTTGCCGAGCACCTCCGAGGCCCCGGGCTTTCCCCAGGTGTTCCAATTGCGTCGGGCCGAGATGTGGCCGGACGGGTCACCTGGCCGAATCGTCTGGGCCTGAAAGATATTGGTGTCGTTGCGCTGCAAGCCGAGGAACTGCGACTCGGAGAAGACGATGGACGAATCGCGGGGATCCACCAGGACGGCGAACCCGTCGCCGCCGCAGAGCCGTACCCAGTGCTCGTTGAGGATCCCGTTGCTCGTCCAGCTCGCGCTGGGCCCTCTCCAGCAGCCGTTGTCCTGGAGGCCGCCGTAGACGTTAAAGGGATGCGCGTTGTCCACGGCGACGCGGTAGTACTGGCTCACGGGCAGCGACTGCACGTACAGGAACTTGAGGCCCCGGTCGTAGCTGATGCCGATGCCGCCATCGTCTAGCTTGATGACATGGCGCGAGTCGCGCGGGTTGATCCAGACGAAGCGGTCGTCGCCGTGCGTCGTGTGGCGCGGCGACGTGAAGGTCTCGCCCCCGTTGTCCGAATACGAATAGCTGTTGAGCATGTAGACGCGGCGATCGTCATTGGGATCGACGGTTGGCTGGCTCGCATACATCGGGCGTGGATTCCAGTCCGACATCACCCGCCAGGTGGCGCCACGGTCGTTGCTGCGGTAGAGGCCGGCGCGGCGCTCGATGTACGCGGTGGAGGCGTTGTAGCGAAACCCCTGTTCGATGCTGGCGTAGACGATCCGCGGATCTTTGCGGTAGATCGAGATGCCGATGCGTCCCATGTCGCCGCTCGGGAGGCCGTTGCCGGAGAGGCGTGTCCACGTGCTGCCGCCATTGACGCTCTTCCACAAGCCGCTGCCTGCACCGCCGCCATCGAAGCCGAACGCGGTACGCCGCCGCTGGTAGGTCGCGGCGAACAGGATGTTGGGATCCTGGGTATCGATCGCGACGTCGGTGGCGCCGGTGTCCTCGTCCACGTGCAGCGTGCGCACCCACGTCTTGCCGCCGTCCACCGTCTTGTAGACGCCGCGGTCGCCGCCGGGGCCCCACACCGATCCCTGCGCCGCGACCCAGACGATGTCGGGGTTCGTGGGATGCAGGACGATACGGCCGATGTGCTTGCTGGTGCGGAGGCCGACGTTGGTCCACGTCTTGCCGGCGTCGGTGGACTTGTAGACGCCGTCGCCCCAGCTCACGCTCTGCCGGTTGGCACGCTCGCCGGTGCCGACCCAGAGGATGGTGGGAATTAGCTGGAAGATGGCGATGTCGCCCACGGAGTGGACGAGCTCGCGTTCGAAAACCGCCTCCCACGTGATGCCTGCATCGCGGGTGCGGAACACGCCGCCCGTGGCGGAGGCGACGTACATGACGTAGGGATCGGATTCCATGACGTCCATGTCCACGAAGCGGCCGGACATGTTGGCGGGCCCGATGGTGCGGAGGCGAAGGCCGGCGAGGTCCGCCGCGCGAAGCGCCGGTGAGTTCTGCGCCTGGCCCATACGATCGACTCCCGCGAGTGCTCGCGCGGGCACGGCTGGCCGTTGTGCGTGGACGACGTCGTCTTGTGCCGACCGGGCGCCGGCGAGGGCGGCGATCGAGAAGATCAGCAGCGTCGCGGTGTGACGACGCGTCGGGCCGCGCCGGACGACTGGGACATGCGCGTGGACGAGATGGGCTGATGCGGGCATGGAACGCACTCCTCTACACTTTCGGCCTCGGCGGCGGCCGCGTGCCGCCCTCGGCCAGCGTCTTCATGTTCTCCAGCGCGCGTGTGAACGTCGCCGTCCGCCACTCGATGTCTGCCGTGCGCGCCGCGTCGTCTGCCATCGAGTTGTCGAAGACCAGCGGGTTCAATCGCCCTTGAGCCGCTTCACCATGGCCGCTCCGACCAGGAGTTCTAGCTGCGCTTCGAGGCGGATGACTCGCTCGGTGAGATCCTCGATCTTCGACTGCTGATCCTTGAGCGCGGAGGCCTGCCGCGTGACCTTGTCTTCGAGTTTGATCATCGCGGTGAGGGCATTCCACACGCGATCGCCAACGCTCATCGACGTGGTTTCCGGCGGGGCCGGACGGCGGCCTCTGCGCGTTCCCGCGCCATGAACCGCGCGGCGGGGGCTTCCATCGCCGCGATCCGCCGGTTGCTCGCCTCGATGAACCCCAGCGCGTCGTCGATGGCGGCGCCGGCGCGTTTGGCGGCGGCGCGCGCTCGATCGGCGAGCGCGCCCAGTTGCGCATCGGCGTCAGGTGGCTCGTACGCGGCTGCCCCTCGGCGCATCAATTCGGAGATCGGCAGGCCGAGCTTGCGGGCCTTGGCGACGATCGCTTTTTTCTCCTCGGCCGTGGCCTGAACCACGATCCGTTCGACCGCTGCGGGCATCACGCGCTCCTTGTCATTGGAGGTACATGTACAGCATATGTACATGATCCGTCCGAATGTCAATCGCCCAGCCGCCTCGCACCCCGGGCACCTCAGCACCGCCCTTCGACAGGCTCCGGGCGGCCCTGTGCCAGTCGAAGGGCCGCACCGCACCCCAGCACCCGACCTACCGACCGGCCCGCAGGCCCGACGCCCAGTTGAGGATCACGGTGATTGGCTGCCTCGTCCGTTCGGCCAGCGGCGCGCTGACCAGGAAACGCCCCGTCGAGGACACGGCGTAACTGCCCTCCGCGAACTGGAGACCCTGAGCTTGAAACAGCCGCGTCGGTGCGGCGACGCTCAACCCGTCACGACTCGGCTTGATGGCAATCGCCATAAGAGTGTCGCCAGGCGCCACATAGTACAGCTCTCGGCCGTCGTGGCTCCATCGAGGAATGCCTCCGCCCGCGGTCGACACTGGCTGCTTGAGCGTCGCGTCTGGAAACGATTGCACGTGGATTTCGTTCCGGCCCGACTCGTTCGAGACGTACGCAATCCAGCGGCCATCTGGCGAGACGCGGCCGTCGCTTTCGCGAAACTTCGTGGTGGCGACCGGCACCGGCGTGCGATCGCCCGTCATCGGCAACGCATACACGTCGTTGTCGGCCGTCGTGTAGATGAGAAAACGCCCGTCGGGCGACCAGTGGTCCGGCGACTCGCGCGTCTGGCCCTTGAACACCAGCGCATCCTCCGCGACCGCGCCGAAGGCGCGTTGATAGAGGTGTCCGCCATCGCGGTCCGCGCGAAAGGCGATGGCCTTGCCGTCCGCGGACCACACAGGGTTGTCGTCCCGCGCGGGATCCGAGGTGATGCGGCTCGTCACGCCGTTTTCGATGTCCAGCACCCAGATGTCACCGGCCCTCGATCCCGAGCCAAGGGCGCCGCCGCCGGCCTCGAAGACCACGAATCGGCCGTTGGGCGCCAGCTCGATATCGGCGTACCGCCCCGGCGGACCGGCGATGCCTACCGGTGTTCCAGTGCGGTCCATCCAGGTGAGTTGGCTGTCACTTCGAGCGGATGCCGCTCGATAGGCCATCGTGCCGTTGGCGGACACCGAGAACGCGCCCGCGACGGCCGTGGACGCCGAGAGCCGATCGACGACGAGAAACGGCTCGCCCGACAGCTCGAGGCGCTCGACGTCGAACGGCTGAGCCATCAACGCCCCCTCGCGCAGGAACAGCACATGGCCGCTCGATGAGTACTTCACCTCGGAGGTGATGCCGGGCAAAGGCCGTCTGTCGGCGGAGTCGAGCGCACCCACGTACGCGGTCGGCAGCTGGCCGCCCGCCGTGCTGGCCAGGTAGAAGTAGTGGCGTCCATCCGGCAGGAATTGCGGAAACTGATGCGTTTCCTCGCTCGTGTCGGCGGCTGCGGTGACGGGCACGAGCTCTCCGCCGCTTGCGGCCACGCGACGCATCCCGCGACCACTGAGGAGAATCACATCGCCGGCGCCCCAGGCGCCTGTGGTGGCGAACTCTGGCAACGGGCAGATGACTTGCGAAGGACCGCCTGTGGCGGCCACGCGCTTCAGCCGCCGTTCGGAAGGGGCCGAAAACGCCAGGTGGCGGCTGTCGGGTGACCACACGAGAATCGCCGGCCCAATCCCGTCGGTGCTCTCGATGGCGTGGGCGGTGCCCGTGCTCAACGAGTGCACCCACAGCAGGCGTTTGGACCCTGAGAGCGCCGCATAGCCCATCTGGCGTCCGTCCGGCGAGAGGCTGGCCGAACCCTGCGGGTATTCCGGGCCGCCGGGCTCGGGCGTGGTCAGCTCGAATCGCACGTGGTCCGTCGCGGGCGCGTCGGCGGGGCGAACGCGACTGC
>JBQTIE010000175.1:0-6155 GCA_052389315.1 Acidobacteriota bacterium
GCTCCCTTCGATGCGGCTCTGGCGCCCTCGGGCGCTAACCCGCGATCTGGTGGCTCTGACCACCGTGTTGAGTGCTGCGAAGCACTACAACGTTACGATGGAGAGCCGGTCATTCCATATTGTCTAGGGGCAGTGCTGGCTTTGCCCGGCCTCCGGCCGGGCGGTCGCCTTGACGGAGGAACTTGACTCATCTGGTCAACATTCGGGGCCGTCAAGGCTCCTAGACCTGCGGCCCCCCTCGAGGCGCTTCGCCGGGCTGGTGGTTCGCACCGCGGCGCCACGCCTCACCGCCCACGCCTGCTCTTCCGACCGCCTCTGTGCGGACGCCACCACAACCATGCGGCGAGCGGCCCGAGCAGCACCACTTCACGCACGAGCGCCATCAGGTTGTGCCTCACGAACCACGGTTGCCAGTACTGCCGCGACACGGCGTCGAAGAGAAACACCTCGCCGAAGAAGAACTCCCGCGAGAGCGGCCACAGGGCCATGACGCCCAGGGGTGCCGCGTCATCCGAGCCCAGCCAATCGAGCAGGACGTGAGACAGGACGGCCAGCGCGCACACGATCGCCACACGCGCTGATCGCTGCCATCCGAAGACGAGCAGGCCGACGAGGACGGCCATGCCCACGCTGTGCGTTTCGAGATTGTGACGTCCCCAGAGGAAATCAATGTCCGGGAGGCAGGCCGCTGTCACGGCCAGCCACGCGCCGGCCCCACGAGTGGGCAGCGGCCAGGACCCCGCCGCGATCGGCTGCGCCTCGACGGGCGGGGCGGCGGACGCCGCGGCACGGGGGCTGTCGGCCCCGGGGGGTGCGAGCAGCTCGACGATCAGCCCTCCCAGGGCATGTCCAACCGGCGACGGCATCGAATCACGGTATGGAGAATGTGCGCGTCGCGTCAAACGCGTCGTGGCAGGATCTGCGATTGCCCGCCGTCTGGGGCGAAAGTCAGGAACCTCTGTAAGTTATTGGAATCAGGTGCCAAACACCCATTCCGCGCACAGATTTTCGCTTGACTTTCGCCTGGCGCGTTTCTAGTATGGAGGGCGGTCGGGGGGCATTCCGCCCATCTCCTCTGAGCGCGAAGGGAACGCCACATGCCAACGGATGAACGCCAGGAACGACTGAAAGCCCTTGATGTCGCGGTGAGCCAGATTGAAAAGCAGTTCGGGAAGGGCGCCATCATGCGGCTCGGGCAGCGCAGTGCGATCGCCCCGACCGAAGCGATCTCGACTGGCTCGATCAGCATCGACTACGCCCTGGGCGTCGGCGGGCTGCCGCGCGGCCGTGTGGTCGAGATCTTCGGACCCGAATCCTCCGGCAAGACGACGCTGGCGTTACAGGTCGTGGCGGAGGCGCAACGCGCGGGCGGATCGGCGGCGTTCGTGGACGCCGAGCATGCGCTCGACGCGGACTACGCCCGCAAGCTGGGCGTCGATATCGACAACCTGCTCGTGTCACAGCCCGACAATGGCGAGCAAGCCCTGGAGATCGTCGAAGTGCTCGTCCGCTCCGGCAGCGTCGACGTCGTCGTCGTCGATTCGGTGGCGGCGCTCGTGCCTCGCGCCGAGATCGAGGGCGAGATGGGCGAGGCGCAGATGGGGCTGCAGGCGCGGCTGATGTCGCAGGCGCTCCGCAAGCTGACGGGAAGCATCTCGAAGTCGAAGACCGTGCTCATCTTCATCAATCAGCTGCGCGAGAAGATCGGGGTGATGTTCGGCAATCCCGAGACGACCACCGGCGGGCGCGCGCTCAAGTTCTACGCGTCGATCCGGATCGACATCCGGCGCATCGCCGCGATCAAGGATGGCGACGTCGCCGTCGGCGGCCGGACGCGCGTCAAGGTGGTCAAGAACAAGATGGCGCCGCCGTTTCGCGAGGCCGAGTTCGACATCATGTACGGCGAAGGGATCTCGCGGGAGGGCGACCTGCTCGACCTCGCCGTCGAGCGGAAGATCATCGAGAAGAGCGGTGCGTGGTTTGCCTACGGCGGCGAGCGGCTCGGCCAGGGACGCGAAAACGTCAAGGCGTTTCTCAAGGATCACGTGGACATCCGGCGCGCCATCGACGATCGTGTGCGGCGAGACTTGGGTCTCCTCAAGGAGCCGGAACCCCAGCCGGTCTGAGCACCCGTGACGTCGTTCGATCTCGCGTTGCTCCAGTGGCTGACCTCATGGCACGGCCCAGCCCTGGACCACGCGATGGCGTGGGCCAGTCTCGTCGGAGGCGGTGGCCGCCTGTGGCTGCTGCTCGGCGTGATGGGGATCGCGACGCCCCGATATCGTGCCGCGGCGTGGCGCCTGTTGCTCACCCTGGGCGTGAGCTATGGGCTGGTCGATGGCGCGCTCAAGCCGCTGATCGCGCGTCCGCGCCCGCCGGTGCACGTGGAGGCCGCGGGGCGCGCACTGCCGCCCCCGCCCGTGAGCTGGTCGTTTCCCTCGGGCCATGCCGCCTCGTCTGTGGGGGCGGCGATCGCGGTCTCGCGGATGTGGCCGCAGGCGCGCCTCGTGTGGTGGACGCTGGCGGCCGTGATCGCACATTCGCGGCTGTACCTCGGCCACCACTACCCGCTCGATGTCCTTGGCGGGGCTCTGGTCGGCTCCGCCGTCGCGTTCTGGGTGCTCGGCGGACGCCATCCGGCCACCTACACGCGGACGCTGCCGCGCCCCCTCCCGCCCGGCGTCGTGGTGCGGCCATGATCCTCGGGGCTTGACCGCCAACGGGTCGCCCGCCTCTGCTGCCGCCATGTTCGCGGTCCTTGCGGCCTTCGTCGTGCTCCTCCATCTGGCCTTCGTGATCTTCGTCGTCGCCGGTGGGTTGTGTCTCCTGCGCTGGCCGCGTGCCGCGTGGGCGCACGTGCCTGTCTTGGTCTGGGGCGTGTGGATTGAGTGGTCGGGCGGCGTGTGTCCGCTCACGCCGCTGGAGAACGCGCTGCGTGCGCGCGCCGGGCTCGCGGCTTACGACGGCGACTTCATTGCCCGATGGATCTTTCCTCTCCTGTACCCGGCCGGACTGACGCGAGAGGCGCAGTGGGCGTTCGGCCTGGCGGCGGTCGTCATCAACGTGATCGTGTATGCCGGAGTGATCTCCTCGCGGGCGCGCCGGCGCGCACGGGATCGCTCGTGACGTCTGCTATACTCGGGGTTTCGCTCGCCCGCCAACCGGCCAGGTAGCTCAGTTGGTAGAGCACGTGACTGAAAATCACGGTGTCGGCAGTTCGATTCTGCCCCTGGCCACCAAGATCTGAACTTCTCAAACACCACAGTGACGGCAGTTGGCAGGCGCGCGCCACCGGTCCCTGAAGATCGCCGTGGTCACTCGGTGGTCACCCAGGACACGACATGCAGCCCGAGCCGTCGTGGGCCGACGTATACGTTACAGGGAGCATCCCCGGGTCCTTAGGGGTCGAGAAGGTGTTCCAGACTGTGCCGCACCGGCCGAAGAACGGCTGCGGCGTATCGGTGGGTTCACAGGCCCACGCGCTCGACGCCGAGGGCGACCACTGATGCACAGCGGATCCGGCGGGACACTCGCCGCCGCCCGATCAGCTCGTCACGGCTGGGGATGACGTGTCCGGCGTGCCGTTTCTCGTGAACATCCGCAGGGCCATGGTCTGCCTCAATCGCCGAGGGGCCGGCATCAGGGCCCTCTACGCCTCTCTACTTCCAAACCAGGGACGGGGTAACGGGACAGGACTGTGGCGTCGGGCCGCATCACCGGCCAACTGCGTCGATGGGCGCGTCTGGACTGGCCGGCAGAGCGTGCGCGGCGTCTGGAGGCTCGCCCTCGTCCTTTGTGTGTCGCTCGGGATGTCTCGGCCGCTCGCCGGTCCGGCAACGACGGTTGGGGCCATGGCAACCGGGGTTGACACGATTGACCGGCCCGATCCTGGCCGTCTCCACGTGGCTGGTCACTGAGCAGGAACGTCTGGTGGCACGGTGTTCGCAGTCGGCCCCGGCGTGAGCCAGCCACCTGCGAGTCCGCTCGCGACCCCCGCCGGCGCGCCCAAGTTGCTCGATCGAGTGCGACAGGCCATCCGCCTGCGACATTACAGCCGACGGACCGAGGCAGCGTACGTCTCCTGGATTCGACGGTTCATCCTGTTCCACGGCAGGCGGCATCCCCGGGAGCTCGGGGAGGCGGATGTGACGGCGTTCATCTCCAGCCTGGCCGAAGGCGGCGTGAGCGCGTCGACCCAGAACCAGGCGCTCAGTGCGGTGCTTTTCCTGTTTGAGGTCGTGCTCGGCCAGCGTCTCGGATGGATGAACGATATCGTCCGCGCGCAGCGGCCGGTCCGGCTGCCAGTGGTGCTGTCCCGAGAGGAAGTCGGGTTGCTTCTGGAGCGGCTGCGCGGCCCGGTGTGGCTGATGGCGTCGCTGATGTACGGAGCAGGGCTTCGGCTCCTCGAGTGTGCTGAGCTGCGGGTCAAGGATCTGCATCTGGCCCGAGGCGAATTGACGGTCCGGGACGGCAAGGGGGGCAAGGATCGTGTGACGATGCTGCCGGCGACGTTGAAGGGACCGTTGCTCGAACACCTGGCGCGCGTGCAGAGGCAGCACGTCGCGGACTTGGCGGCCGGCCGTGGGGCCGTGGCGCTGCCTGGTGCGCTTCGAGCCAAGTACCCTCGTGCTCCATTCGAGTGGGGGTGGCAGTGGGTTTTTCCGGCGACGCGGTTCTACGTCGACCAGACGACTGGTGAGCGACGCCGGCATCACCTGCACGAATCGGTTCTCCAGCGGGCCGTCAGGGACGCGGTTCGAGCAGCCGGCATTGCTCGTCCTGCCACCTGCCATTCGCTTCGACATAGCTTCGCGACTCACCTCCTCGAAGCGGGGTACGACATCCGAACGATTCAGGAGTTACTCGGGCATCGGGACGTGAGCACGACGATGATTTACACGCACGTGTTGAACCGTGGCGGGCGGGGGGTCCGAAGCCCGCTGGACCAGTTCGGCCTGGGCCCCGGCCGCCGGTGATCCAGCTATCCTGCGACACCCGTCGGCGCATGCGCGCTATGGAGTTCTGCATATTCCAACAGCCTTCCCTGGGGGTGCTCCTGGCAAGTGCCGCTTCTGGTTGGACTTCTCAACACATTGAGCCGAGGCATCCGCTGCGCTACACTGCGGGCACTGTGCGAATATAGGTCTATCGAGTTCAACCGACTACTTGTTAGCCGGATCATGAGATCGCCACGCCGGACGATGTCAGAATAGTGGCCCGTGAGCCCGACCGTCCTGCAGAGCGGTCCATATCGCTTTTTCTTCTTCGCCAGCGACCGCAACGAGCCGCCCCACGTCCACGTCAAGCGCGAGGGCAAGCTCGCCAAGTTCTGGTTGGCGCCGGTCCGGCAGGCGTACAAATATGGCTTCAGCGGGACCGAGTGCAATCGAATCGCGCGTATCGTTCGAGCGAACGAAGCCGCGCTCTATAAGGCATGGCATGACTACTTCGGCATCGCCGACGGCACCAACGGCCGCGGTAAGAACAGTACGGGTCACTGACGACGCCCTGATCGTGGAACTGCGCGACCGGCGAGTCGTCTCGGTACCGCTATCGTGGTACCCGCGGTTGGCTGAAGGCACCGGCAGCGAACGCCGGCGCTGGCAACTGATCGGTCCAGGAATCGGCATTCATTGGCCGGCTCTCGACGAGGACATCTCGGTCGAAGGTCTGCTCCGAGGCCTTCCGTCCGGCGAGAGTGCAGCATCGCTGACTCGCTGGCGCGCAACACGGAAGAAACCGGCTAACAGGCGCTTGCAGCCGACGAAGGCGCGCCAAGGCCGTGGCCGCTCGCGACGTCGATCTGCGCGCCTTCGCGGCTGAAGCGCAATGCGTTAGCCGGACACGAGATGCTTAGGTGGCTCTCGGCGGAATGGCTCCTCAACGACCGGCCCAATGGCGGAACCGTTGTGGTACTCCGTGCCCTCTGGATGGCCGGTCTTGGCTATCTGCCTTCTATTGTCATCACTGAGCTCCTTCGGCCAAACACCACCTGGACGTTCTCATTGGCGGCCCTGCAATCCGCGCTCCCTCCCTGCCAAGATAGATGAGACACTTCACTCCTCGGAAATGACTGTTGAGGGCGGGGAGGTGTCAGGACGTTGATGACGACGATCCGTTCGATGCTGGCAGACCAGTCGATGGGGGGAGAGCCG
>JBQTIE010000176.1:0-4221 GCA_052389315.1 Acidobacteriota bacterium
CTCCAGGCTCCAGGCTACGTCGTGCTCTTCACCGAGATGATTCACGACGCGCGCATCGTTTCCATGGACCCCCGCCCGCGTGCGAGTTCGGGCGTCCGCCAATGGCTGGGCGAACCGCGCGGCCGATGGGACGGCGACACGCTCGTCGTGGAGTCGATCGGCTTCACGGACAAAACCAGCTTCCGCGGATCGGGTGCCAACCTGCACCTGGTCGAACGCTTGACCCTCCTCGACGCCGAGACGCTCGAGTACCGCTTTACGGTCGATGACCCGTCGACATGGACGAGGCCGTGGACCGTGTCGTTTCCGATGGTGAAAACCGCTGGACCGATCTACGAGTACGCCTGCCACGAGGGCAATTACGGCCTGCTGAACATCCTCAGCGGCGCGCGGTGGCAGGAGAAGGCGTCAGAACAGGCCGTGCGACCGAAGAAGTGATCGGCGCCGAATCCGGCGGCTCACCCGGCGTTGCGAAACACCACGACGCGGTTGGTGTTCGTGCCCTTTCGGTTGTTCGTCACGCCCCAGCAGTTGGCGGTCTCGTGTTCACGCCAACTTCGTGAGCGGCGGCCGACCGTGGCGGTCGTCGTGTATCTGCGACGGGCGGCTCGGAGCGACGGCGTCCGGATCGATATGATTGGGGTGAAATCCCGCTTGCTGGGCCCCCCCCAGGCGGCACCGGGGAGTGATTTCTTTCTGTTGCCGCCGTATGATCACGCAAAACCCTGGCCCTCATCCCCGGCTCCCGCCTCGGCGTCTACGAAATCACCGCGCAGATCGGCGTTGGTGGGATGGGGGAAGTCTATCGGGCGACGGACACGACGCTGGGCCGCCAGGTGGCGATCAAGATCCTGCCGGATGCGTTCGCCGCGGACGCCGACCGTTTAGCCCGGTTTGAGCGCGAGGCGAAGACGCTCGCGTCGCTGAATCATCCCCACATCGCCGCGATCTACGGGTTCGAGAAATCCGCCGGCACGCACGCCCTCGTGATGGAGCTCGTCGAGGGTGAGGATCTGTCGCAGCGCATCGCGTGCGGCACGGTCCCGCTCGACGACGCGTTGCCCATCGCGAAACAGATCGCGGAGACCCTCGAAGCGGCGCACGAGCAGGGCATCATTCACCGCGATCTGAAGCCCGCGAACATCAAAGTCCGAACTGACGGCACTGTGAAGGTGCTCGACTTCGGGTTGGCGAAGGTGATGGAGCCGACACCGGGCTCGTCGCCGAGTGTGTCGATGTCCCCAACGATCACCACGCCGGCGATGACGCAGGCCGGGATGATCCTCGGTACCGCCGCCTACTTGAGTCCGGAGCAAGCGAAGGGTCGCCCGGCCGACAAACGGAGCGATGTCTGGGCATTCGGCTGCGTGCTATACGAAATGCTAACAGGCCGCCGCGCGTTTCCTGGCGACGAGGTGACCGAGGTTCTGGCGAGCGTCATCAAATCCGAGCCCAATTGGGATGCGCTTCCGTCGAATATGTCGCCTGGCTTGCGCATCTGTCTTCGTCGATCGCTGGACAAGACTCTGAAGGGCAGATTGCACGCCATCGGCGATATGCGGCTTGCCCTGGAGGGCGCGTTCGACCTCCCGTTGGCTGAAGCGGCTGGTGCTGGGGTGGCCGCGCAGCCTGGAAGGGCCTGGCGGCGATCGTTGCCGTGGATCGTTGCGGCGTTCTTACTGGGCGGTTCGACGGCAGCGGCGGTCGTGTGGCAGCTGACGCGTCCGGATCCACCGCGCGTCATGCGTCTTGCGATCACCGCACCCACCACTCAGCCGCTCGCTGTTGCCAACAGCAGTCATGATCTTGCTGTCTCACCGGACGGCGCCAACCTTGTGTACTGGACGGGCCGGAGCGGTGCAGGCGTGCTGGTCGTGCGCCCGCTGAATCAACTGTCACGCGTCGTGCTCCAGACCGGCAATGCGTTCAGCCCGTTCGTTTCCGCTGACAGCAGGTGGGTCGGCTTCAACGATCAATCGGACAGAACGTTGAAGAAAATCTCAATCCTCGGCGGTCCATCGTTCACCATCTGTTCTGTCCAAGGACTTGTCCGCGGCGCGAGTTGGGGAGCGGACGGCGCGATAATCTTCGCGGGGGCGCTCGGCGGCTTGTGGCGAGTTGCGGAAAACGGGGGTGAGCCTGAGCAAATAACCAAGGTGGACTCGTCCCGAGGTGAGCAAAGCCACTCCTGGCCCGATACTCTGCCAGGCGGTCGCGCAGTACTGTTCACCATTGTTCTCGCCACGGGCGGCGTCGAGACCGCTCAGACTCAGATCGCGCTGCTGAACCTGGCAACGGGCCAGCAGCGCATCCTCATCCCTGGCGGCAGCTATCCACGTTACGTGCCGACCGGCCATCTGGTGTACACGATCGATGGCACCTTGCGAGCAGTGGGGTTCGATCGTGAACGGTTGGAGGTTACCACTCCACCGATTCCAGTCCTCGAAGGCATCGTCACCAAACGGGGCGGTTCGGCGGACTTCGCGTTCTCGGCTGATGGGACGCTGTTCTACATTCCCGGCAGTTCAGACCGCGAATCCCAACGAACGGTCGTCTGGATTGATCAGGCAGGGCGGGAAGAGCCCCTGGCTGGACTTTCCCCCGGCAACTATCAGTCCGTCCGGTTGTCGCCCGATGGCACGCGCCTGGCGATCGATCCGGGCCAGCCGCGCGACATCTGGACGTACGAGATCGCTCGTGGGACGACGACGAAGATCACCACTGACGCGGCCGACGACCAGTATCCACTGTGGACGCCGGATGGCCAGCGGATCGTGTTCACTTCCAATCGGGGCGGTCGACCGGAACTGTATTCACAACGGGCCGACGGCAGCGGGATTGCCGAACGGCTGTTTCCCGTCACCGACGGGACCGATCGCATCAAGGCGGACACGTGGTCGCGGGATGGTACGACACTGCTCGTGTCCGCAACTGGCATCGGGACGGTGACGATGGCGGGTGACCGCCAGTTTGAGCGGCTCATACGGAGTCAATTCCTCGAAAGCGCGCCTGCCATGTCGCCGGATGGCCGCTGGCTGGCGTACGCGTCGAACATGTCCGGGCGGCTCGAAGTCTACGTCGAACGGTATCCTCAGCTTGGCGATCGGCCAAAAATTTCGACGGAAGGCGGCTGGGCACCTCGTTGGTCGCCTGATGGCCGCACACTCCATTACCTCAGCATCGACGGGACGAGTCTCTTTGCCGTGCCGATTTCGATTCAGTCCCAACTGACTGCAGGTGTCGCAAAACTCGTCTTCGAAGGAACGTTCCCACTGACCACCGGCGACCCCCGACCGTTCGACGTGACGCCTGATGGCCAACGTTTCGTGATTATCAAACGCGGAGAGGCGCTCGGGGGAGACAAGGCAATTGTTGTCGTGCAGAACTGGACGGAAGAGCTGAAGCGTCTGGTGCCGGCGAAATAGCTCGGTAAGCCCCTATTCGTGCTTCACGCCGATGACCGGCAGCCCGTGAGCGCGCGAAGCAAGCGCGAGCGCGCCATCGTGAGTGGCCATTGTCAAGTCCTCCTGCGTCATGTCTTTCCACAAGAGCGCCGTGGCCAAGTGGATCGCGTCGAGCGTCCCGAGTTCAGTGGGCATCGGCTGCGACGCTCGGTCCAACACCAGCGCGTCGATCTCCACGATTTCGAGCGACGCAATCAGTTCCAGGATCTTGGCGCGACGTTGAGCAATCTCGGCATCGTCAAGCGTGACGCGCAGGCGAAGACGATCGAGCGTACGCAGGCTCTCGGTCGTGATCAGCGCGCTTGATACGCCCTGTTCGATCCGCGACCACTCCGGCAGCGCGTCCGGCTGCCCGAGAGCCACGCGGAGCAGCACAGAGGCCTCCACGTACGCGATCACCGATGTCCTTGGCGCTCCTCAAGCAGGAGCTGGACGACATCCACGTTCAGCTTGAGCGGCTTCGGCCGGCGGACACGATTGAGAGGCGGGGCCGCTGGTGCGGGCTTGCGGACGCGCAGGGCGCGTTGCTCACGGAACGGGACGATCTGGGCGACGGGCGTGTCGCGATCGAACACGGCGACCGTCTCACCCTGGCGTACCGTCCGTAGGTACTCGCTGAGTCGGGCTTTGAGTTCAGCAATTCGCACCTGTTTCATAACCATATTATGACTACAAGTGGTCATTACGGCAAATTGGCATTTCTGGCTTCGGAGATCATCCGACGGCGTTTGGTCGAACCGCCGGCTGGGCGGGCAAT
>JBQTIE010000177.1:0-10919 GCA_052389315.1 Acidobacteriota bacterium
AGGCGGGCAACCACGACAATCGTGTCTACGAAGACGACTGGGCCGAGAAGTGGCAAGGGCTGCTCGCCCGGAAGGCGGACGGCACCAGCAACTACGATGACCAGGCCAACCAGACGCACGCCAAGAACCTCAAGGGCAAGCTGCTGCTGGCCCATGGGACGATGGACACCAACGTGCCGTACTACAGCACGCTGCTCGTCGTCGATGAGTTGATCAAGGCGAACAAGGATTTCGACTTGATCATGTTGCCCAACCGGGGCCACGGCTTCGGGGGCGAACCGTACATGGTGCGTCGCCGCTGGGACTATTTCGTCAAGCACCTGCTCGGTGCCGAACCACCTGCCGGGTACGAGATACGGGGAGCCCAGGGGCCGCGACCCTCCGGGCCGCCCTCGCCGCCGCAGTGAAGGTCGGATCGCAAGCGCCCTGGGGCGCTTCGGTGAAGCCGGGGGAACGAGAGGAGGGCAGGCCGTCGTGATCGGCATCCTTCTGCTGGCGGGGCAGATGACCGGCAGCACGCTGGTTCCCGATTGTTCGGGTGTGCGCGCGGCGGCGATGACCACGGCCCGAGACTTCGTCCTACGCGGCGATGACGGCACGGCGTTGGACCTGTTGCGGCGGGAGGCACACGCCGCCGCCGGGGGGTGCGCCGAGCTCCAGATCGCCGCGCGGGCGCTTGAGGGGTGGATGGCGGCGCGCGCGCTGGCGCCGCTCGGCGGCGCACCGGCCACGACGGGTCCGGTCCTGGAGATGGTCGCCCGGCTCGGGTCGTGGCGGGTCGCCGGAGAGCGCATCGACGCCGAGTACGCACAGACCGCGATCCGCGCCGCCATCGCGGCGGCTCAGGACGAGCGGGATGAGATGGCCCTCCTGCTGGCGCATGCGCGCGATCTGGCCGAGCGGATCGCCGCGCGGGACCGCCGTGCCGAGTGGCCACGATCCTTTAATCTCCTCGCGGGCGAACTCTGGCTCGAGGTCGATCGGTACGAAGAGGCGCGGCTGGCCTTCGATCGGGCGGTGCGGGGCGAAGCGACACCCCTGGCGCTCGTGGGGCTGGCGCGAGCGGCGGCGCGACTGGGCCGGCGGGCCGCGGCGTGCGGCGCCTATGCGCGCATCGGCGACGCCGCGACGGCGCTGGCCAGCGAAGCGCGCGAGTTCCTCACGCGTTGTCCGTGATGCGCTACAAGCCTGACGTGCTCGCCGAGCTGAGCCGCCATGGCCTCCGGCCGCAGCCGGGGACGCCGCCTCAGCGTTTGCGCGAGCAGATCAACGACCTCTACCGCATCGAGATCCGCCGGCTGCGCGATCGGTGCCGCGCCGGGGAGTTTCCCCCGCGCGAACTGCCGGCGCACGTGGTCGAGCTCCGCAAGCGGTATGTCCTGCTCTCGATCCCCGTCGAGCTCTGGGGCGACTAGCAGGCCCGGCGACAGCCCGGCGGACTCCGGGTCGAAGAGCCGAGGATGAGGACCCTGCTGGCGGCATCGCCCGCTGACCGATGACCACCGGTCCATGACTGTCGGGTGCTAGACTGCCGTTATGACTCGATTAGCGCGTTTGACCAAGCCGATGGTGCGCGATCGCCGTGGCGCCGGGCTTCGCCCGGCCACGTGGGACGAGGCGCTCGGGCGTGCGGCCGACGGGGTCAAAGACGTCGTCAGCGTGCACGGCCCGCGGTCGTGTGGCCTGTTCAGCTGCTCGAAGAGCACCAACGAGATGAACTTCGCCGCTCAGAAGTTTGCGCGCGTCGTCATCGGCTCGAACAACATCGACAGCTGCAACCGCACTTGACACGCGCCGAGCGTCGCCGGTCTGGCGGCGGTCTTCGGCATGGGCGGTGGCACGAGCTGCTATCGGGAGATTGAAGAAACCGACTGCGTCCTGCTGTGGGGATCCAACGCCCGCGAGACGCATCCGATCTTCTTCCACCATCTCTTGAAGGGACTCCGCAGGGGCGCGCGCCTGCTGACGATCGATCCGCGGCGCACGTCCTCTGCCCAGTGGGCCGATCTGTGGGCCGGCCTTGACGTCGGGACCGACATCGGGCTGTCCAACACGATCGCGCGCGAGATCATCCACGCCGGGCTGGCCCATCGCGAGTTCATCGAGCACGCCACGACTGGCTTCGACGCGTATCGCGCGTCGGTGCACGACTGGACGCTGGCGCGCGGCGAAGAAGTCACCGGGGTTCCGGCGGCGATGATCCAGGAGATCGCGCACACCTTTGCCCGCGCGCCCCGTGCCATGATCTGCTGGACGCTGGGCATCACCGAGCATCACACCGCGGTGGACAACGTACTGTCGCTCATCAACCTGGCCCTCCTCACCGGGCACGTCGGCCGCTGGGGCACAGGCATCAACCCGCTGCGCGGTCAGAACAACGTACAGGGCGGCGGCGACATGGGCGCACTCCCGGATCGGCTGCCGGGCTTTCAGCACGTCGAAAACGACCCCGTGCGCGCCAGGTTCGATCGCGCGTGGGGCGTGGCCGTGCCTCCCGAGAAGGGCTGGCACCTGTCGGGCATGTTCGAGGCGATGGAAACACGGGAACTGCGCGCGCTGTACGTGATCGGCGAGAACCCGGTCGAGTCGGAGGCTGATCAGCGGCGCGCGATACACCTGCTCGAGAGCCTGGACTGCCTCATCGTGCAGGACCTGTTCCTCACGCGCACGGCGGAGCTGGCCGACGTGGTGTTTCCCGCGGCCGCCGCGGCCTTCGAGGTCGAAGGCACCGTCACCTCCAGCGAGCGCCGCGTCCAGCGTGTCCGCCGCGCGAAGGCGCCCGAGGGGCAGGCGCGTGACGATCTGGCAATCATCTTCGCGTTGGCAGCCCGCCTCGGCCACGACTGGGGCCCGCCGGACCCCGAGCGGGTCTGGGACGAAGTGCGGGCGCTCTCGCCGGTCCATGCAGGCATGAGCTACGCGCGGCTCGAAGCCCTCGACGGCCTCCACTGGCCGTGCTACGACGAGCAGCATCCGGGTGAGCCGTTCCTCCACAGCCGACTGTGGGAGCGCCCCGTCGTGGGTCCGCGCGCGCCGTTCACCCCGGTCGTGCACCGTCTGCCCGTGGACGTCCTGGATGATGAGTTTCCGTTCCGCCTGACGACGGGCCGTCGGCTGGCCGAGTACAACACCGGCGTGCAGACCGGCGCCTATGCCTCACCGACGCGGCGAGGCGAGACCCTGGACATCTCGCCCGAGGACGCCGTGCGTCTCCAGCTCGACGAAGGACAGTCCGTGCGCGTTCGCTCCCGTCGCGGAGAGGTGGTCGTCCCCGTCCACGTGGACGAGTCGTTGCGCCCGGGCCTGACGTTCATGACGTTCCACTTCCCGGACGATGTCGCGACGAACCTGCTGACGATCGACGCGACCGATCCGCGGTCCGGAACGGCGGAGTTCAAGGCGGCGGCCATCAGCATCGAACGGGCGTAGTCGGGATGTGCGAAGACACAGTCAGAACCAGCTCAACCCGGAGGTCGTGGTTTGGACCTGCATATCGTCGGCGGAGAGCCGACAGACACGGAGCGTGAGGCCGTTGACGGCACTCTCGGCCCGCCGCCGACCGGCTGGCTGGGCGGGCTGACGCGCACGGTGGACGATCTGCGAATGGCGCGCGGCGGGCTGGCCGATGTCCGCGATCGGCGGGATCTGCTGCTGCCGGCGCTCCACGCCGTGCAGGACCGGGTGGGTTGGATCAGCCGCGGCGCGCTCAACCACATCTGCAGGCGGTTGAGTGTGCCGCCCGCGGAGGCCTGGGGCGTCGTCACGTTCTATCACCTGTTCACGACGGAACCGTCGGCGCCGGTCGTCGTGCATGTGTGCGACGACATCGCCTGCCGGATGACGGGAGCCGAGGCGATCTGTGAAGAGCTGGCGCGACGGGGCCCGGAGGGTGGCGCCCGGCCAGCCGATTCGAATGGGGAGCCTGGGGCGGGCCCGACGAACAACGCCCTGCCGCCGTGGGCGTGGCAGCGCAGTCCGTGTCTGGGTCAGTGCGATCGCGCGCCGGCGGCGCTCATCGTCCGCGCGGGTCGAACGCCCGACGCCACGGCGCTCACCGGGACCACCACCGGCCAGATCGTGGCCGTGGTGAGCGGCCAAACCGCCGAACCGGTCACGCCGGCAGCCGCTGTCGGAGCGTCAGGCAGGCTGCTTCGTCGCATCGGCCGCGCGGACCCGACGTCACTCCAGTCGTATCGGGCGCGCGGCGGGTACGAGGCCCTGGCGCGAGCCTTCGAACGCGGCCCCGACGGGGTGATTGCCGAAGTGGTGGTGTCCCAACTGCTTGGCCGCGGGGGTGCGGCCTTTCCCACCGGCCGCAAGTGGGACGCTGTCGCCAAACAGCCGGCGCGCCCGCACTACCTGGTGTGCAACGCCGACGAGTCGGAGCCTGGCACGTTCAAGGATCGCGTGCTGCTCGAGGAGGATCCCTTCGCCATCGTCGAGGCGATGACGATAGCGGCCTACGCCACCGGATGCGAGGAGGGGTTTCTCTACGTGCGCGGCGAGTACCCGCTCGCGCGGGCGCGTGTGCAACAGGCCATCGATCATGCCCGCGCGGCCAGCCTCCTGGGTGCAGACGTCTTGGGGCGCGGCGTCCGGTTCGACCTCGAGATCCGTCGCGGGGCAGGCGCGTACATCTGCGGTGAGGAGACGGCGCTCTTCAATTCGCTCGAAGGCCGGCGCGGCGAGCCGCGCTCGAAGCCTCCGTTTCCAGCAGAGGTCGGCCTGTTCGGCAAGCCCACGGTCGTCAACAACGTGGAGACGCTGGCCAACGTGATCGATATCGTGCTCGAAGGCGGCGCCGAGTGGGCCAGGACAGGCACGTCCGCCTCGACCGGTACGCGTTTGTTCTGTCTCTCGGGGCACGTCGTGCGGCCCGGTTTGTACGAGGTCCCGATGGGCATGACCCTCGGCGATCTGGTGAAGAGAGCGGGAGGCGTGGCCCGCGGCCGCGCGCTGCAGGCCATTCTGCTCGGCGGCGCGGCGGGCACGTTCGTGGGACCGGACGCACTATCGATGCGGCTGACCTTCGAGGACGCCCGTGCGGCGGGCGCCACGCTCGGGTCGGGCGTCGTCATGGTGTTCGACGACACGGCGGACATACCGGACACGTTGTTGCGCATCGCACGATTCATGGAAGACGAGTCGTGCGGGCAATGCGTCCCGTGCCGCGTGGGGACCGTGAGGCAAGTGGAGCTGCTGACGCGATTGATGAACGGCGGATCTCCCGCCGCGTCAGGCGCGACTCGGGACGCCGGCCGAGCCGACAGCGCGATGCCCCGCCGTAGCGCCGTCGATCTCGCGCTCCTGACCGAACTCGGCCAGGCGATGCGTGACGCCTCTATCTGCGGGCTCGGCCAGACGGCGTCATCGGCCATCGAGTCGGCCGTCGCACGCTTGCACGTGTTCCGCGGAGGAGGCGCCGCATGAGTCACGACGCCATCTCCTTTCACCTCCCCCCGCCGCCGACCGTGGTGCCGTCAGCGCCGGTCGAGCCCTCGCGCGCGTCGGTCGACGTGACCGTCGACGGCGAACGCGTCGCGGTGGCGCAGGGAGCGACGCTGCTCGACGCCTGCAAGGCCGCGGGCAAGGACATCCCCACGCTCTGCTACCTGGAGACGCTCACGCCCGTGAACGCATGCCGCGTCTGCGTCGTGGAGCTCGAAGGCGCACGGGTGCTGGCGCCTGCCTGCTCGCGCACGGCGGAGGCCGGCATGAAGGTGTACACGAACACCCCGCGCGTGCGGACGTCGCGCAGGGTGGTGCTGGAGCTGCTGGCCTCGTCGGTGGACCTTTCGACGGCCGACGAGCTTCAGGCCAGACTACGCGAGTACGACGCCGACCCCGGACGCTTCAGCGGCGCCACGGTCGAGCAACCTGTCAAGGACGACAACGACCTGTACGTGCGCGATTACGGCAAGTGCGTGCTCTGCTACAAGTGCGTCGAGGCCTGCGGCGTGGACGCGCAGAACACTTTCGCGATCGCCGTCGCGGGCCGCGGGTTTCACGCGCACATCGCCACCGAACAGGACGTGCCGCTTCCCGAGTCGGCGTGCGTCTACTGCGGCAACTGCATCGCCGTGTGTCCGACCGGCGCGCTCATGGCAAAACCGGAATTCGCGCTCCGTCAGGCGGGGGAGTGGGCGCCCGACCGGCAGTCGGCGACCGACACGATCTGCCCGTACTGCGGGGTCGGGTGCACGCTCACGGTCCACGTGCAGGACGAACGCATCATCAAGGTCACCTCGCCGCTCGACAACGACGTGACGCGCGGCAACCTGTGCGTGAAAGGCCGGTTCGGTTTCGAATACGTGCACGCTGGGGAACCCTGATCGCGGTTCGGTGGGTTACGACGGCAATGCCAGCTTGTTCGCCGCCCAGGACGCAAAGGCGTCGAGGTTCAGATCGCTCAGTGCCCTGCCGAGCCGTTCCACGAGCGCCACACAGGCTGCGGAAGCCACAGCCAAAGCTACCTTACAGTCGCAAGGACACACAAGACACGAAACGCGCCCCGACCTGCGTACAATCGACCCGTGGCTTCGCCCCGTCCTCGCCGGCGTGCCCTTTCAGCGCCCGCGGCCTGCGCCTGGTGTGATCGATCCGGCCGCGATCAGGGCGGGACACTAGCGAAGCCCCGCCTCAAACCGCCCAGAAGAACGTGCCGGCTCCGCTTCGCCAGGGGCAGTGTTGGCTTTGCCCGGCCTCCGGCCGGGCAGCCCGCCGGGCGAGAAAACTTGACTCAAGTGGTTGGGAATCTGCGGAGTCAAGTTTTCTCGTCGAGGCCCCGCCTGAGACCGTCGGCGTGTGCCGCCGCGGCTCCGCCTCGCACGGGCGGTGTTGGCTTCGCCCGGCTCCGCGGGGCGTGGTGGCACGTGCACCTGCCCGCGCCGAGGTGGCCTTGTCACGCCGAGCCGTCACTCCCGGCCCCGCGCCGCCGTCGTCGTCGCGCGGGCGGCAAGATAGGTCTGCCACCACGCCAGCTCGTTCAGCATCCGGTGCACGTTGTTCCAGTGTCCGGCGATGCCATGCGGCTGGCCGGCGTACTGAATCATCCGCGCGGGCACGCCGCGGCGCTTGAGCGCGAAGTACATCTGCTCGCCCTCTTCGTACGGCACGCGCTGATCCACTTCGCCGTGCACGAACAGGGTTGGCGTCTTGACGTTGCCCGCGTAGGTGAGGGGAGACTGCTTGATCATCCGGTCGCGCGCCTCCTTGTCCCACGGCGTGCCGAAGAACTCCGTTTCCTTCGTGCGATAGATGTCGGCCGTGCCGTAGTCGCTGATCCAGTTCGTGATGCCGGCGCCGGTGATGGCCGCGGCAAACCGGTCCGGGTACTGCGTGATGAGCCAGTTGGTCATGAACCCGCCGTAGGAGTGGCCGGTGTGGCCGACGCGCGTGGGATCGATCGGATAGCGCTTCAGCACGTAGTCCACACCCGCCATCACGTCCTCGCCGTCCTTCTTGCCCCATTCACCCCACGTCGCCCACTTGAAGGCGTCACCGTAGCCGGTCGAGCTCCGGAAGTTGGTGTCGAAGACGAAGTACCCGTTCGCGGCGAAGTATTGCTTCTTGAAGTCGAAACTATAGCCGGTGGCCGAGTGCGGCCCGCCGTGGCTGAAGACGATGAGCGGGTAGGGGCCCTTGGCGGCGTCGAAGCCGTGCGGGAACGTGAGCCAGCCCTCGATGGGCGTCCCGTCGAGACTCGGCCATCGGAGGCGCTCGGTTCTGCCGAATCCGATCTCGGCGAGGATGCGATCGTGGGCTCGCGTCAGCTTCCGCTCGTTCGAACCGTCGATGGCGGCCGCGAACACCTCGGGCGGCGCGTCGTGGAGACCCACGGTGTACGCGATGGTCTTGAACGCGCGATCGATGGTGAGCCCGTTGAGGCGCCGCTCACCCTTTGTCACCTGCTCGACGGCGGCAGGCGCCGCCGACGCGCCGACGCGGAAGAGATGCGCCTCGCCGCCGATGCCCGCCGTGAAGTAGACATAGCGGCTGTCCGGCGACCACATGGCGTCGCCCGGGTCGAGATCCCATTTGGCCGTCAGGTTCACGGGCTCGCCGCCCGCGACCGGGCGGATGAAGATATCGCGCGGCCCGCCATGGTTCAGCTTCTGCGCGATGATCATGTCGGTGCCGAACGATCGCGTGTACGAGAGGTACCGGCCGTCAGGCGAGAACTCCACGTCCCCGTACACGTAACCGTCGTCGGTGAGGCGAGTGACCGTGCCGTCGGTAGTCACCGTCCAGAGATCGGGGCTCTCGTACTTGAGCTCGTCGCGCCAGTCAGGGTCGGCTGTGAAGGCGAGCAGCGCGCCATTGGGATGCCAGGCGATGTTCGTGGGTCGCACATCGTGGTTCATCAACACCTTCACCGGGCCGCCGCCCACCGGCTGGATGACGAGGTCGGCCCCTGGGCGCGCGCGCAGGTTCGGCGCGGGGAAGGGCTGGCCATCGCGCTGGAAATCCTTCCAGTCGAAGGTGACGCCCTTGAAGCGCTCCTGGTGGCGGCGCTCGAAGTCGCTCGCGAAGGCGGGCTCCGGCTTGGCCTGGGGCCGGTCGCGCGTGAGCGCCAGCCACTGGCCGTCCGTACTGAGGACGGCGCCCGCCGGCGGTGGCGTGATGGTCGACGGCGGCTGATCCAGGTTGGCAGGGTCGATCGCCCACCGCTGACGATCGACGACGTACTGGAGGCGGCCGTCCTGTGCCCACGAGGCGTCGGCGACATCCTTGCCGTAGTGGAGCACGCGCCGTGACGCCGTCGCCCCGTCCGTGGCGACCACGTGCAGCTCTGTCCGCGTGCCGTTGTCGGCTTCGATCCGGGTGGAGAGCGTGAAGGCGACCCATCGGCCGTCCGGCGAGATCTGCGGACTGCCGACCGTTTGCACGTGATAGTAGTCCTCGATCGCGAGCGCCCGCCCCGTTCCGCGCTGCGCCCCGACGCCCGCGGACATCGCAACGGTCAGGCACCCAAGACCCCCGAGGAGCATCAACCGCCGGCGCGCGTACGACATAAGGTCCTCCAGATGACACCGATTCCGCGGTCCGCCGATTGCCCCGAGAACTGATCCACCGATTACGCAGATTCCACCGATTACGCAGAGTCCACCAATTCCACTCCCCTGCACCATGAATCTGTGTAATCTGTGGACTGAATCTGCGGAATCACTTGCCGGCCGCTCCGCCGATTGCCCCGAGACCTGATCCACCGATTACGCAGAGTCCACCGATTACGCAGAGTCCACCGATTCCACTTCCTTCACCATCAATCTGTGTAATCTGTGTAATCTGTGGACTGAATCTGCGGAATCATTTGCCGGCCGCTCCGCCGTCCGCCGCGCGCCGATCGAGACCGCCTTCCAGCATGTCTTCCTTCTGGTTGTAGACGATCACCTGCGCCACGCCCTGATTGGTGCCCTCCTGCACGGTGTGGCCCATGGCCTGCAGCGCGGCGATCGTATCGGCGGAGAACCCGAAGCGCTCGTACGAAATCCGATCCGGCAGCCACTGATGGTGGATGCGGCCCGCGTCAACGGCTTCCTGCGCGTTCATGCCGAAATCGACGACGTTGAGAATCGTCATCAGCACGGTGTTGATGATCGTGCGGCCACCGGGGGAGCCGCTCACCATGAGCAGCCTGCCGTCCCGCGCCACGATGGTCGGCGACATGCTGGAGAGCATGCGCTTGCCAGGCTGCGCGAGGTTGGGCGCGGTGCCGATGAGCCCCTGTTCGTTCGTGAGGCCCGGCCCCGCGTTGAAGTCGCCCATCTCGTTGTTGAGCAGGAATCCGGTGCCGGGCGCGACGATGCGTGAGCCGTAGCCGAACTCGAGCGTGTAGGTCACGGCCACGGCGTTGCGCTGCTCGTCCACGACGGAGAAATGCGTCGTCTCATCCGACTCGCTGGTCCAGGTGAAAGTGGACGGCGATGACTTCGAGGCCTTGTTCGGGCTGATGGTCTTGTTCAGCTCGACGGCGTACGGCTTGGAGATCAATCGATCGATCGGCATGGTTTTGACGAAGTCGGGATCGCCGAGGTGCTGGGCGCGGTCGGCAAAGGCGCGGCGCATCGATTCGGCGAGCAGGTGCACGTTCTTCGCCGATCCGTACCCGTTGGCCTTGAGGTCGTGGTTCTCGAGGATGTTCAGCATCATCTGCACCGAGATGCCGCCGGAACTCGGCGGCGGCATGCCGATGATCTCGTAGCCGCGATACGTGCCGCGGATCGGCGCGCGCTGCCGGGCCTGGTAGTTCTTCAAGTCCTCGCGCGTGATGAGGCCGCCGTTGGCCTTCATCTCCTTCTCGAGGAGCATGGCGGTCTCGCCCTCGTAGAACCCCGCCGGGCCCTGGTCGGCGATCCGTTGAAGGCTCCTTGCCAGGTCGGGCTGTTTCAAGAGCTCACCGGCTTGGTACGGCGTGCCGTTCTTCGAGAACTGCGCGAGCGATGCCGGATACTTCTTGAAATCGGGAATCATGCGCTCGAGGGAACGGGCGAGCGCGTGGCTGATTTCGAAGCCGTCGCGAGCCAGCGCCACGGCGGGCGTCACGAGGTCCTTCCAGGGCTTGCTGCCATGCGTCTTCCAGGCAAGGTGCAGGCCCGCCACGGTCCCCGGGACGCCGACGGCCCGATGGCTGTTGTGGTGCAGCTGGCTGTCGTACTTGCCATTGACGAGCCACATCTCCGGGTTCGAGCCCGCAGGCGCGGCTTCCCGGAAATCAAAGGTCGTCGCGTCGCCCGCGGCCGCGCGGAATACCAGGAAACCGCCGCCCCCGATGTTGCCGGCCGTCGGGTGCGTCACCGCCAGCGCGAAGGCCGTCGCGACCGCGGCATCCACTGCGTTGCCGCCGCTCTGAATGACCTTGAACCCGACGTCCGACGCGACGTCGCTCTGGCTGATCACCATCCCGCGTTTGGCGCGAA
>JBQTIE010000178.1:0-71958 GCA_052389315.1 Acidobacteriota bacterium
GACGCGAAGCCAGGAACTTCATGACGCCGAGCATGTCGACCACCGGGATGCCTTCGGTGATGCACACGATCAGGGGGATTGCCGTGTCGGCGGCCTCCATGATCGCATCGGCCGCAAACGGCGGAGGGACGAAGATGACGGTGGCGTTCGCGCCGGTGCGGCTGACCGCCTCGGCCACCGTATCGAACACCGGCCAGCCCTCGTGCGTGGACCCGCCTTTGCCAGGCGTCACCCCCGCCACGACCGTGGTGTGGTAGGCCGCGGCGGCACGCGCGTGGAAGGTGCCTTCGCGGCCCGTCAGCCCCTGCACGAGCAGGCGGGTGTGGCGATCGAGTAAGACTGCCATTGTGATGCGTTTGCCCCGCCGCTCAGCTGCGCGCCGCGGCCGGGTCATCGGCCCGCGCCAGAGTGACGACGTGCTCGGCCGCTTCGTTCATCGCGTCTGCCGTCGTGAAATTCAGCCCGCTTTCAGCCAACAGCCGCTTGCCCTCCTCGACGTTGGTCCCCTTCATGCGGATGACAATGGGGACGCGCACGTCGAGTTCGGTCACCGCAGCAATGACGCCCTGAGCCAGGACGTCGCAGCGCAGGATGCCGCCAAAGATGTTGATCAACACCGCCTTGACCCGTTCGTCCGACATCAGGATCTTGAACGCGTTCCGAATCTGGTCCGCGCTGGCGCCCCCGCCGACGTCGAGAAAGTTCGCCGGCATCCCGCCCGCCAGCTTGATGATGTCCATCGTCGCCATGGCGAGGCCGGCCCCGTTGACCATGCAGCCGATCGTGCCGTCCAGCCGAATGTAGTTGAGGGAAAACTTCGAGGCTTCTACTTCGAGCGGATCTTCTTCGGCCAGATCGCGAAGGTCGCGGATATCACCGTGTCGGTACAGCGCGTTGTCGTCGAAATTCATCTTGGCGTCGAGCGCAAGCAGGGCACCAGAGGAAGTCACGATCAACGGGTTGATTTCGAGCAGCGAGGCATCGGTCTCCACAAAGGCCTTGTACACGGCTCCCATCAGCTTGGTCGCCTGTGCCAGCAGGCTCGTCTGGCCGGCCTCGGCCGGTCGGCCCAGACCGACGGCGAAGGCGAGCTTGCGGGCTTGATAGGGCATCAGGCCAACAGCGGGGTCGACGTAGGCTTTGAAGATCTTGTCCGGTGTCCTGGCCGCGACCTCCTCGATCTCGACCCCGCCTTCGGCGCTGACCATCATCACCACGTTTTGCGAGGCCCGATCGATGACCAGGCCCAGATAGAGCTCGCGGGCGATCACCAGGCCCTCTTCGACCAGCAGCCGGCCGACCAGTTGTCCGTCCGGACCCGTTTGATAGGTCACGAGGGTCTGCCCGAACAGCGAGCGGGCCACCTGTTCGGCCTCTTCCGGCCCGCTGACCACCTTGACGCCGCCGCCTTTGCCGCGGCCGCCCGCGTGAATCTGCGCCTTGACGACGACCGTGCCCCCGCCAAGCCGCCGGGCGATCTCGCCCACGGCCTGCGCCGAGAAGGCCACTTCGCCTCGCGGCACCGGCACGCCGTAGCGGCCGAGGATGGCCTTCGCCTGATACTCGTGGACCTTCATACCTTGATCACGTCGACCAACTCCTTGACGGCGGCGGCCGACTTCTGGAGCGCCGCGCGCTCCTCGTCGCTCAGCGTGATCTGGATGATCTGCTCCACCCCGCGGGCGCCCAGCTTGACCGGTACTCCCACGAAGAGATCGTTGATCCCGTACTCGCCCTGGAGGAAGACCGAGCACGGCATGATCTTCTTCTGATCCTTGAGAATAGCCTCCACCATGGCAGCCGCCGCCGCGCCCGGCGCATACCAGGCGCTCGTGCCGACCAGCTTGGTGATCTCCGCCCCGCCGCTGGCCGTCCGGTCACAGATCGCCTTGATTCGCTCGGCCGAGATCAGCTCCGTGATGGGAATGCCCGCCACGGTCGAAAACCGCGGGAGCGGCACCATCGTGTCACCGTGCCCGCCCAGCACGAACGCCGAGACGTTGTCGACCGAGACGTCGAGCTCCATGGCAATGAACGCACGCATACGGGCCGAATCGAGGACGCCCGCCATCCCGATGACGCGTTCTCTGGGGAACCCGCTCAATCGATAGACGGCCTGGGACATGGCATCGAGCGGGTTGGCCACCGGGACGATGGTGCACGCCGGCGAGTGCTTGACGATTTCCGAGGTGACCTCCTGCATGATCTTGTAGTTGACGGCGAGCAGATCGTCGCGGCTCATGCCCGGCTTGCGGGGCACGCCGGACGTGATGACGACCACGTCGGAGTTGGCGGTCTCCGCGAAATCCTTCGGCCCGACGCCGATGACGCGCGACGCCGACCCCTCGATGGGACAGGACTGATAGATATCCAGCGCGACCCCCGCCGCCTTGGTCTCTGCGATGTCCACGATGACGACATCGGCCAACTCTCGTTGTGCGATGGATCGGGCCACCGTGGCACCGACATTGCCCGCGCCGCCGACCACACTGACTTTTCGATTCATGATGACTCCGCGTCTCGATGGCGAGCGCGCCCTCCCAGTTCCCGCGCCACCCGTTAGGTCAGATCGCCCCGCTCAGCTGTGCGCCGGTCAACACATTCTGTGGAAAACCGTGTGGAAATCATCACCTGAGTGGCGGTTCCCGCCGGCACTTCTGGCCGAAATGAGCGAGTTGCACCACCCATGGTGCGTCTGACTTTCCGCCGCGCACCGCGGTGCGCCGCGCAAGTATGAAATCATACACCTGATGAAAATCGTCGTTGCCGATGACCTTCCCCTCTCAGCGATTGAGGTGCTTCGCGCCGAGGGTTGGTCGATCGATGCTCGCATGGGGCGAAGTGCCGCCGACATCAAGGCCGATGTCCACGACGCGGACGCCATCATCGTGCGGAGCGCAACGAAGATCACGGCCGAGATCATCCAGGCGGCTCCTCGCCTTCGCGCGATCGCCCGCGCGGGCACGGGCGTCGACAACGTGGACGTGACCGCGGCCAGCGCCCGCGGCATCGTGGTCATGAACGCGCCGGGCGCCAACAGCATCAGCGTCGCCGAGCTGACGATGGCGTTCGTGCTGGCACTTGCCCGAAAGTTGCCGGCTGCCGACGCGTCGATGAAGGAGGGGCGGTGGGAGAAGAAGAGCCTGCTCGGCGAGGAACTTCGCGGCAAGACCCTGGGGCTGGTGGGGCTCGGCCGCATCGGTCAGGAGGTGGCGCGGCGAGCCCGGGCGTTCGAAATGGAGATCGTCGCCCACGACCCGTTCATCAGCGCCCAGGTGGCGCGGGACTTGCGCATTCCGTTGATGTCGCTCGACGATCTATGCGCGCAGGCACACTACCTGTCGTTGCACCTGCCCGCGACGGCCCAGACCCACCACATCCTCGACGCGGACCGCCTGGCCCGCTGCCGGAAGGGCTTGCGGATCGTCAACACGGCCCGAGGGGACCTCATCGACGAGTCGGCGCTCGCCGACGCCATCGAATCCGGACACATCGGAGGCGCCGGCCTTGACGTCTTCGAGCATGAGCCCACCAAGGACCAACGGTTACAGAAACTCCCGCAGGTGGTGGCCAGCCCGCACATCGCCGCCTCGACACGTGAAGGCCAGGAGCTGGTCGGTGTCGAGACCGCCATGGCGTTGCGCGACTATTTCAAGGCGGGTGTCATCCGCAATGCCGTGAACTTCCCGGCGCTGGCGCCGGAGGAGTTCCAGCGGCTCCAGCCGTTTGCGGAGGTGGCCAGGCGCCTGGGTCGCGTGCTGGGCCAGATTGGGACCGCGCGCATCGAGGGCGTGAGCGTCCGCTATTACGGCACGCTGTCGGGCACCGCAACCCCCTTGATTCTCAGTGCTGCGCTCGAAGGCTTGCTCCAAGCCATCCTCTTTGCGGCCGTGACGCCGGTCAACGCCCGTGCGGTCGCCGCCGAACGCGGCATCGAGGTGGCGGAGTCCCACAGCGCCCGCCCCCGGAGCTACACCAGTCTCCTGTCGATTCGCGTCCGGACCAGCGAGGGCGAGCGATGGGTCGAGGGTACCGTCGTCCACGGGCATCCGCGTCTCGTTCTGCTCAACGGGGTACAGGTCGAGGCGCCGCTCGACGGGGCCATGCTGCTCTTGATGAATGACGATCGGCCCGGCGTCATCGGTGGCGTCGGCTCGATTCTCGGACGCCATGGAGTCAACATCGCCAACTTCGCCCTCGGCCGAAACGACGAAGGCGCGGTGGGCGTCGTGACAGTCGACGATCCGGACGGTCACGCCCTTTCGAAAGCCGTGCTCGAGGAGATTCGCGCCCTCACCGCAGTCCGTTCGGCGTGGGCGGTCCGGGTCTAGGGAGCGGCGGGGGCGTCGAGCATCAGAAGCCGACTGCTCCGGCAGCGCCGGCAGCGCGGGACGCAGACGGCGGGCACTCGCTATCGCAGCTCGAGCACCAGGCGCGGGCCGCCCTCGCGCTGCACGATCACGCTGGATTCCGCCACATCAAGCACCTGGAACACCCCGGCAGCTTCGCCCGCGCGCGCCAGGAACACCGATCGTCCATCGGACAGGACCGCCGTGCGCACGAGCCCGGCGGGTGTGACGCGCGTGGCGATTCCCGCCAGTGTGAGAGTCGGGTAGGTGACGGGCGAGACGGATGCTGACGCTGTCGGCACCCCACCTGAGCCCGCCTCCGTCGGTGTGGGCATTGGGAGTGCCACCGGCGTCGGCGCCTCGAACACAAACGGGTTGCGCCCCGGTGTCGGTGGCGTTGGGGCTGGGGGCGCGACGAGCTTGAGCGGCTCGACGAGTGTGGCTTCGGGCTGAGACTTGGCGGCGGCCGGCACCCGTCGCTCGGGCAGCGACTGCACACGTGCCACCGGCGGTGACACGATCGAGGCGAGAAGCCATCCGGCCGTGACGCCGACGGCTCCCACGAGCGTAACGGTACGCGGCACCATGAATTGCTCGACACTATTTTATCATTCGTCCATCATCTTGATCATTCGTCCATCATCCGCAGCTCGCCGAGCCGCTCCTTTCCGCAGCACCGACCGTTCCTTGGCGGTCGCGCCACGCCATCCGCGCGATCAGTGGTATGATTGCCCGTGCCTGCAGTTCCGGTCACGCGTTTGCCCATGACGCTGACCGAAACATCGGTGCTCGCCGTCATCCCCGCCCGCTACCACTCGTCACGCCTGCCGGGAAAAGTGTTGCTCGACATCGGGGGACGTCCGATGATCGAGCATGTCTACCGCCGCGCCTCGGCCGCGACCTCGATCGACCTGCTGCTGGTGGCGACCGATGACGAGCGCGTGGCGCGTGTGGTCGAGGGATTTGGCGGCATCGCCTGCATGACGTCGGAGGCTCACCGTTCCGGCACGGATCGGATTGCCGAGATCGCGTCCAAGCTGCCCTGTGGCGTGATCGTCAATGTGCAAGGGGATGAGCCGCTGCTGGCCCCGTCGGTGATCGACTTGGCGGTCAAGCCGCTGCTGGCAGATTCGTCGATTCGGATGGCCACCGCCGCCCGCCGCGTGAGCGAGCCGTCAGAATGGCAGAACCCTCATATGGTCAAGGTCGTCTGCGCGCGTGACGGCTCGGCCCTCTATTTCTCCCGTGCCCCCATTCCGTACACCCCCGGCGACGGCAACGCGACCGCAGCTCGCATCCACGTCGGGCTCTACGTGTATCGCCGCGACACGCTCTTGACGCTGGCCAGCCTGCCGCCAGGCCCCCTCGAGAAGGCCGAGTCGCTGGAGCAGCTGCGCGCGCTGGAGCACGGCATCGGCATTCACGTCGTCGATACCGACTACATCTCGCAGGAGGTCAATACCGAGACAGATCTGCGCCGCGTGACCCAGGCGATGGCGGCTCTGGGCCCTAACCTCATCGCGACCCATCGGACGGGACATGAAACGAGCTGAACACCGACCAACCAATTACATTTTCGTCACAGGCGGCGTCGTTTCGTCGCTCGGCAAGGGCCTGGCCGCAGCATCCATCGGCGCGCTGCTCGAAGGCCACGGCTATCGCGTCACCCTGCAGAAGTTCGACCCCTACATCAACGTCGACCCCGGCACGATGAGCCCATATCAGCATGGCGAAGTGTACGTGACCGACGACGGGTCGGAAACGGACCTGGATCTGGGGCATTACGAGCGGTTCACCAGCGCCCAGACGACGCGCCACAGCAACTGGACCACCGGAAAGATCTACATGTCGGTGATACAGAAAGAGCGGCGCGGCGACTACCTTGGGCGAACCGTACAGGTGATCCCGCACATCACCAACGAAATCAAGGAGTGCATTCAGACGGTCGGCCGCGACGTCGACGTGGTGCTGGTCGAGATTGGCGGTACGGTGGGTGACATCGAGAGCTTGCCGTTTCTCGAGGCTATTCGACAGTTCCGCCAGGATGTGGGACGCGAGCACACGTTGTACATCCACCTCACGCTGGTCCCGTACATCTCGTCGGCGGGTGAGCTCAAGACCAAGCCGACCCAGCACAGCGTGAGGGATCTCCGCTCCATCGGGATTCAGCCCGACATCCTGCTCTGCCGGACCGACCGCATCCTGCCACGCGACATCAAGCAGAAGATCGCGCTCTTCTGCGACGTGAACGAGGAGGCCGTCATCACGGCCAAGGACGTGTCGACGATTTACGAGGTGCCGCTGGTGTTGCGGGCCGAGGGCCTCGACACGGTCATCCTCAAGCTGCTGGGCCTGCCCTCGACCGAGCCGCGGATGACGGACTGGGAAGCGCTGGTCCACCGTATCAAGCATCCCGACGACGAGCTCACGATCCATGTCGTCGGCAAGTACACCGGTTACGAGGACTCCTACAAGTCCTTGAACGAGGCGCTGTACCACGGCGGGTTCGCCAACCGCCTCCGCATCAACATCCAGTGGGTGGAGTCGGAAGCCCTCGAGCAAGAGGGGGGGGCGGGGCTCCTGGAAGGGGCGCACGGCATCCTCGTGCCGGGCGGGTTTGGTTCGCGCGGTACGCGCGGCATGATGTGGGCGGCCGAATACGCCCGCCGACGCCGCGTGCCCTACTTCGGCATCTGCTACGGGTTCCAGTGGGCCACGGTCGAGTTCGCCCGCAACGTCTGTCAGCTTGAAGGAGCCGATTCGACGGAGGTCGATGAGGCCGCCCCTCACCGGGTGATCTACAAGTTGCGCGACCTGCTGGGGGTGGACGACCTGGGTGGCACCATGCGCCTGGGATCGTACGAGTGCGATCTCGCGCCCGGCTCGCTGGCCCACCGCATCTACGGCGTCGATCGCATCTCCGAACGGCACCGGCATCGCTTCGAGTTCAACTGCCTGTACGAACCCGCGCTGCGGGACCACGGGATGCGGATCTCGGGCCGGTCACCGGACGGCAAGTTCGTCGAGATCGCAGAATTACCGAGCCACCCCTGGTTCCTGGCCGTCCAGTTCCACCCGGAATTTCGATCGCGCCCGCTGCGCCCGCATCCCCTGTTCGCCAGCTTCGTCGCGGCTGCCTACCAGCAGAGAGTTGGCGCCGCCAGTGATGCCGTGGACGCAGCGTCCCTGGCCTGATGGACGCCGTCACTCCCGTCTCGTGCGGCCGCGTGACGATCGGGACGGGGCACCCGCTGGCGTTCATCGTCGGGCCGTGTGTGATCGAGAGCGAGCGCCACACCCAGACCGTCGCCTCGTTCGTGGCCGACCTCGCTGGCCGGCTCGACGTGCCGATCGTCTTCAAGGCGTCGTACGACAAGGCCAACCGGACCTCGCTCTCCTCATTTCGCGGCCCCGGGCTCGAGGCTGGCCTGGCGACCCTGGCCGCTGTCAAGGCACGCACGGGCCTGCCGGTCCTGACCGACATCCACGAGCCTTCGCACGCCGCCCCCGCCGCTGCCGTCGTCGACGCGCTGCAAATCCCGGCGTTCCTCTGCCGCCAGACGGACCTGCTCGTCGCCGCGGCGCGCACGGGCAAGCCCGTCAACGTCAAGAAGGGCCAGTTCCTGGCCCCGCGGGACATGCGCCACGTCGTCACCAAGCTTGCCGGTGCCGGTGCCCGCGGCGTGCTGCTCACCGAGCGCGGCACGTCGTTTGGCTACAACAATCTCGTGGTGGACATGCGTGCGCTGCTGATCCTGCGGGAGCTCGGTCACCCCGTGGTCTTCGACGTCACCCATAGCCTCCAGCTTCCCGGCGCCGGCGACGGCGTGACGACTGGTCTGGCCGAGTACATCGAACCCCTCGCCCGCGCCGCGGTGGCCGCGGGCGTGGACGCCGTCTTCATGGAAGTCCACGAGGACCCCCCGCACGCCAAGAGCGATGCCGCCAACGCGCTGCCGCTCGACCGCCTCGAGGCGCTGCTGCGGCGCCTGGTCGAGCTTGATAAGATCGTCAAGGCGCATGCCTGATCTGACGCTGGCTCGCAAGGTCCTGCAGACCGAGGCCGCCGCCGTGCTGGCCCTCGCCGACCGCCTCGACGAACACTTCGCTCGAGCCGTCAGCCTCGTCCAGCAGTGCCGAGGCCGCGTCATCCTCACGGGGATGGGCAAGTCGGGAATCGTCTGTCGCAAGATCGCGGCGACCTTTTCGAGCACGGGCACGCCGGCCTTTTTCCTGCATCCCGCCGAAGCCCTTCACGGCGACCTCGGCGTCATCCGCGGCGAGGATGTCGTGGTCGCCCTCTCGTACAGCGGCGAAAACGACGAGCTCATCCGCATGCTCGAGGCGCTCACCAGGCTCGGGACCCCGCTCATCGTGTTCACCGGCGAACCGGGATCGACCCTGGCACAGGCCGCGCAGGTGGCCTTGGATTGTCGCGTGTCGGAAGAAGCGTGTCCGATGAACCTCGTGCCGACCGCCAGCACCACGGCCATGCTGGCCATGGGTGATGCCCTCGCCATGACGGTCCTGGCGGAGAAGGGGTTTCAACCGGGAGACTTCGCCATCCTCCACCCGGGTGGCAAACTCGGCCGCCGCCTGATGCGTGTCGAACAACTCATGCACCGAGGCGACCAGATTCCGCGCGTCCACAGCGACTCGGCGATGCGGGAGGTCATCTACGAGATGTCCCACAAGGGCCTGGGCATGACTTGTGTCGTGGCTCCCGACGGCGTGCTGCTGGGCATCATCACGGACGGCGACCTCCGCCGCAAGATGGCCGGCTCGTCGAACGTCCTGGAGCTCACCGCTGGAGACGTGATGACCCCGAACCCCGTGGCGATTGCGCGGTCGGCGCTGGCCGCGCAGGCCCTCAACATTCTCGAGCAGCGGAAGATCACCTCCATCGTCGTCATTGACGACGCGCGGCAGGTCGAAGGAGTGGTGCACCTGCACGACCTGTGGCCCACGGGACTCGTGTGACGTGGAGTACGTTCCGTTTCTCCTCGCCCTCGTGGGCCTGCTGGTCGGGCTGGCCGTCGGAAAAGCCTGGGAGCGCTACAAGCTGCGCGACGGCAAGTGGATCGATCGGCGCCGTGCCAGGGAGTCTCACCACTACGTCCTCGGCCTCAACTTTCTGGTGGCCAACCAGCTGGACATCGCCATCGAAGAACTGAGCCAGGCCGCGCGAGTCGACGCCGACGCTCTCGAGATTCATCTGATCCTCGGCAACGTTTATCGGGAACGCGGGCAGGTCGCTCGAGCCATTCAGATCCACCAGGCGCTCTTGCAGCGGCCGAAGCTGACGCGCACCGAGCACGCCTATGTGCTCCTGTGTCTCGGTCTCGATTTCAAGAAGGGTGGCTTCGTCGACCGCGCTCTCGAAGCGTTCACCGAAGTGCTGAGGCTCGACCCGAACAACCAATACGCGCTGCTGTACCTCCAGAAGCTGCACGAGGAACAGCACCAATGGGACGAGGCCTTCCGGATCCGGCGCCAGTTGGTGGAGTTGAGTGGACCTGACACGCACAGCCGGAGCCAGTCGGTCCTGGCCTTCCTCGAGAACGAGCGCGGCATCGACGCGATGAAGGCGGGGCGCCTGGATGATGCCGCGCGCCGCTTCAACGCCGCCATCGACCTCGATCCCCGCACGACGCCTGCGCACCTCAACCTCGGAGACGTGCGAATCCGACAGGGCGATCGTACGGCGGCCGTGTCGTCGTGGGAGCGCATGATCGAGGCGTCCCCCGAGCGGGCCTATCTGGCCTTCGACCGGCTCGAGCGCGCCTTGGCCGACGCCGGCGTACCGCACAAGTTCGAACAGCGGTGCCGACAGCTGATCGTCGCCCACCCCCTCGAATGGCGCGCACGGCTGGCCCTGGGCAAACATCTCGCGGGGCGCGGCGAGCTTGAGCCCGCCTTCGATCTGCTCCTCGAGGCGGTTGGATGCAATCCGCACGGCTTGACGGTCCACCAGGCGCTCTGGGATGTGATGCTGAGGGGAGGCCTCTCACGGGACCACGTGCAGCGCTATATCGCCGCCGCTCGAGATGCGGTGTTCTTTCTGGACCCGCACGCGTGTGTGAAATGCCATTACCGGTCCACCGAGCTGCTCTGGCAGTGTCCTCACTGCCACGAATGGAACAGCTTTGTGGAGGAGCGCATCGCGCCAGCCAAGGAAACGGCTGATTCCTGAGCGGTGCGCGCGCCCAGGCACGCGCCGATTACGGGTCCGACCGAAGGCGCCGCAGCAACTCTTCCACCCTCGCGTCGGTCTCGGCCCAGGACCCCTCGGTATCGATGACGTGGTCCGCGCGCTGCCGCTTTTGCTCAATCGGCAGCTGAGCGGCGATCCTCGACGTCGCTTCGGCGATGGACAACTTGTCTCGAGCCATCAGGCGCGCGAGTTGCGTCTCGGGTGAACACGCGGCCACGATGATCGCGTCGAAGTCGGTTGCACGACCCGTCTCGAACAGGAGCGGGATGTCCGCGACGGCAAACGGAGTGGCCGCGGGCAGGCCGCGGAAGAAATGATCGATGCCTCGGCGGACCTCGGGGTGGATGAGGCTTTCGAGGTCAGCGCGGGCGGTGGCATCCGTGAACACCAGCCGTGCCAACCGGCCGCGGTCGAGGCTGCCGTCGGCAGACAGCATTTCCTCCCCGAATCGGTCGACGATGGCTGCCAGCGCCGGCGAGCCCGGCGCGACGGCGGCACGGGCCAGCGCGTCTGCATCGACGACTGGCACGCCTTCGGCGGTAAGGCGATGGGCCACGTAGCTCTTCCCGGTGGCGATCCCGCCGGTCAGCGCGAGTCGTCGCATTCGCAGTGTCTCGGCTCGCGCTCGCCCTCGAGGAGTTCCAAGCGCCGGGCCCTCATCGATCGTCGTCTGAACCTCCGCCCCTGGCCCGGAGCTCGGCGGCGGTGATCGTGTTGTGGAGCACCATCGCAATCGTGAGCGGGCCGACGCCCCCGGGCACCGGCGTCAGCGCCGCGGCCACCTGCTCGACGTCCGGGTGAACGTCCCCCACCAACACGCTGCCCTTCTGTTCGAAGACCCGGCGCTTGGCGCTGCCTTCCGGGAACACCCGATGCACGTCGGCCGCCGACGTGAGGACGTTAATCCCGACATCAATCACCGTGGCGCCGGGCTTGACGAACTCCGGCGTGACGAAGGCTGGACGTCCGATTGCCGCGATCAGGACGTCAGCCGAGGCCGCCACCTCGGCGAGCTGGGCCGTTCGTGAGTGACAGATTGTCACCGTCGCGTCCCGGTGCAGCAGCAGCAGCGCCATCGGCTTGCCCACGATATCGCTTCGGCCGATGACGACGGCATGCTTGCCGGCCAGGGGAATGCCCTCGCGCTCGAGCAGCACGGCGCAGCCGAGTGGCGTGCACGCGACAAGCGTCGATCGCTTCTGGACGAGTCGCCCGACATTGGCGGCATGAAACCCATCCACGTCCTTGGCGGGGTCGATCATGTCGAAGACGCGCCGCTGCGCCGCCGGTCCCATCGCGGTCGGCAGCGGCGACTGGACGAGTATGGCGTCGGTGTCGGAACTGGCGTTCAGGCGGGCAACCGTCGCCAGAAGCTCCGCGAGCGGGGCCGACTCGTCGAGAGAAACCAGGTCAGCGCGACAGCCCGCTTCCGAGACGGCCTTGAGCTTGTTGCGAACATATAGCTCCGACTCGGGCCGGCGGCCGACCAGCACGACGTCCAGTCCAGGGCGACGGCCGTGCGCCGCGACAAAGGCCGCCACCCGGGGCGCCAGCTCCATGCGAAGGCGGGCCGCCAGGGCGGCCCCGTCGAGTCGTCTCGCAGGCACCAGCGTCCGCTATTTCTCGCCAGAGACCTTCTGAAGCACTTTGCCCACGACGAAGACCACGACGCCAAGCGCGAGCACCTGGAAACCGAACCGGTCTGCCGACTCGGCGCTGACCTGCACGCCGAGCCAGGGTTCGGTGATGGCGTTGAGCTCGCTCCACTTCGCCAGCGTTTCGGTGGTCACGCCAAGCTCGGTCAGCAGGCCCAACAGGAACATGCACACCCCGTTGAACAGGCCCAGCAGGCCGAACACGGTGACGAAGTTGGCCAGCCCCTGGAGCGGACTGCGCCGCGCACGCTCGCCGTGGTCCACGAGCGGGCTGTGGGTGCGCCCGTAGAACCAATAGATCACGAACCCGATGTTGAGCCACAAGAGGAACCGAATCCAGGTGATGACGGGCAGGCTCAGCATCAGGTAGGCGCACGACAGGATCCCCAGGATCGGAAACACGGGGCCGAGCGGCACGCGGAACGGTCGGACCGCGTCGGGGCGCTTGATACGCAGCATCAGGACCGCTGCGCACACCACGACGAAGGCGAAGAGCGTGCCGATGCTCGTCATCTCTCCGACGACCTGAATCTGTGTCATCCCGGCGACGATCGCCACGATGACACAGGTGATGATCGTCGTGACATACGGCGTGCCGAAGCGCGGGTGGACCCTGCTGACCGCAGTCGGCAGCAAGCCGTCCCGGCTCATCGCGAAGAAGATGCGCGGCTGGGCCATCAGCATGACCAGCAGCACCGACGTGATCCCAGCGACCGCTCCGGCGGACACGAGGTACGCCGCCCAGTCCTGACCGATCAGGCTCAGGGCATAGGCCACCGGTGCGTTGAGGAACCTGACCGACTCTTCAGGGGAGACCACGTTGAAACCGGGAAGGCCGTCGGCGTTGGTGCGGAACTCGACAACCGGCACGATTCCCGACAGGACGGCTGCAACCGCCAGGTAGAGCACCGTGCAGATCACCAGCGACGCGATGATACCAATCGGCAGGTCGCGCTTTGGATTCTTGCACTCCTCCGCGGTCGTCGAGACGGCGTCGAAGCCGATGTAGGCGAAGAAGACCACGGCTGCCGCCGCCATGATGCCTGACCATCCGTAGGGCGCAAACGGCGACCAGTTCTCCGGCCGGACGTAGAAGGTGCCCGCGGCCAGGAAGAACACCACCGCCGCCACCTTGATGGCGACCATGATGGCGTTGACGCGCGCCGACTCACGCACGCCGATGACCAGCAGGATCATGATGACGAGCACGATGAGTGTCGCCAGCAAGTTGATCACACCCACCGGAGGGGCGGCCGACAAGGCCGTGGGCAGCTCGAGTCCCCCGCCCAGCATCAGGCGCTGCATGTAGCCGCTCCACCCGATCGCGACGGTCATCGAGCCGACCGCGTATTCGAGGATGAGGTCCCAGCCGATCATCCACGCCACCAGCTCGCCCAGCGTCGCGTAGGCATAGGTATACGCACTGCCGGCAATCGGGATCATCGAGGCGAACTCGGCATAGCACAGCGCGGCGAAGGCGCAGGCGAGACCGGCGGCGAGGTAGGACATGGCAATCGCCGGCCCGGCCTGGTTGGCGGCCGCCGTGCCCGTCAGGACGAAGATGCCGGTCCCGATGATCGCCCCGATGCCGAGCAGCGTCAGGTCCCAGGCGCTCAGGCTGCGTTTGAGGGCCTTTCCCCCGTGCTCGGCGTCGCTGACGAGCCGTTCGATCGACTTGACCTTGAACAGATTCGAATCCATGCCCCCTCCGGAGAACGGCTCCCTCGGCCGTCGAGGTCACCCGCCGCCGCCGATCCAGCGCTGACGTGTCCCACCAACTGGCAAGCCCGCTGATTATAGAGGCAAGTCGTCCAGGACCGACAAATACTGCCGCACCCGCGCCTCGGGGTCGCCGGTCAACAGGTCCGTGATCACCGCCACAGACGCCGCGCCCGCGCCGATGACGGCCGCCGCGGTGTCCAGCGTGATCCCTCCGATGGCGACCACCGGCAGGCCGCGCGATCTCGCGTGGGCCGCCGCCTCGGACACCAGCCGGAGCCCGACCGGATCGTAGCCGGTGGCCTTGGTGCCGGTTGAAAACACGGGACCGACCGCAAGGTACGAGATCGGCGCGTCCAGGGCCGCGGCGATCTGCTCAGACGTGTGCGTCGACAGGCCCACGTCGAGATCGGCTCCGGTCACGCGGCGCACGTCAACGGGCGACAAATCGTCCTGCCCCACGTGCACGCCCGCCGCGCCGGCAAGGACGCCGAGATCCGCGCGGTCGTTGACGATCAGCCGACCGCCGACGACCCGCGAGTCCTCGGCCAGGGCGGTGGCCAGCGTGAGGAAGGCGCCGGAGGGGAGCTCTTTCGCCCGAAGCTGGAGCAGTCGGGCGCCGCCGGCAAGATACGCTCGTCCAAGGGCGCGCGGTTCCCAGCCCTGACGGCGGGCCACCTGCACGTCGACGACGGCGTAGAGTCGGGGGAGATTCGAGCTGGGCATGGCTCAACCGGCGCTGCACGCGCAGCGCCGACCCGTCGCCTCACGCACTCTCGGCCAGGGATGACGCTTTGGACTTGACCTGGTAGCGCTCCATGAAATGCGTGCTCAGCCTGCCAGCGACAAAGTCGGGATCGCTCAGGATCTTCAGGTGAAGCGGGATCGTGGTACGAATCCCCTCCACCACCGACATCTCGAGCGTGCGTTTCATCCGCGCGATGGCTTCTTGTCGGTCGCGGCCATGTGCAATCACCTTGGCCACCATCGAGTCGTAGTACGGCGAGATAGTGCACTCAGAATGGGCGGCTGAATCCACCCGAATACCAGGGCCTCCTGGCAAGCTGAAGGCGTGGATCACGCCAGGTGAGGGGACGAAGGTCTCTGAATCCTCCGCGTTCACGCGGCACTCGATGGCATGGCCGCTGAAGGTCACTTCGCTTTGCTTGAACGAGAGACGCTCCCCGGCCGCGATGCGCAACTGCTCTTTGACGAGGTCGATTCCGGTCACCATTTCGGTGACGGGGTGCTCCACCTGAATGCGGGTGTTCACTTCCATGAAGAAGAAATTGCCCTTCTCGTCCACCAGGAACTCGAAGGTCCCGGCGTTGGTGTACTGGACGGCGCGAGCCGCGTCGGCGACGACGCCGCCCATCTTGCGGCGAATCTTGTCGGTCACGGCCACCGACGGGGCCTCTTCCAGCAGCTTCTGATGCCGCCGCTGAATCGAACACTCCCGCTCGCCCAGGTGGACGACGTTGCCGTGGTGATCCCCCAGAACCTGGAACTCGATATGTCGCGGGGCTTCCAGATACTTCTCGATGTACACGTCACCGACACCGAAGGCGGCCTCGGCTTCGCGCTGGGCGGTTCGCAGTGCATGCGGCAGTTCAGCAGGGCTCGGCACGACACGCATCCCGCGGCCACCGCCGCCCGCCACCGCCTTGATGATCACGGGATAGCCGATCTCCTTGGCCACCCGTGCCGCCTTGTCCTCGCCATCCACCGGCCCGTCGCTGCCCGGGAGCATGGGGACGCCCGCCTTCTTCATGGCACGGCGAGCCTTGGCCTTGTCGCCCAGAAGCCGGATGACGGTCGGGTCCGGCCCGATGAAGCGAATATGGCAGGCCTCGCAAACCTCCGCGAGGTAGGCACTCTCGGAAAGAAAGCCGTAGCCGGGGTGGATCGCATCGGCGCCGGTAATCTCGGCCGCGCTGATGATTGCCGGCACATTCAAGTAGCTCTCGGCACTGCGCGCGGGGCCGATACAGATGTCCTCGTCCGCAAACCGCACGTGCAGAGAGTTTTCGTCAGCCTCGGAATAGACGGCGACGGTCTTGATGCCCAGTTCCCGGCACGCGAAGATCACCCGCAGGGCAATCTCCCCGCGATTGGCAATCAGGATCTTCTTGAACATCGGAACCGACCTACGCCTTCAACCGGATCGCAAAGAGCCGCTCGCCGTACTGGACGGCCTGGCCGTTTTCGACGTAGATGCTGACGACCTCGCCGTCATACTCGGAGTCGATTTCGTTCATCAGCTTCATCGCTTCGATGATGCAGAGGACGTCGCCCTTGCGGACGGCGCGACCGATGTCGGCGAGCGGTGGCGAACCTGGCTCGGCGGAACGATAGAACGTCCCGACGATTGGGGACTTGACGATCGCCAGCTCGGTGCCTTCCTCCGTGACCGCGGGAGCGGGTGACCCGGCTGGCGCCGACAGGGATGGCGCCGTACCAGGCACAGGCACCGGCGTCACCGCCGGCGCCGCCAGCACCGAGACGGCCGGCACCATGGGTACGGGCACGTGACTGCTGGCGCTCTTCACGCGCAGCTTCACGTTTTCGTAGTCGAGTTCGAACTCCGCGATCTCGTGCTCGCGGAGAAACTCCAGGAGACGCTTGATTTCGTCAAGGGTCATGGATTCGTCATCGCGCGCGCGGCACGCTGGTCAGCCATTCCGCCCCGCCCTCCGTCACCAGTACGTCGTCTTCGATTCGCACGCCGCCAAACCCAGGGAGGTACACCCCCGGTTCGAGCGTCATGACCATGCCTGCTTCCAGCACGGGCTCCGAATGGCCGACCCGCAGACGGGTCACGCGCGGCGCCTCGTGAATCTCCAGGCCCAAACCGTGGCCCGTGCCATGAGTAAAGGCTGCCCCCAGCCCGTACCCTTCGAGCACGGTCCGCGCTGCCCCATCAACGCCTTCAGGTCCGGCCCCTGGCGCCACTGCGGCAAACGCCGCGGCCTGCGCTTCAATGACCCGGGCGATCAGCTGGCGCTCGCGGCGCCCGGCCCGGCCTGCCACCACCGTTCGACTCAGATCCGTGCAGTACCCGTCCAGGACCCCACCAAAATCAAGCACCACCAGTTCGCCAGCCCCAATCACATTCCCGGTTGGCTGGGCATGCGGCTGCGCGGCCCGCGCGCCGGCGGCCACGATGGTATCAAAGGCCGGGCGCTCGAAGCCGGCCCGTCGCAGGCTCCCGTCGATCATCGAGGCAACCTCGAACTCGGTTTTTCCGACTAACCTCTTTGTCAATATAGAGTTAGCGACATCCGACAACCGTGCAGCGCCTTCTCGCACCCGCCCGATTTCCCACGGGTCCTTGACGATCCTGAGCCGTTCCACGACATGTTCGAGGCCGGTCAAGCCGATGTTCGCCCCATCGGCCGCGAGCGCTGCCGTGATCCGATGGTGACGGCTGACACTCATGTGCGGCGATTCGAACGCCATCCGAAGGCCGCTCATTGGCCTGAGGGCATGGGCAATCGCATCGTCCAGGCTGAGACCGGGGTCGAGCACCTGGGCCGTTATCGCCGGCCATTCCCTGGCCCGGGCCTGCGCGGCCTCCGTGTAACGGGCGTCGCACAAGACAAGGTACCCCTCCGCGCTCCCGATGAGGGCGCCCGCCGAGGCGGAAAGGCCGGTCAGGTAGGCGAGATTGGGCAGGCTGGTCACTACCAGCAGATCCACGTCATTCTCGGCAAGGGCGCCGCGGAGCCGGACAGCCCGAGCGGCCAGCACGTCAACAGGAGGCGGTCGCATCAGGTGGACCGGGTTGATCGCTGGCGCTCGATCGCGGCGAGCCAGCGCTCCAGGACGGCCAGCGTGCTTCGCCCGCCCGTTCGGCTCCCTCTCAACTCCCAGCTCCGGAGCGCCGACTCGAGCCTCGCCAGCCCGTCGGATTCCGAGAGTGGCGTTCCTTGTCCCATGTCATTAGGCACGTCGACTGGTCTCCAGCCGGACGTCAGCCGGTCCATCAGTGGGGGCGGTTGGCGACCCTCGGCACCCAGCCCCGCGAGCAAGGAGTCGAGGTCCACGACCCTCACCTGGGGCCCCTGCCAGGCCTCCCCGGCGTCGCCGTCGTGGGTTCCCGGACGGCTGGCACCAAGCGCCTCCCACTCCCGGCGGGCCGAGACGTTGCTCGGGGCGCCCGCCACCACCGCGGCGAACTCAGCCTCGGCCTCCGCCCTGTGCCCTCCTCCAAGCAGCGCTCGCGCAAGGACCAGCCGCGCAGTAGAAAGGGTCGGGTGTTGCGCAAGCCCCAAACGGCAGCAGGTGATCGCTTCGTCAAATCGGGCCGCCCGCCGGTACAGCTCGGCGAGCTCCGCGAAGGCCGGGGAGCCCGGATTAGCGTCGACCAGACGCCGGAGCTCGAGGAGGCGAGCCGACTCGACCGGCACGCCGTCAGAGTACCGCATGTTGGGGTGCAGGCCCCGGGCGTGCGGCCCGGGGCCAAACTGCGCGAGCGGCGCTACTGGACCGTGATGGTCACCCGGGCGAGGGCCGTCCGATTGGCGGCGTCCCGTACCCTCACGCTGACGGTGTAGGTCCCGGCCGCCGCGAATCGATAAGTGGCGGTGCCGAAGGCCGCTGATCCCGACGGGCTGACGTAGTCCACCGACCCATCACCAAAGGTGAACGTATACCCCGAGATGGGGGACGGCCCGGTGGAACCGCGTGCGTCGAAGAAGAAGACCGTCGTCGTCGTGCCCGAGCTGGGCGACACGGTCAGCGCCGGGATGATCCCGGTGCCCTGCGCACCGACGGTGACCGTTTGCTGGACAGTCCCCTTCAAGCCCGCATCGTCGGTGACGGTCAGCGTGACCGTGTAGGTCCCTGCCACGTCGTAGCCCTTGCTGATCGAGATCCCGGTGCCGGTGCGGCCTGACCCGAAGTTCCAGTCATAAGAGACGATGCGGCGACCCGTGGCCGCTCGCGACCCTTCGGCGGTAAAGAAGATCTCCTGGCTCACGGCGGGCGCCGACGGGGAGAACGTGAACAGCGCCGTTGGAGGCGTTCCCCCACCCACGGTGATGGGCTGCGCCACCGAGGCGGATGCCCCGCGCGCGTCCCTCGCCGTCAGCCGTACCTGATAGGTGCCAGGGGCCGTGTACTGATAGGTGGCGAAGATGCCGGTTCCCGTGCCGCCGTCACCGAAGTCCCACGCATACGTGCAGACGACGCCGCACTGGGCCCCGTCGTCCTGGGTGGCCGAGGCGTCGAAGACGACGTTGGTCAGTACGGCCGGACTCGGAGGGGTAAAGGAGAACTGCGGCACCGGCGGCCCCGGATTGGGCGGGAGCAGGACGCCGGGCGTGACGAGGCGCACCAGCACCGTCCGGCGGACGTCGGCGGTGTAGTCGTTGCCGATGGGCGTTACGCGAATCGTCACCGTCGCCTCGAAGTCGACTGGCTCGGCTGGCCGCGGCGGCGCGGTGTAGGTGACTCTCGCCCGCCCGTCCTCGCCCGTGACGACCGTCTTTGTCGAAAGTGTCCCGAAATCCTGCACGACCCCGTCGACGACGATCTCGATACGCAGCGGCAGCCCCCGGGAGGGACGGCCATCCGGCCCCGAGGCGTCGATCTGCACGATCGATTGAGACGCACCGTCCTGGAAGATGCTGTCGGGTACGGCCTGGAGATTGAGACGCAGCCCCAGCTCCGATGGCCCGGCAAGTGGCGGCGCGGCGGTTTTGTCAACCGTGCAGGCAGCCGCCAGCGTCGCCAAGATGACGAGACTGGATTTGGTGAGCGTGCTCATGACCGGTGTGTCTCCAATGCTCGGCCTCCAGCGCTACTGCGGGTCGGCGAAATCACCAAACTGCACCGTAATCGTGGCGAAGGCCTCGATGGCGTTGCCCGCCTGATCGCGCCCCCAGAAATTGATCTCGGCGATGGTCGAGATGAACAGCGACCCGCCGAGTCCGATGAGGTTACGGAGGGGCGACTCCAGCTTGGCCTGATGGCGCACGATGTCGAACGACTGCGTCGCGGTCCCGTTGGAGGGAATGGTGACCGTAAAGGCGCCGTCGAAGGCGTACGGCACATCGACGCCTTGCGTGTTCCGCCCGTCGGACCGCTTGAAGGTCACGCGATACCGTGTCAGGGTGACCTCGTTCAGCGTCGTCGGACCAAGCGGCGCGGTTGCGGTTCCGGGATTCTTCAGGCTCAAACGAAACGTGACGCGTGCCAGGTCGTTGAAGATCGTGGGCGTCATGACCGTCTGGCCGTTCACCGTCGTCGGAACGAGGGTCTGCACGTCGGAGAGCAGGTTGCTCGCGAAGGTGTTGGGGGCTGTGCCTGCCGCCGCTTCGATGGATTCGACGATGACGTAGGTGGGCGCGCGGCCTGTGCGAGCGACCTCGCCGCAGGAGATCGACGTCAGCGATGCCGCCAGAATGCCGGCCGCGACGGTGAAACGGGTAATCGGAGTGACTGGAAGCCTCATGGCGACTGGTCAACCTTTCGTGATGCGCGGCGTGATGAAGATGAGAAGCTCTCGGCTCTCGTCGCTCACCTGGTCGCGCTTGAACAGCCAGCCCAGCAGCGGAATCCGGTGCATCAACGGCACGCGGTCGTTCGACGCCTGCTCGATGCTGACATAGATGCCCCCAATGACCGTCGTTTCTCCATCGGCCACGAGCACCGTCGTGACGGCCCGCTGCGTGTCGATCGGTGGAATCCCGTTGACAGCGCGACTGAAGTCCGGCGTCGCGTTCTCGAGAAACACGCGCATGATGATGGTGCTCGAGGCGGTGATCTGCGGTGTGACGCGAAGCGTCAGCGCCGCATCCTTGAAGTTCACCGTGACGGTGTTGTTGGCGACGGTTTGAATCGGAATCTGGACGCCTTGCGTCATCTCCGCTTCGACGTTGTTCTGGGTCGAGACGCGCGGGGTCGACAGCAGGCGACCACGCCCGGTCGATTCCAGCTGCGACAGCACCAGGTCGAGATTGAGAGCGCCGTTGACAGCGCCGAGGGCGATCCCGACGGCGCTGCTCGCCGCGGGGGCGCGAAGGTTGACGCCGGTGTCGGTGCTCCCGCCCACCGGTCCCTGCCCACCGCCGGTGGCGCCCCGCACGCTGCCGTTGTTCGGGAAGGCGAGGTTCGTCGTGTTCCCGAGCGCCGGGTCGATCCGGCCGTTGAATCCCCACTCCACCCCGATGGCTCTGGCAAAATCACGGGTCGTCTGCACGATCCGGGCTTCGATTTCCACCTGCGGCTGCGGCAGGTCGAGGGCCTTGATGAGGTCTTCCGCCGTCGTCAGGCGCTCCTGCAGGTCGCGCACGATCAGCGTGTTGGTCCGGGTGTCCACCTGCACTTCGCCGCGGGCCGACAACGCGCTGCGCGTCAAGATGGGCACGAGCTCCGGGGCCTTCGCGTAGCTGAGCGGCCAGGTGAGCACCCGGAGCTCCCCGGACAGCGCCTGAGCGTCAGCCAGCCGGCGGCGATCTTCCTCTTCCTGAGCCAGCACGTTCAGCGGGGCGATGCGAACGACGGTCCCGTCGACCGCGTAACCGAGCTTGTTGGCCTTGAGGATGATGTCCAACGCCTGGTCCCACGGCACGTCGCGAAGCGCCACGTCGACGCTGCCCGCGATGGTGGGGTCGATCACGATATTGAGCCCGCTGATCTCGGCGAAGGTTCGCAGGACCGATCGAAGGTCGGCGCCCTGAAAGTCCAACGTCACGGCATGACCCGTGAACCGAGGCGTTTGCGACGTTGGTGGCGGCGCGGCCTGCCCGACCACGGGCGGCGCCGGAGGTGCCTGCGCGGCGGTCCGCACGGCCACGACGGCAGGTGCCGGTGACAGCGGCGTCTCGGCACCCGAGGAGCGATCCACCTCAACGACGATGACGTTCTTGGTGCTTCGAACGCGATGGGTGGCCGGATAGGCCAGCCTCACGCGCACTCGAGCGAGCTCGGCTCCGTCGCCGGCGACGGCTTCCTCAACGGCCACGTGCGAGACCGGCGGCAGGGGCCCCAGGATGCCGGACGGCAGCTCGCCTGCTCGAACGTTCCGGAGATCGACGAGCACGGTCAGCGGGTCCGGTTGCGTCGTCACGTAGGCGACGGGCTCACTCGACTCGATCAGCACCCGGCTGCGCGAGCCGTCGATCTCGGTGGAGATCGTCTTCAAGATGGCACGGGGCGCGGCAGCTGTGGGCCTCGGATCGGTATTGGCCCCGACCGTGCCCGCCGCGACGACCGCTGCCAGCATCCAGACGCTCGCGCGAGCGGCCCGAGCACGCGGCCCGATCCTGACGTGACGCTCCATCACTTGACCTCTCCACGAAGGCTCTTGCGGATCTCACGCTGTTTTTCGAGTGACAAGGGGTCCTCGACATCCTGCATGAACACCACAGCCTCCGGCGTTATGGCGCGCACGTTGCCGTCGAACAGGCGGTCCCCGGGGCGAATGGAATACGTACGGCCACCCGGCACACTGACCATGGCCATGTGTTCGTCGCGGCTCTGCAGGAAGCCTCGAATCACGACTTCGTCGATGAGGAGGCCCGCCACGCCGGGCGGCCGTGAACGCTCCCCGGCCGAGGGCGTGCCGCTCTCGAGGCCTCGGTTGACCAAGGTCACAAACGGATCGCGACGGCCATCGGCGGCATAGGCGTAGTCCGGTGGCGGCGTCGGCGCGACGTCGGCGGGCGGTACGGTGGGGGTGGCGGGTGGCGGCGCTTGCCCGCTCGCCAGCGCGGTGAACAGCAGGGTCAGCACCATCGTCATGCGGCCTTCTTCCCCGACTTCGCCTTCGGAGCGGCCTTCTTCGTCTCCGAGGCCGGCGCCGCGGGTTCGATGAGCACGAACGTTGTCGCGGTACAAGTGACCGCGATCGTGGAATCTGGTCGCGGCTGTGGCTTGCCTTCGATCGTCAGGCTGCCCACGTTGATGATTCGTGGAAACTTGCTGACCTTGTCGAGAAACACCCCGAGGTTGTGGTACGTGCCCTCCAGCTCGAGACTGATGGGCCACTCGGCATGCAGCTCGCGCGTGTTGGTCGACTGCGGGCGGAACCCTCGAATGGTCAGGTTGGACTGCACGGCCAGCGTGTGCACCCGACGCAGCAGGTCCGCGGCGTCTTTCTCCTCCGGGAGAATCGGGCGGAGACTGTCGAGCCGTTCTCTCAAATCTGCGACGTCCTTGCGAAACTCCTGGAGCTGGCGCGCGGTGGCCAGGCCCTTGTCGATGCGAGCGCGCACCGACGACAGTTCGTTCTCCTGTGCCGCCAGGCGCGCCTGCACTGGCGTTTCAACGACGTAGTAGAACGCGCCTGCGGCGGCAACCGACAGCACGGCGAACACGCCGAGCTGCACCTTCCACGACAGCTTGCTGAGCGAGAGGTCAGCCAACTTGCCCTCCCTTCCCAGGACCCTTCTTGCGCCCGCGGCTCTCAGGGGCCGGCTGGTCGATGCCCGTCATGTGAAAGGTGCCTTTGATCGTGAATTCGATGAGCTCAGGCCCTCCGCGTGTGGTGGAGACGACCTCGCTCGAGATGATCTCGACCGGTCGTTTGAAATAGCGTGTGGCCTCGAGGTTGGCGACGAAGTCCGACAGGGCTGTCAACGACATGCAGCGGCCTTCGAGCGTCACCTCGTAGCCCGCCTGTTTGAGCGTGGTAAGCCACGTCATTTCGGGAAGGGCCCGACTGATTTGGTCGATGATGTGGACGGGAGCCGTTTGTCCCCGCCGAAGCTCGTCGATGAGCGCCACCCGCTGCTGCAACTGGGTGCGCTGGGTCTCGAACTCGCTGACCTGCTTGATGACCTCCGACAGGCGGGATTCCTCGCGATGCGCGGCCACGATGTCGCTGGCCACCCGCGCTTCGGACTGGGTCAGGGACCAATACCGCCAGCCGAGACCGACGGCCGACAGCACGAGGAGCAGGCTGCCGGCGATGGTGACCCGCTGCCCGAGGTTGAGCGACGGCGTCCGGCTCTTGCCCGCTCGCCTCTCGGCGCCGATCAGGTTGATGCGAATCATCGATCCCCCACCCGCCGCAACGCCAGTCCGAGGGCGATCGCGACCACTGGTGCCGCATCGTCACGGTTCACACCCAGCCTCTCGGCGTCGAAGGCGACCTGCCGGAATGGATCGAACTGTTCGACGGCCACGCTGAAGCGCTCCTTCATGGCGTCTGCGAATCCTTCGATACGGGACGCACCGCCGCTCAGGACGATGGCGCCGAGCGGTGTGTCGCCGGCCGTCGACTTGAAGAAGTCCAGGGTCTTTTCAATCTCGAGCAACAGCTGCTCCGTGATGGCCTTGAAGACCGGCCTGGCGTCGTCGATCGACGCTCCCTCCACGGATTGGCCCTTCTTCAGCCGTTCGGCCGTATCGAACGACAGGCTCAGCTCTCGCTGCAGTGCCTCGGTAAAGGTGTTGCCTCCCATCGAGATGTCGCGCGTGAACACCGACTGCCCGCCCGACACGATGTTGACGTTGATCGCGCTCGCGCCGAGATTCAACAGCGCGACCAGGCGCGCCTTGTCGACGCCGTAGTTGGCTTCGTAGGCGTTCTGGAAGGCGAACGCATCGACATCCACCACGGCCGCCGTCCGACCGGCCTGCGCGATGGCGTTGGTGTAGTCGGCGATCTTGTCCTTCTTGGCGGCGACCACCAGGACTTGCATGGTGCCCTGTGCTCCGGCGTCGGTGCCGGGATCGATGACTTCGTAGTCCAGGCTGACGTCCTGGATATCGAAGGGGATGTACTGTTCAGCTTCCCAATAGATCGATTCGGCGAGCTCCGCTTCACTCATCAGCGGCACCGCAATCTTCTTGACGATGACGGCATGGCCGGATAACGAGGTCGCCACCTCCTTGGACCTGAACTGCATGTTCGCCAGCAGGCGCCGCACGGCTTCGGTGACGGCGCTCGAGTCGATGATCGCGCCGTCGACGATGCTGTCGGCGGGCACCGGCTCGACAGCGAAGGCCGAGACGCGATACCCCTTGCCTGCGGTCTTCAGTTCGACCGCCTTGACGGCGCTCGACCCGATGTCCAAACCGACGACGCTCTTGGAGCGGCCAAAGAACACGATATGGGTCTCCTGGTGCTCCGCGGCGTTGCGCCCATGGCGAGCCACCGCGGGGGGGCGGATGGTGCAAAGAGGGGCAGGAACGTGCCCACCCCCGACTTCCTCACCCGTTTGCGGTTATCGGCACGTCCTTGCGCGAGATACAGGCCCCGCCAGACGTCGGCCGGCCAGCCGGCGCGCCTGGACGCCCCCCGGCCGGCGGTGGCGCCCCGATGGCGCCGGGAAGTTGACGATCGGCGGCAAGTCGTCGTATGATTTGGGTTTGCCGTCGCTCGGCAGAGGAGCGTAAGGAACCATTCGCATGCGGACGTACGTCGCAACCCCCACGCCTGGCGCGCGCCAGTGGCACGTCATCGACGCCGAAGGCAAGGCCCTCGGGCGCATCGCCACGCAGGCGGCCAAGCTCCTGCAGGGCAAGCACAGGCCCAGCTACACACCTTTTCTCGACACGGGCGATCACGTCGTGATCGTCAACGCAGCACAGGTGCGCCTCACCGGCCGCAAGGAGCAGCAAAAGCTCTATCGGCAGCACAGCGGCTATTCCGGCGGCCTGCGGGAGCAGCGTGCCAGCCAGGTTCGCGAGCGCCAGCCGGTCCGGATGCTCGAACACGCGGTTCGAGGAATGTTGCCGAAGACCAAGCTCGGCGACGCCATGTATCGGAAACTCAAGGTCTACGCCGGCAAGGATCACCCGCATGCCGCGCAGCAGCCCCACCAGTACGAGGTCGCATAATTTGGCCGCCACGCAACACTACGCCACAGGGCGCCGCAAGGAATCGACGGCGCGTGTGTTTCTGCGCCCGGGGTCGGGCGCCATTACCGTCAACTATCGTGAGTTCGCCGACTACTTCCCCTCCGAGGCGCTTCGCCTGCAGGTGAAGCGGCCGCTGTTGCTGACTGAGACGGCCGACAAGTTCGACATCCTCGCCACCGTTGCCGGCGGTGGCGTCACCGGGCAGGCTGGGGCCATTCGGCTCGGGATCGCGCGCGCGCTCTGCGAAATCGCCAGCGATCATCGTCCCGCGCTCAAGAAGGAAGGCCTGCTCACCCGGGACGCGCGGGCCAAGGAACGCAAGAAGTACGGCATGGCCGGAGCGCGCAAGCGCTTCCAGTTCAGCAAACGGTAGTCGTCATGGAGGCAGCTTGAGCCCGCTCGCGATGAAAGACCTGCTCGAGGCAGGTGTGCACTTCGGCCATCAGACCAAGCGCTGGAACCCCAAGATGAAGCCATTCATCTTCGGCGAACGTTCCGGCATCTACATCATCGACCTTGGCAAGACGGTCACGCTCTTCAAGCACGCCGAGGAGTTCGTCCGGCAGCTCGGCGCGGAAGGCAAGACGGTTCTGTTTGTCGGCACCAAGCGACAGGCGCAGGATGTCATCGCCGAGGAAGCGACGCGCTCCGGCATGTACTACGTCAACGAACGATGGCTCGGCGGGTTGCTCACCAATTTCACCACGATCCAGCGCAGCATCGGGCGTCTCCGCGACCTCGAAGCGATGGCGACCGACGGCCGCTACGAGTTCATGCCGAAGAAGGAGATCGCGCGCGCGGAAAAAGAAAAGCGCAAGCTCCAGAAGAACCTCGAAGGCATCCGCCACATGAGCCGGCTGCCCGACGCCCTGTTCGTCGTCGACACGCGCAAAGAGAAGATTGCCGTCGATGAGGCGCGCAAGCTCAAGATTCCCGTCGTGGGGATCGTGGACACCAACTGCGATCCGGATGAAGTGGATTTCGCGGTGCCTGGAAACGATGACGCGCTACGAGCCATCCGGCTCTTTGCCGCCCGCATCGCCGAGGCCGTGATGGATGGGCGTGGCGCCCGCGAGTCGGCGATGGCCGACCAGGCCTCGGCCGACGCCGAGGCCGCCGCCGAAGCCGAGGCCAACCGGACCGTGCGGCCCGCCAATCACCGGCGGCCCCAGCGTCCCAACGAAACACCCGTGCCCCAGGCGTGAGCGGGCCGATCCCGCCGCCGGGGCCCGAGGGCCCCGTCCCTTCACACGCGCCGGCCCCCCGCCGGCGCTTTCGCGTACGGAGTCAGTGAAATGGCCATCACGGCGGGACAAATCAAGCAACTCCGCGACAAAACGGGCGCGGGCATGATGGACTGCAAATCGGCACTCAGCGAGGCGGGGGGCGACGCCGAGAAAGCGGTCGAGATCCTCCGCAAAAAGGGCCTCGCGTCGGCCGCCAAACGGGCGGGCCGCGCCACCAAGGACGGCATCGTCGGGCACTACATCCATATGGGCGGCAAAGTCGGAGTGCTGGTCGAGGTGAACTGCGAGACGGATTTCGTGGCCCGAACCACCGATTTCCAATCCTTGGCCAAGGAGCTCGCGATGCACATCGCCGCCGCCGCCCCGCAATACGTCAAGCGTGACGACATCCCCAGCGACGTCCTCGACAAAGAGCGTGAGATCTACCGCGCGCAGTTTGCCGACACCGGCAAGCCCGCGCACGTCATCGACAAGATCGCCGAGGGCAAGCTCGAGAGCTACTTTGCCCAGGTCTGCCTGCTGGACCAGCCCTCGGTGCGCGATCCCAACGTGACTATCGGTCAGATGGTGACCAGCGCTGCGGCAAAGACAGGGGAGAACGTCACCGTGTCCCGCTTTGTCCGCTTCAAGCTCGGCGAATTGGCCGAGTAGCGACTCCCGGAACCCGGCGTGCGGCGCACCGGCCTGCCGATAGGCCTCGGCCGCACGCGCTTATATAATCAGCCCGTGCCGTCGGCCAGTTCCCCCGCCCCGTCCTATCAGCGAATCCTGCTGAAGTTGTCCGGCGAGGCGCTCATGGGCGATCACGCCTACGGGATTGACCCGGCCGTCGCCGCTCGAATCGCCGAGGACGTCGCCGAGATTCAGCAGCTCGGGGTCCAGACGTCGATCGTCATCGGCGGAGGCAACATCTTTCGAGGGCTGGCGGCGAGCGCGCGCGGCATGGACCGCTCCACGGCTGATTACATGGGAATGCTCGCGACGGTCATCAACGCCCTCGCGCTGCAAGACGCCCTGGAGAATCACGGCGTGGCCACGAGGGTCCTGACGGCCATCGAGATGCGGGCCGTGGCCGAGCCGTTCATTCGCCGGCGTGCCATTCGACACCTCGAGAAGGGCCGCGTCGTCGTCTTCGCCGCGGGTACGGGCAATCCGTATTTCACGACCGATACCGCGGCCGCGTTGCGCGCCATGGAAGTCAAGGCCGAGGTCATCCTGAAGGCCACCAAGGTCGACGGCATCTACTCGGCCGACCCGGTCACCGACCCGGACGCCACGCGCTACGACCGGCTCACCTATCTCCAGGTTCTTCAGGATCGGCTGCAAGTGATGGATGCCACGGCCATCTCGTTGTGCATGGACAACCGCCTGCCGATCGTCGTCTTCAACCTGCGCACCCCCGGCAACATCAGACGCGTGATCATGGGTGAGACTGTGGGCACGGTCGTCACCGGGTGAGGCGGGCTCTGCAAAAAGGATGACCCATGGACGTTCCCGACCTGAAAACTCTGTACGCTGAAGTCAAGAAGCGCATGGACGGCCACCTCGAGTTTCTTCGGAAGGAACTGGCCGGCGTGCGGACGGGCCGCGCCTCGACCGGCCTCCTCGAGTCGGTGCACGTGGAGGCGTACGGCACGCGCATGCCTCTCAACCAGGTCGCCACCCTGTCCATCCCCGAGCCGTCACTGATCGTGGCGCAGCCGTTCGACCCTTCGCTCATGGGTGCGATTGAAAAGGCGATTCGCGCGTCCGATCTCGGCTTGAACCCGGCCAACGACGGAAAGGTCATCCGCATCCCGATTCCGGCCCTGACCGACGAGCGGCGCAAGGAGCTGTCTCGTCACGTGCACAAGACCGCCGAGGAGGGCCGCAACCACGTCCGCGTGGTCCGTCGAGAGGCCAACGACCGTCTGAAGAAGCTGCTGAAGGATCACCAGATCTCGGAGGACGACGACAAGCGGGCCCTCGAAGAAGTGCAGAAGATCACCGACCAGCACGTGATGCTGATCGACGAGATGCAGCAGAAGAAGGACCAGGAGTTGCTGGGCAAGGGCTAACGAGGCCCTGCCTGAGACCGCCAAGCCTGTGACGTCATCAAGGCCTCGTCAGCCCTTATGTTGTCTTGCCCCGCCGCCGGCGGCGCGGTCGCCTCGACGGAGAAACTTGACTCATCTTGTCAACATTCGGGGCCGTCAAGGCTCCTAGCCCGACCGTCCATGTATTTCACGCATCTCGAATGTTCCAGCCGCTGCGGCGCCGGCCCCTTCGACCCTCGCGAGCCGCACTTCCTCTGCCCATCGTGCGCGCTGCCGCTCTTCGCGCGTTATGACCTGACGGCCGCTCGGGCGTGGCGTCGGGAGTCGCTGGTCGGCCGTCCGCCGACGATGTGGCGGTACCGCGAGCTCATGCCGCTGCTGCCGGGCGATGCTCCGGTGTCGCTCGGCGAAGGGTACACACCCCTGATTCACGCGCACCGGCTCGGCGGTGAGCTCGGCTTGGACCGCCTGTTCATCAAGGACGAGTCGCCCAATCCGACCAACTCGTTCAAAGCCCGCGGCCAGTCGGCGGCCATCACTCGCGCGCGCGCTCTCGGGGCGACGACGATCGTCCTGCCCACGGCGGGGAACGCCGGCAACGCGGCGGCCGCCTATTCCGCCGCCGCCGGTCTCGCCTGCCAGGTCTTCATCCCCAAGGACGCCAAAACACCGTTCATCGAGGAGTGCCGCCTCTACGGCGCGGAGGTGACGCTGGTCGACGGCTTGATCACCGAGGCGGGCCGGATGGCCGCCGAGCGCGGCAAACCCCTCGGCTGGTACGACGTCTCCACCCTCAAGGAGCCCTACCGCGTCGAGGGCAAGAAGACGATGGGGTACGAACTGGCCGAGCAGTTCGAGTGGACGCTGCCCGATTGGATCGTCTATCCCACCGGGGGCGGGACGGGTCTGGTCGGGATGTGGAAGGCGTTCGAGGAACTCGAAACGATTGGGTGGATCGGCTCCAAGCGTCCGCGCATGGTCTCGGTCCAGGCGGACGGCTGTGCGCCGATCGTCCGCGCGTTCGATCAAGGCACGGCAAGGGCCGAGCCCTGGATCAACGCGCACACGGTCGCCGACGGGCTGCGTGTCCCGCGCGCCATCGGCGATTTTCTCATTCTCGACGCCGTGCGACAGAGCGGGGGGACGGCGATCGCCGTGTCGGATCGCGACCTGGTGGCCGACATGCTGGCGATTGGCCGATTCGAGGGCGTCAGCGCCGCGCCCGAAGGGGGCGCGGCCTTGAGCGCGATCAGAACGCTGGTGGGCCAACACCGGATCGCCCGCGACGAAACCGTGGTGCTGTTCAACACGGGCGGCGCGCTCAAGTACCTCGACGTGCTGCGGTCCTGAAGCATTGCCACGCGCGTCGGCCGGCCGCCACAACTCGTGGACGCCCCTCGAGTACCGCTTCGGCGAATGTCGAGACGTGCTGACGAGACTTCGCAGGACGAAGCACGAGCGAGGCTTCGCCGCCGACTGGAGAGCTGAAACCTGCGGGCGCCGGCCTCCCAAGAAACTACCGTTTGGCGGGACAGTTTCTGACGCGATGTGTCCCGGGCCCGCCCGGGTGCGCCGCTCGCTAGGGGCAGTGTTGGCTGGCCCGGCCTCGGCCAGGCGAGAGAACTTGGCTCAAGTGGCTGTTCATCGGCAGAGCCAGGTGTTCTAGTCCCCGAACCCGATGCCGATGGCGCGTGCCGTCAGCAGGAGATCGTAGTCAAGCGGCACCGTCTTGGTTTTCCCCACGATGTCTGCGAGCGGGATGTCGACGATGTCGGGCGGATGGTTCGCGACCATCCGCCCATGAATCCCTTGGGCGAGCAAGTCGACCGCTTTGCCGCCAAGCCGCGTCGCCAGGACCCGATCGAACGCCGTCGGCGCGCCGCCGCGTTGCAGGTGCCCCAGGACGACAGACCTGGTTTCCTTCCCTGTTGTCTCCTGCAGCACCTCGGCGACCACGGCACCGACTCCCCCAAGCCGCTCCACGTGCCCATGACGGGCTTGCTCGACGAGGGTCACCGACCCGCCACTCGGCTTGGCCCCTTCCGCCACGACGACGATGCTGAAGCGGGCGCCAAAGGCCTCGCGTTGTCGAACGCGCGCGGCGACGCGGTCGAGGTCGTAGGGAATCTCGGGGATGAGGATGATGTCGGCTCCGCCGGCCACGCCCGCGTGCAGCGCGATCCAACCCGCGTAGCGCCCCATGACCTCGACCACCATGATGCGGCGGTGCGCCTCGGCGGTCGAATGCAGCCGGTCGATGGCGTCGCACGCAAAGGCCACGGCCGTGTCGAACCCGAACGAGCTCGTCGTTCCCCAGATGTCGTTGTCGATGGTCTTCGGCACCCCGACCAGCGGAATCCCCTTGAGTGCGAACTGGTGGGCGATGTGGAGCGTCCCGTCTCCCCCGATGACGACGAGCGCGTCGAGGGCCATCTCGCGGAACGTCTCGAGCACCTTGCCCGAGTAGTCGGCGGCTGGCCCGGACCTGCCGGTGGGATACTCAAACGGGTTGCCGCGGTTCGTGGTCCCCAGAATCGTGCCGCCGATCCGCAGGATGCCCGTCACGTCGCTCGGCGTGAGCACCCGCGTTCGCGTCGGATCCAGAAGTCCGTCGAAGCTGTCCTCGACGCCCACGACCTCCATGCCGGCATTGACACCCGCCTTGACCACGGCGCGAATGACCGCATTCAGGCCAGGCGCATCGCCGCCACCGGTCAAGACGCCAATACGCTGCGCGGGAGCCATCGCGAGGACTATACCATCCTGGTTTTTCCAAAGGCGCGCACTGCTGTGCTATACTCCTGTCGCTTCCAACCCGAGGATTCTCCCAGCCCTCGACAACAATCAATGAACGCCCGCCGGATGTACTGGTCCGGCAGCCTTGGTGAAACAGAAGGACTGTACTGATGAAGCTGATGAGAACTTGCCTTGTCACGGGAGCCTTGATCCTCGGTGGCCTCTTTGCCACTGAGGCTGCCGCCCAACCTCCGGTCCTTGCGTTTTCGCAGAACGGAAATCGAGTCACACTCAATTGGACCCCAGTCGCCGGAGCGACCGCCTACGACCTCATCGTGACCGGCACGATCGCGGGCCAGTTCTCTCTCCCCGCGTCGTTGACGTCCGTCAGTGTTGACGCGCCCCCCGGAAGCTACAACGTCCAGGTGCGCGGCACGGCGGGGAGCGTGCAGGGCCCCCTGTCGAACATCATCGCGATCCTCATCGGCGTCGTGCCGCCGCCGTGCACCCCGCCAGTAGCGCCCACCGCCACCGCAGTGGTCACCGGCGGGAGCGTCACTATCAACTGGACGGCCATCGCCGGCGCCTCTTCGTACACCGTGCAGTTCAGCCGGTTCCCGGGAGGCACGGAACTGTCTGTCAATGCTTCGGCTACCCAGACCTCCGTCGGCCAGTATGTGGGACTGGTGGGGACCTTCTACGCCCGAGTTGTCGTGATCACGCCCTGCGGGAATGCGACGTCGGCGGAAGTGGCGTTTACGGTGACCGACCTGACATCGGGCGGCCCGCGCACGCCGGACCCGGCCCCGGGACAGCTGCTGCCGGTGCCGGGCTATGGAGCATCCGTCGTGCAATCGGTGGCGGGCCAGTTTCCCGGTGATCTCTTCAATTCCTGTCGAGAGCACGGCGGCAACAACAACTTCATGTTCCGCGTGCTGTCGGAGCTCCGCAAGCGGGATTCACGCTGGGGGCTGAACGACAAGCGCGGCCAGGCAGGAGACTTGTCCCAGGACATCATCTCCTACAACCCGACGAACCGACCGGACAACGGCGAGTCACAGATCTACCTGTTCGATATTATCTTTAGTCACTGCGGAAGCAACCCGGGCTGGAACTGGGCCGATGTGACGGCGGCCACCTGGGCCGGGCGAGGCAGTTCCGCGTGCGGCACGGAGTGGTGCGCCCGCTGGACCATCGACGCATACGTCAGAGCCGGCTTCACCCCATAATCCAGCCACGACCTTCACTGAGCCTCAGCCACGCGACCCTCACCCGCGGCTGAGGCTCTTTCCTTTCGCCCGCCAGTCCGGGTACAAACATACCGTCATGATTCGAAGGTTCCGATTCCGGCTGCCGGTGCTGGCGGCCCTGCTTACCCTTCCGCTGGCCACTCCGGTACTTGCAGAGTCAGTCGCGACCTGGTCCGTCGAACAGCTGTCCGCCTTTGCGACCATCGTCGTGAGGGGCCACGTGACCGCCGTGACGAGTCGGTGGGACCCGGCCGTCAACGGACTGTATACCTATGCCTCCGTCGACGTGTCGGAGGTGTGGAAGGGTTCGCTGCAGGCTCCGACCATGGTCGTGAAGCTGCTTGGAGGGCAGGCGGACGGCATCGAACTGCGCATTCCGGGACAGGCTGAAATGCGCGCGGGCGATGAGCTGGTCCTGTTCCTAGAAGTACGACCTCGAGACGGCACGCTCTATCCCGTGGCGCTGTGGCAGGGTGTGTGGCATGTCGCTGAAGCCGCCGCAGGTGGCCCGCTGGCGTGGCGTACCGGTCCGGATGGACGTGCGCGCGACTTCCTGATTCTCTCGGTGTTGCGCGCCGCCGCGTCTGCGGCTCCTCCTTCCGTTGATCCTTTTGTCGCCGTCCCTCCGGAGTTTCCCGCCAACCTCGGCGTCAGCCTTTTTTCGTTCCTCCCGCCATCAGAAGGCGGCCCCGGACGATGGCATGAAGCCGATTCTGCGACTCCCGTCAACGTGGACTATCAGGCTCCCCCACCGGGCCTTGGCGGGGGGTTGGCCGAGTTCGATGCCGCGCTCGCTCTCTGGAACACGTCAGGCATGACCCTGGCGCTGCAGCGCGGGGTGGCTCGCAGCCCGCGATGCCTCGCGACGTTCGAAGGCGACGGACGCATCTCGGTCGCATTCAACGATCCGTGCGGCGAGATCAGCGACACCGGTTCGATCGTCGGACTCGGCGGCGCGTACATGACGCCGGCCTTCCGGGTCGTCGGTGGCGTGACCTTCGCGAAGATTGTCCAGGGAATCATCGTCCTCAACAACAGCGCCGGTGCGCTCACATTCCTGTCCCAGCGAGGCTGTTTCCAGGACGCGCTCACCCACAACCTTGGACACGCGATCGGCCTCGGCCACTCGACCGTGGCGACTGCGATCATGTGGCCCGACCCGCAGGCGACCTGCATGACCAACCCCTCGACGCTGGCGGCCGACGACATCGCCGGCGCCAGGGCGATCTACCCGACAGGGACGACCTTCGCCGTGCCCGGCCCACCGTCGGGGTTGAGCGCGACGGTGAGCGGCACGTCGGTCACGCTCTCGTGGGTCGCCCCGACCGGCGGAGGGGCCCCCACCACCTACGTCATCGAGGCCGGATCGGCAACCGGGCTCTCAAACCTCGCAAACGTTCCCACCAACAGCACGCAGCCCGGCGCTGGGTTCACCAACGTCCCGGCCGGGTTGTATTTTGTGCGGGTCCGTGCGAGAAACGCCGTCGGCACCAGCACGGCCTCGAACGAGATTCAGCTCGCCGTGGCGTGTGCCGCCCCCCTGGCGCCCTCGAATCTGGCGTTTACCAAGGTCGGCAGTCAGGTCACCTTCAGCTGGGTGGCCCCCCCGGGCGTGCCGCCTGAGGGCTATACACTGGTCGTCGGCAGCGCCCCCGGTCTCGAGAACCTCCTCGTGGTCAACCAGGGACCTGTCACGGGACTCACCGCAACCGGTCCGCCGGGCACGTATTTCGTCCGCGTGAAGAGTCGGACCGCATGTGGTCTGAGCGATGCTTCGAACGAAGTGATGGTTGTGCTGCCCTGAGCATCTCGAGAAGGCCGCGGGTCGCCGCCCGTGGATAAGGACGACACCACACCTCCTGTCACCGTGCGTGCCCGCATTGACCTCGTCGTCTTGATCGGCGCCCTGATCGCAGCCGCGGCGGCGGTGCGTCCGCTCGAGCCCGTGGTTCTTGGGGCCTATCTCCTCGGCGCCGCCGGCCTGCTCGCCATGCACGTGGGCCTGCGCGCGGAGTTCGGCCGTGGCGTGGCGCTGCTGACCACGCTCCTCGTCTTCGGTGCGACGTCGCTCTTCTGGTCGATGACCCGCGCGGGCCAGTTCATCGATGCCGCGTTCTTCGGCGTCGTGGCTTTGCTGAACCTCGAATCCGGATCGCGCGGGCGCATCGCATGGCGGGTCAGGATCATGATCTTGGGCATCATGCCCGTCATCCCTGTGATGGCGAGAAGCGAGGCGTCGCCTTCTGTCCCCATACCCCTGGCATGGCTGGGCATGCTGTTCTCCTCGTCGCACGGGCTGCTGTCTCTGACTCCCGTGGTGTACATCGCCGTCATCGGACTCGCGCTGACCGTTCGCCGCCATCCACGTCGGACGGCGATCGCCTTGGGGGTTTCAGCCTGGTGGCTCCTGGTTGGCAGCCTGGCACACCCTGGTGGTCTTGGCTCACCGTTTGGTCATGGCATGACGGGCGTCCTGCCATTGTTGGCCCTTGGCCTGGCTTCCGTGATCGAGTGGGCGCGCCGCCATCCCACCTGGGCCCTGGTGCCCCTGCTCGCCGTGGCCCTCGCCTGGAACTACTGGCTGATGGTCCAATTCACCACAGGCACGCTGCCGAAGGACGCCCCCGTGCGCTTCGCGAGTCTCGTGCGGCAGCAGGCGGACGTGCTGACCCGATCGGCCTGGCTCTATCCCTTTTCGCTGCCCGCCAGTTGGTGGTTCGCGTGGCGTGAGGGGATGCCCGCCGATCGGTATGAGCTGCTGGCGCACCAACCGCGTCAAGCCTCGGTGGATCTGATCCTCGATCGCGGCGCGGACCGGTACCTCCTGGAGGGTTGGGTGGCACCGGGACCAGATGATCGCGCGGCGCTCCGCTGGATCGATCAGCGCCGGGCGAGCCTGGCCGTGCCGATGGCCGTGCCGACGAACCAGGACATGCACATCGAGGTCACGCTGCGCGCACGCCTGGAGGACCCGCCCGTACTGGTGACCCTGGGGCTCGAGCTGAACGGCCACGAGATGGGGCGACTCACGGTGCAGGGCCACGTCACGACGGAACGCCGTGTTCGTGTGCCGGGCGTTGGTCGCCCGTGGCGCACGGGCTACAATCGGATTACGTTTGTGAGTTATGGTGTCGCGCGCGTTGACCCCAACGATCAGCGGCCCCCCGGCCCGTTGGGCCGGCGGTCTGCGGACCAGGCGTGGCCGGTCGCGCTCTACCGGTTGCGCATCACCCCCAACTGATGGCCGAGCCCGACCAGCCGACTCCCCCAAGTGAGGCACGCGCCGGCGTGGTCGGCCGGCCACTCGTGTCGGTGATCGTTCCCGTCTACAACGCCGCGGGGTTGGTCCCCGCGTGTCAGACCGCCCTCGCGCCGGTCCTCGATACGATGCCCGGCGGCGCCGAGGTGCTGTACGTGGACGATGGATCCACCGATGGCACGCTCGAGGCGCTGCGCGCCGTGCAGGCAGCCGACGCGCGGATCCGCGTCGTGGAGCTGGCGGCCAACTTCGGACAGCACGCCGCGTTCACCGCCGGCTTCGAACACGCCCGGGGCCGCTACCTGGTGACGCTCGATGCGGATCTGCAGTGCGATCCCGCCGATATCCCACGCGTCGTCGAACCGCTGACCCGCGGGTATGACCTTGTCAGCGGCGTTCGCCGCCAGCGTCAGGACCCTCCCGCGCGTCGACTCTTTTCGCGCATCATGACCGCCTTGGTCACTCGGCTCGCCCGCGTGCAGTTGCGCGATATCGGTTGCCCGTTAAACGCCTTCACGGAGGATGTGGCCAGGAGCCTGGCTGCCTTCGGCGAGCTGCGGCGGTTTCTCAAGCCGCTGGCCGTCCGGGTCGCAAAACACGTCACCGAAGTGGAGGTCGCGCACCGGCCGCGCCCGGCAGCCCGGACGGGCTCGTCCTACTCGGCCACCGGCCTGGTCCGACTCTTCATGGATTTCTTCGTGAACGCTCTTGGCGACGTCTTCGCCTGGGTGTTCCTCCTGGGCGTCTCTGTCGCCGCAGCGCTGACGGTGGCCTCGCTCGCCACCGTCGCCTTGGCCGGACTCGACCTCGTGGCCCCGGCGCTCGCCGCCGTGCTGTTCCTTCTGGCGATTCAAGCTGCGCTGCTGGCGCTTTTTGGTCTGGCGGGTGATTACGTTCAACGAATCTATCGCCAGAGTTCCGGCCGGCCCTTCTACCTCGTCCGCCGAATCCACGAGTCGCCGACCGCAAGCGCCGCACTCGCGCGGCCAGGGCTCGCGCGTTGACGGTCACACGGCTGCCGGTCGGCGAGATCCCCAGCCTGCAAGACCTGATTCACGAGTACGCGTTCAAGCCGTATCGAAATTATCGCGTGCTGCCTCGGCAGGCCCAAACCGCCGTGCTCATGGCCGAGATCGAAAGCACGGCCAATCACGACGACGGCATGGTGTGGCAGATGACGAGCGGGCTTGCACGTGCGGTGGCTGTCTCGAGGCGCCTCCGCTGGGACAGCGAGTTTTTTGGCGTGCGGATGGGACGGATCGAGTACCTGATGGCGTCCGACGCGGCGTTGGCGGCTCCGGCTCTGGCGCACGCGATCGAGGCGCTTGCCGAAAAGGGAGTGCGGCACGTGAGCGCCCGCGTGGATGTCGCCGACGTCGAGTCGATGCACGTGTTTGAAGCCTCTGGCTTTCGGCTGATGGATGCCCTGGTCACCTACACGACACGGCCACGGAAGGAGCCGCCGAATCCCGTCCGCCAGGTGGGCACGATCCGACCGTTTCAATCAGGCGACCGCACCGAGCTCCTGCAGATCGCTGCGGAGGCGTACGCGGGGTTTCGCGGCCGGTTCCACCTCGACGCGCATCTCGCCAAGGACCGCTGCGACGCGTTCTATGCGGAGTGGGCCGCGCAGTGCCTGAGCGGCGCCATGGCCGACATGCTGCTCGTGTCCGAGGGGGGCGATGGCCGACTCCTGGGCTTTCTGGCCTTCAAGCGGCGAGAGCCGGTCTCCACCGTGGGCGGCGTGCCGGTGTTCGGCGGTGGGCTCGGGGCCTGTCGCCGCGACTCCCCCGGTGCCTACGCGGGCCTGATCCGGGCAGGCACCGTCTGGGCGCACGAGCACAACGGCGTCGCCGAGTGCCAGACGCAGAACTACAACTTCTCCACCATTCGGATCTACGAGGCGGTCGGCGCCCATTACGTGCGGGCAGAGTACACGCTGCATCGTTGGCTCGAGTGAGGAAGGAGGGCGAGGCCGTTCGCCGGCCGCGTCTCGCGCGTGTTCGGCGCGCTGCGCGACGTGCCGCCGCGCGCGGCGTCCATCGGCGATACGATATAATCGTGGTTTGTCGAGGGGGCGGCTAGCTCAGTTGGGAGAGCGCCGCGTTCGCAACGCGGAGGTCGGGAGTTCGAGCCTCCTGCCGTCCACCACTTTTGCCTCGCAAAGGCCGAAAATTCTCCGGCCTCCATTTCAGCGATTGCCTTCTGCTCGAGCGTTTGTGACCAGTGTGTGACCACGGACGAGGAGCTGAGCGCCCCGATCCTCTGTTCGTCGGTCGTGAGCGTGTACCGGGCGCGCAAAGCGCGTTGACGACTGGCTACCCTCCTTCCTCTCGCAGAGCGGACCCCTGCGCCAGGTTTGACCGCCCATCAATTGTGCCGCAGCGACTGCGCGGGATCGATGGCGAGGACGCGCCGAGCGGGCACGTAGCAGGCGGCGAGCGAGACCAGGCCGAGCCCGAGCGCGACTGCGATCAGCGTGGGTGGGTCCGTCCGCGACACCCCCACCAGCACGCCGTGCATCAGCCCTCCCATGGCGTACACGCCCGGGAGACCGACCAATACCCCGAGCGCCACGAGCCGTCCGCCATCGGCAATCACGAGCCGAAGGATCCCGCGGTGGTCGGCGCCAAGCGCGAGGCGCACGGCTAGCTCGTGACGGCGGCGCGTCACCGACGCCGAGACGACGCCGAAGAGTCCCATCGCCGCCAGCAGCAGCGCACCCAGCGCGAAGCCGGCGATGAGCACCGCGCTGACACGCTGCTGGCGGAGGGCGTCGCCGACGAGGTCCTCCAGCGTTTGGACGTTGGCCACGGCCAGCCGCGGTTCGATCTGCCGTACGACCGCACGGGCCTCCGGCATGAGCCCGCGAGGATCTCGCTCCGTCCGCAGCACGAACGAGAGGCTGCGATACCTCCAATCCTCGGCTCGAAGGAACAGTTGTGGGCGGCCGTCCCGATCGACGTCGTACTGTCTGGCCTGCTCGACGACGCCGACGATCGTCAGCTCGGTCTTCTCGCCAAATGGAATCGTCGCGCCGAGCGGGCTGCGGCCTGGGAAGAACTGGGCCGCGAGCAGGCGGTCGATGAGCGCCTCCCGGATTCCCTCCCGGCGCACCTGGTCGAAGGCCCGACCCGCCACCACACGCATGCCCATGACGTCGAAATAGCCGGCGCGCACCCCGATGTAGTCCACGAGCGGCGCGTCCTTGTCGGCGTCTCCCGTGTTGCCCGGCGCGCCCGGGATGCGGATGGCACTCTGGTTCGCGGAGGCCGTCAGGGGCAGGGCGGCGGTCGCGCTGACGCCGGTTACGCCGGGCACTGCTGCGAGCGCGTCGTGCAGGCGCGTCTGCAGCGCCTGCACTTCCTCATCCTTCGGGAACAGCTGGACCGGCATCGGCACCCGCAGCGTGAGCACGCCTTCCGGCCGGAAACCCGGGTCGGCGCGCAACAGGCGATCGAAGCTGCGCACGACGAGCCCGCCGGCGCCGAGGAGCACGATGGAGAGTGCCACTTGCGCGACGACCATGCCGCGGCGCAGCCGGCCCTGTCCGCCGCCCCCTCGCACGGCGCTGGCCGAGAGCATGGCCGAAAGCGACATGCGTCCCGCCCACACCGCCGGCGCGGTGGCCGCGACGAGTCCAATGAGCCCGCCCCCCGCGACAATCGTCGCGGCGATCTGCCAGTCGACGGCGACCGCTTCCCGACGCGGCAGATCGAGCGGCGCCAGCGCGACGAGCGCTCGAGTCGCCCAGAAAGCCGCGAGCGCACCGGCGGCCCCGCCGAAAAGGCCCAGCATCGTGCCCTCGAACAGGGTCGCGCGCACCACGGCGAGGCCGTTGGCGCCGAGCGCACGCGACACGGCGAATTCCTGCTCGCGTTGCGCGGCCCGCGCGAGCAGGACCGATCCAAGAATGGCGATGAGCACAAGGGTCAGAAAAACGCCGGCCAGCCCCAGCGCGACGAGCGCGGGGCGAATCTCCTCGACAAGGTCGGGCTTCAGGCCGACCGGATAGAGCTCGAGGCCGCGACCGCGAAAATCGCGCGCGTCCACGGTCTCGCCGACCACGTCCACCGCCGTGGCCACCTCTTGCGGGGATGCGCCGCGGCGCGCCCGGATGAGCCCCGCGTTTGATCCTGCGTTCGGACTCGTGTCCGGGAGGTTGACGGCAAAAGTGATGTACGCATCAGCCCCCTGCGGCGCCCCGAGGCTGGCGTGGCGCATGAACGCGAAGCTGGGCGGCATGACGCCGATGACGGTGTACGGCTCGCCGTTGAGCCGAACGTCCGTCCCCACGAGGCTGACACTGGCGCCCATCCGCGTCCACAGCTCATGGGTCAAGACGACGACCGGTGCGCGTTTGGGACCGATCTCATCAGCCGCAAAGCCGCGGCCAAGCACAGGCGCAGTCCCCAGCACATCGAAGAGGTTCGGCGTGGTGACGATGACCGCGATTTCAGCCGGCTCGCCACCTTCGCGCGCCGCCACCGTCGTGAGCTGCCGGCCCAGGCCCACCGCCGCCTCGATGACGCCGCCAGCCTTCTGGAGTTCGGCGACGTCGGGGCCGGCCAGCCAGCCCCGCGTCAGTTCGAACATCGGTCCGTAATCGCGCCATACGAAATACAGGTCGTCGGGATCGTCGTAGGGCATCGGTGCGATGAGGACCTTCTGCACCGCGGTGTACACGACCGCCAAGGTCCCCAGTCCAACGGTCAACGTGGCGACGACCGCCGCGACGAGCGCCGGAGCCCGTACCAGCCGCCGCACGGCCAGCTCGGCGTCCCGGCCCAGGGCTCGGCGCCGCCAGGGGCTCGTGGGGGATCCTCGTTCGCCTGGCCCGTTGCGCAACGAATCGCTCAGCGCGCGGATCCAGATGCCAGTCAGGCCCGACATGCCGCGGCGCGCGAGCGCCTCGCGCGCCCGATCCCGATAGGTCTCCACAAACGCCTGACCCAGCTCGTGGCGGAAGTCGGCGGGATAGAGCCGCAGCAGCAGTCGAAAGTAGCGATCCGAAATCCTCAGCAGCCAGTCGCCGCTCATCGTTCGGCTCTCGCCAGCAGGCCCGCGCCCCGCGCGGCCCGTGTCAATGCAACGAGGCGCTGCGCCTGGGCACGCGCGAACCTCAGGCCTCGGTCGGTAATGCGGTAATAGTTGCGGCGCTCGTCGCCGGCATCTGGCGCGGGCCTCCGCGGCGTCGATTCGATGAGCCGGGTGTCGACCATGCGGGCCAGCGCGCGGTACATGGTGCCGACGTCGGGCACGGCCGCCGCGTCGCGCGTCTGGATGTCACGGAGGATGCCGTAGCCGTGGCGCTCACCGGCGGCCAGGCTGATGAGGATGTGGAACTCCACCGCCCGCAGCGGGGAGGCGTCCAGTCCGAGCCGGTCCCGATCCATGCCCATGGGCGCGTGCCCTCCTTGTGCCGTACATATATGCGTGACGCATGCACATCCTGTCAAGGGCAAAAGCCACGGTATCGGACCACGCCTCTCGATTTCGCAAGCAACGGCGCACCCGGCCGTCCCGCAGTCACGCTTTGACTTTCCTTCTCGTTCAGGCGTCCAATAGATCATGACCCGCTCGGCCCTTGGGCTCATGGCCCTCTGTCTCGTCGTCCTCCCCGGCCGGGCGCAACAGCCTCGCGAGACGGCGGCGGAGTTCGCCAATCGGGTTCAGCAGCGTTACGACACCATCCGTGACTTCGAGGCGGACTTCGTGCAGAGCTACGAAGGTGGGATCCTTCGGACCAAGACCGTCGAGCGTGGGACGGTGGCGATCAAGCGCCCCGGCAAGATGCGGTGGATCTACACCCGCCCCGAGCGCAAGGAGTTCGTGTCGAACGGACAGCGTGTGTACTCGTACCTTCCGGAAGACAAGCAGGTGATCGTCGGGCCCGTCCCGTCGGCCGGAGAAACGACGCCGGGCTTGTTCCTGGCCGGGCGTGGCCACCTCGTCCGCGACTTCACCACGACCTTCACAGAACTACCCGAACCGGCACGCCAGTTAGCGGGCTTGAAGCTGGTCCCCCGGCATGCCGACCCCGAGTTCGAGTGGCTGACGATCGGCGTGGATCCGTCGACCCTTCAGCTCCGATTCCTGCTGGCCACCGACCACCAGGGCGGGCGTTCGACCTTTGAATTCAGTAACATGAAGGAAAATAGGAACTTGTCCGATAAGGTCTTCGAGTTTCAGATTCCCCGCGGCGTCGACGTGATCACCAACGGCATACCCGTGAAATAGGCAGGAGGCGCGCACGTCTTGATCCGCACCACGACGCTTCTGCTCTGCCTGGTTGTTTCCGCCGCCGGCTGCGCGACCAATGCCGCTCTTCGTGCCGGACGGCTCGCGGAGAGCCAGCAGGACTTCGACCGCGCGGTCGTCGAGTACACCAAGGTGGTCCGGGCGCGCCCCAACGATCGCATGGCGCGCGCCGCCCTCGAGCAGGTCAAGCTTCGTGCTTCCCAGGATCACTTCACGCGCGCGCGGCGGCTGGCATCGATCGGGAAGTTCGAAGACGCCCTCATCGAATACCAACTCGCCTCCGAGCTGAACCCGGCGAGCGCCAGCATCCAGGAGGAGATGCGCACGGTCCGCGCACAAATCCGGGCGAAGATCGCCGTCAGCCAAGACGGCCGCACTCAGCTCGAGACGCTCATCGCCCAGAGCATGGAGGCACCTCTGCCCGGCTCCGACGTGCCAGAGGACGTGGCGCTGCCCGACACCCTCGTGTTTCGCGACGCCAACACGCGGGAGGTCTTCACCGCGATCGGCAAGTTCGCCAACGTCAGCATCGTCTTCGATCCGACGTTCCGCGATCAGCCCATCAGCATCGACCTTCGGAACCTGAAGCTGTCCGATGCGCTCAGCGCCGTCGCCGGCGCCACGCGCGCCTTCTGGAAGGCCTCGCCTCAGCGAACGGTGACGATCGTCCCGGACACCCCAGCCAAGCGCCGGGAGTACGAAGACGAGATCGTGAGGACGTTCTACCTGAGCAATGCGGACCTGAAGGAGACCATCGACATCCTGCGCATCGTGGTCGACGCGCGACGGCTGGCCCAGATGTCGGCCACCAATGCGATCACGATCAAGGACACGCCGGAGCGCATCGCCGCTGCCGGCCGCATCATCACCGCCCTCGACAAGGCTCGTCCCGAGGTGATCATCGACGTTGAGCTGATGGAAGTCGATCGGACCCGGATGAAGGAGTACGGCCTGCAAATCGCCTCGCCGGCCAGCGTGGGCGTGAGCGGCCAGGCCGACGTCAATAGCAAGGACCTGACGCTGCGCAATCTGCGGAACCTTTCCCAGTCGGCTGTCTCCCTGACGAACCTGCCCGGCCTGTACTACCGCCTGCTGAAGACTGACAGCGCCACGCGCGTGCTGGCCAATCCTCAGCTCCGCACGTCCGAAGGCATCGCGGCGCAGGCGCGGTTTGGCGAACGGGTGCCCGTCCCGGTCACCACCTTCGCCCCCATCGCCGCCGGGGGTGTGCAGACCCAACCGATCACCTCGTTCAACTACGAGAACATCGGCGTGAACATCGACCTCACGCCCCGCACACATCACGATGACGATGTCTCGTTGGCGGTGAAGATCGAGGTGAGCAGCATTTCAGGCACCGGGTTTGGCGGGTTGCCGACCTTCGGCAACCGCGCCATCAGCACGGTGATTCGCCTCAAGGACGGCGAGACGAACATGCTGGCTGGCCTCATCCGCGACGATGAGCGCCAGGTGCTGTCCGGCATTCCGGGACTGAGCGACCTGCCGGTGGTGGGCCGGCTGTTCGCGCACAACCGCCGCGAGACGCAGGAAACCGACATCATCCTGACCTTGACGCCTCGGATTGTCCGGGTCCTCGATCTCACGGCTGAGGACTTGCTGCCGTTCCGCGTCGGACGCGACAGCGGCGCCCCGCTCATCGACATTCCTCTGCCCATGCCGACGCCGGCTCGGCCACCGGCCGATGCCCCGGACAGCGGTACGTTCATCGTTCCGGGACAGACCTCCCCGACCGTCCCCCTGCTGCCCATCCCACAGCCGGCACAACCCGTACGGCCGCCGGACCCCAAGAAGCCCCCGCCGCCCCCGATACACTAGCGATACCGCCAAGCCGCGCGATCCGTGGCTGCGTCAAGTGACACGTAGAGCCGTCACGCTGGCTCCTTGGCCGACGGCACGCACAGCTCACCGGCTTGCAGAGGCTCGGTGCCCTCGCCCGAAGCGCCGTGCGCCCGCCGTCAGCGGTGCCTTCGCGAGGTCGATCGGGCGTCGAGCTGTCTCGGAGCGCCACAGCGCCACGGTCGCGTCCTGCTCTCTCGAGGGTCAGGCCTCGCGCAGCGATCTGCGGAAGCACGCCACTCGCTCCACCTCCTCGAACCCCACTGCCAGATGAGCGGCGACAAACACGACCGGCGCCCTCAATCGCTCCTCGAAGTACCGGTGCGTCTCATCGTCGTGTGCTGAGGGAGAGCCTGGCCACAGTGCCTCGCGCAGGCGAGCCCAGTCGGCGCGGTCGCCCGGGGCGATTTCCCTGATCGTCACCAGTCGGGTCTCGCCCGCCGCCTGACGCTTCGGATGAAGCCCGCCCTCTCACACTTCACGCCGCGGCGGCTCCATGTCGCCTGGTTCACAGGTGGTCGGCATCAGCGGCTGGCCGCGTCGAGTGCACATCGCCCCCAGATGCCGGCGGAATGAAAGGCTACCACGCCCCAGTCGCCCCCTGATCGGCACGCGAGACATCGCAGATCGAGGGCCGTGGCCGGCGAGTCCCTGACGCTGCCTCAAACTGCCGGGCCGTCGTTGGCGGCTGGCCGGCCGGTCACCCCTGGTCCGTGCCCGCCCGCCGTCAGCCCACACGCGACACCCGGGCACCCATGGCCTCCAGCCGCTCGACGAGCCGCGCGTATCCTCGCTCGACCACCTCGAGCTGGTCGACACGGCTCTGACCCTCTGCGGCCAAAGCGGCCGCGATCAACGCCATTCCCGATCTGATGTCTCGACTATCGAGCTGCTTGCCCCGCAGGCGCGTGGGACCGGTCACGATGATGCGGTGAGGATCGCAGAGGAAGAGATCTGCCCCCATGCCGCTCATCTGCTCGAGCGAGTAGAGCCGTAGTTCATACAGCCAGTCGTGGACCAGCGTGGACCCGGTCGCCTGGGTGGCCAGCACGGTGACGAGGCTCACCAGGTCGCTGGGGAAACCGGGCCAAAGGCCCGTGGTGATGCGACCGGCGTTGGTCAACTTGCCGGGTTGAGCCCGAAACACCGTGCCGTCGTGCTCGCAGTGCACGTTCATCTTCGTGAGCACGGCCGAGACGACTTCCATGTCCACTTCGCGCGTCCCGACGACCTCGATCTCTCCTCCCGTGATCGCCGCGACGACGGCCCAGCTGCCTGCCTCCACGTAGTCACCCCAGAGCGACCGCCTGGCGCCGCCGAGACGGGCCACGCCCTCCACCGTGATCGTCGGCCCGCCTCCCCCAGTGACGCGGGCGCCCATTGCGGTGAGGAACTCGCAGAGCTCCACCACATGCGGTTCACAGGCCGCGTGGCGAATCTCGGTGCGTCCGGCAGCTGCAGCCGCAGCGAGCAGCGCCGTCTCGGTTCCGGTGACCGAGGCTTCTTCAAGGTAGCACGAGCCGGGTCGCAGACCCGCAGGCGCCTCCAAGACGTGGCCATGGCCGGCGGCCACGCGGACGCCGAGATGCGAAAGGGCGTCCAGATGGGTCTTGATGGTGCGGCGCGTCGGAAAGTCGCCGCCGGGCGGCGCAACGTGCGCGCGACCCCGGCGCGCAATCAGTGGGCCCAGGAGCAGTACCGAGCCACGGAGCCTTCCGACCAAGTGGGGGTCCGGCTCGTCCTTGACGATCTCACGGCATCGGATCGTAAGCGTCGTCGTCCCGATGCCCTCGACCTCGGCTCCGAGGTCGAGCAGCAGCCGGCACATCACGTCAACGTCAGCGATGCGCGGCACGTTGCTCAACACACATTCGCGATCCGTCAGCAGACACGCGGCGATGAGCGGAAGTGCCGCGTTCTTGTTACCGTCTACGGCCAGCCGGCCGCGCAGCGGATGGCCGCCTTCGATGACGAGCGTCGACATGTCTGCATTCACCCTCTCGCTGCACATCCCCGCCGCGAAGGCTCTGGCTCGGATCGACGGAGCCATGCCAGCGGCTCGGATTGAGCGAAGCCGACGAACTCCGGTTCTGGCACCAGCATGATTTGAAACCTGTCCCACACAGCCTGCTTGATGTCCGCAGCCAAGGCCAGGACATCTGCGGCGCGAGCCCCACCGCAGTTGACGATCGCCTGTGCCTGAAAGGGCGAGACGCCCGCGGGCCCACGCGTCGAGCCTTTCGCAAACCCCGCGCGCTCGATGAGCCATGCGGCGGGCACTTTGACACGCCGCTCATCGACCGTGTAGCAAGGAACGCCGTCCTCCAGGCGCCGCAGGTGCTGCAGGTGAGCCGTGGGGATCACAGGGTTGAGAAAAAAGGATCCTACGCTCCGCGACGACTGATTGCCGGGTTCCACGACCATGCCCTTTCGGCGGCGAATCGAGAGCACGGCCTCCCGGACGTCGACCAGGGTCGGAGCGGCGTTGCCCTGCCGGCTGAGGTGCGCCTGGACATCCGGATAGGTCACCGTCGCCGGTACGCCAACGGCAAGCGCAAACTCGACGCGGACGATCACGAAGCGATTTCGATCGACCTGCTTGAATCGGCTCGTTCGGTACCCGAACCCGCACTCGCCGCCCGACAAGGTCTGCACCTTCCGCGTGTGCCGATCCACGACCTGGACCCGCACTATGGTCGATGACACATCCTGCCCGTAGGCACCGACGTTCTGAATGGGGGTGCCTCCGACCTGCCCTGGAATGCCCGACAGGCATTCCAGGCCCGCGCATTGGTCGGCGAGCGTCGCCGCCACGAACTCGTCCCAGGGTTCGGCGGCCCCGACGGCATAGTGCACCCGGCCGTCCTCGCGGCGCACGTGAACGCCGCGAACATCGATTCGCACAACGACGCCATCGAATCCGTCGTCAGCAAAGACGACGTTGCTCCCCCCGCCGAGGACGTGAACGGGCGCCCCCCGCGCGCCCGCCCAGCTGAGCGCTCGGCACACCGAGCTCTCGTCGGTCACGCGGCAAAACCATCTGGCCGCTCCGCCCACGCCCAGCGTGGACCATCGCGACAACGGCTCGAGACTCGTGATGATCATCGGAGTCGGTCGTCCAGGCGCAGCAGGGGCCGCTCCCGTGCGATCAGGGCGGCGAGGGCGTCCTTCCACGAGCACGCCCCGAACTCGACGAAGTCGCCGGGGGCAAGTTGCCCGGCGATCGGCCAGTCAGCGGCAATGACGTTGGCGATTTTCGGATAGCCGCCCGCCGTCTGGCGGTCGGCCATGAGCAGGATGGGCTCGCCCGCCGGTGGCACCTGGATCGCCCCAAACGGAGTCGGCTCCGAGATCGGTTCGCCAGTCCGTTGACGAGTCAACGGGGGCCCCTCGAGCCGATAGCCCATGCGATTGCCGCGGGGGGAGACACGGAAGCTCACGCTGGTGAGGGTGGACATCACCGAATCCGCAAACCAATCGGCTTGCGGTCCTGGAAGCACCCGTAGGCGGGCCCGGCCCGCCGACGGCAGCGTCAGCGCCGGCGCGCGCCGGCCAACGAGCGCGCACGCGGTTCGCGTGATCGGCAGCTCGTCGCCGGCACAGAGGGCCCTCCCCTCGACACCCCCCATCGCACTCACCAGCTGCGTTGCGCGGCTGCCCAGCACGGGCAGGGTTTGAAATCCACCGGCGACGGCGAGATAGGCGCGAGCGCCTGCCCGGCGTCTCCCGAACTCCACCCGCGCGCCAGCCGGGACCTCGACGACCGTTGACAACGGCACCGCCTGTCCGCCGATCAACACGTCGAACTCGGCACCACACACAGCCATCAGCGATGGGACGTCGAACTCGAGCTCCGGCCCAATCAGCGTGATCTCGAGGACGGCCGACTCCGGCGGATTGCCCAGCAGCAGGTTGGACAAGCGATGCGAGATGGAGTCCATCGGACCAGCCACAGGGACCCCGAGGCCCTGGTAGCCCCATCGCCCCAAGTCCTGAACCGTCGTCAACAGCCCAGGGCGCCTGACACGAACGACACCGCTCATGGGTAGGACGCCGGCGGCACGGGAAGGAACCGCACACGATCGCCGGGGTGCAGCAGGCTCGGCTCCGGCCGGGAGAGATCGAACATCCGCACATCGGTGCGACCAATCAGCTGCCATCCGCCAGGGGTCGAAATGGGATAGACCCCCGTTTGTTCGCCGGCGATGCCCACCGCACCGGCGGGCACGCGATCTCGCGGCACGCGATGTCGCGGCGCCGCGATGCGACCGTCAACGCGCCCCAGGTAGGCAAACCCGGGGACGAAGCCGAGCATATAGACTCGGTAGACCTGGCTCGCGTGGAGCTGGATGACCTCTTCGGGCTCGCAGTCGGCGAACTCCGCGACCGCCTCCAGGTCCGGCCCGTCCTCCCCACCGTAGCGCACTGGAATCTCGATCGCCGGCCGTTCCGCGACGCGGAGAACCTCCGGCGGCTGCCCGGCCTCGTCTTCGATGGCGCGCTCCAAGGCGACCAGGTCGGTGAGCAGCGGGTCGAAGTGGATTCCCAAGCTCGCATACGCCGGCACGATGTCTCTGACCTGCCGGCCGAGCCTGGTCCGCAGCCGATCTCCCAGTCGAATCACCGCCTCGTTGACCGCCTGATCGATCGCCTGCTCGAACTCGACGAGCAGCATCGTGTCCCCCGAGAGGCGGATGTTCATGACAGGGCCGCCAGCAACTTCTGATGGATGCCCCCGAAGCCACCGTTGGACATGATGACGACCAGATCGCCGTCGTCCGCCTCGGCCGCCACCACGCGGACGATCGCGTCGACATCCGTCAAGTGACGGGCCGCCACGCCGCGTCCGCGCAGATCCTGCACGAGGAGGTCCTCGGACAACCGCTCTTCGTCGGCGAGCGTCGATCGAAAGACAGAGGCCAGCAGCACTTGATCGGCCGCGCCCAGTGCGACCGCGAACGCCTGCTGAAAGACTTTGCGGCAGGAGGAGGCCGACCGCGGCTCGAACACAGCCCAGATGCGACGGCCGGGCGCGGCCCCCCGCACAGCCGCGAGCGACTCGGCGACGGCGGTGGGGTGGTGAGCGAAATCATCGTAAACGGTGACGCCACGGCCCACGCCGATCACCTCGAGCCTGCGCTTGACACCCTGAAACAGCGCAAGTCCGTCGCGCATGGTCTCGAGGGGTACGTCGAATGCATGGCCGATGGCCAGGGCGGCCAAGGCGTTGCGGACATTGTGCGCGCCGCTGAGGGGCAGGTGGACTCGCCCGCACTCGCGCCCGTCGTGTCGGAGATGGAACGACGTGCCGCCCGTCACCGCCTGGAGCTGCGTGGCCTGCCAGGTCGCACCTTCCGCGGTGCCGAACGTTTCGACGCGGCTCTGCGCGAGGCTGGCCAGCGCGGCGGCCTCCACGCTATCGAGGCCAAGCAGGGTGAGGCCGGACCGCGGTACGAGCGCGACGAGCCGGCGAAAGGCGAGCCGCACCGCGTCCAGGTCGGGATAGATGTCGGCGTGGTCGTACTCGACGTTGTTGACGACGACGATCTCGGGGACGTATTTGAGGAACTTGGCAGTCTTGTCGAAGAAGGCGCTGTCGTACTCGTCGCCCTCGATCACAAACGGGGCGTCCGCCCGGCCGAGGCGATACGACGATCCCCCCTCGCCTAAATTCTTCGCGATGCCGCCCACGAAGACCGACGGGTCGATCCCACCGTGGGCCAGCAGCCATCCGGCCAGGGCGGTCGTCGTGGTCTTTCCGTGCGTGCCGGCGATCACGACTGGACGCGCATCCCACAGGAACAGCTCGCGCAGCGCCTCCGGCAAAGACAGATACCGGATTCGCCGCTCGAGCACGTGCTCGAGTTCGACGTTGCCGCGCGAGACGGCGTTGCCCACCACCACCAGGTTCAGATCCTCAGTGATGTGCTCGACGCGATAGCCGTCCAGAAGCGGGATTCCCTCGGAGGCCAAAAACTCGCTCATCGGCGGATAGATGTGTTGATCGGAGCCCTGCACATGATGGCCCCGACGCCTGAGAAGCGCCGCCAGCGTTCCCATGGCGATGCCGCCCACGCCGATGAGATGCACGCGAGCGCGTCCGGTGTCGACCCCTGGAATGTGACTCACCACGGACAGCTACGCCTCGGCAACCGCGGCCTCCTCGATGACGAGGGCCGGCGGCGCACAAATCAGCCGTGCTCGGACGCCGAATGGGAGAGTCCACATCGGGCCAACCGAGTGCCCCGAAGGAAAGCCGAAGAGGACGGGCCCGTCGAAATCGTCGGCGAACTCCGTGATGACCTGGCGCACCGTCGGATCGGTCCCTCCGGGTTCGTCGCACCCCGGGAGCTCTCCGAACACGAGTCCCGCGGCGCGGTCCAGGATGCCTGCCTGCGCCAACTGCGTCAGCATGCGATGCACGCGATAGGGCCGCTCGTTCACATCCTCGATGAACAACAGGCAACGCTCGGGAGGGTCGAAGGCCCACGGCGTGCCGAGCGACGCGGTCAATTGCGTGAGCGTGCCTCCCAGCAGCGTGCCCGCGGCTTCGCCTTCGCGAATGACGGACACCCCTGGGGGGGCCTGCACGCCCATGGGCTCGGTGGAGGTCAGCGCCGCGAGGAACGACGGACGGTGATACCGGCTCTCGCCATGAGCGAGGCGACGCTCCACCATCGGCCCGTGAAAACACACCACGCCGTGTCGAACGTGGCAGCACAGCAACGCCGTCAGGTCGCTGTAGCCGACAAACACTTTGCGCCCTCGGCGAATGACCGACGAATCGATCAACGGCAGCACCTGAGAGGTGCCATACCCTCCCCGTACGGCGACGATCGCGGCAATCGACGGGTCTTGCCAGGCGGCGTCAAGGGCGGCGGCTCGGAGCGCAGGCGCCCCGGCGACGAACCCGCTGCGGGCGAAAACCGACTCGTCAAACACCGGGGCGAAGCCGAGCTTGGTCAGCTCGGCCACGCCGGCGTCGAACTCCGCTCTCGCAAAGGGGCTGGCCGGAGCCACCAGTGCCACGCGATCTCCCGGGCGCAGGCGGCGGGGCTTGAGGAGCATCGGTTGGGTCGACGGCGTCACAGAAACGCGGCCATCTCAGCCGCAATAGCCTGATGCTCGTCGTGACCGACGACCGCCCGCAATGTCTTGAGCCGCTGGGCGGTGAGCGGCCTCTGGGAGGCCAGAAAGCGCTCCTTGGCCCTGCGCTGCCGGGCCAGGGCGTCTTGCAGCCGGCGCGCCGGAATGGCGCCCGACTCCGCCGCCTTCACGAGGGCCTCGAGCGTTGCCGCCTGTGCCTCAACGCTCCCACTGCACACCAGCACACCGTCGCACCCGGCCCGAATGGCCGCGACCGCGGCCTCTGGCGCCGGCGTTCTGGTGCTGATCGCTTTCATCTCCAGGTCGTCGCTCAGGATCACACCGCCGAACCCGAGCTCCTCTCTCAGCAGCTGCTGGACCAGCACTGGTGACAGCGTCGCCGGATGGGAATCGTCGAGCGATGGCACCAGCACGTGCGCCGTCATGATGAATGCCACGTCTGCACGAACAGCCGCCGCAAAGGGCGCGCATTCGACGGCCCGAAGGCGGTCGGGAGGATGGTCGACGACCGGCAGCTCGTCGTGTGAGTCGGCGACCGTGTCCCCGTGTCCCGGGAAATGCTTGCCGCACGCCGCCACGCCCTCCTCTTGCATGGCCTTGATGATCACCGCGCCCAGGCGGGCGACCTCCTCGGCGCTGATGGCGATCGCCCGGTCGCCGATCACGGCATTCTTCGGGTTGGTCTGGACATCGAGGACGGGGGCGAAATCCAAGGTAATGCCGACGGCTCGCAGCTCGCGCGCCAGCGCGCGACTGAATCGCGCGGCCAGTTCGTCGGACCCGGCGCGCCCGAGCGTCGCCATCGGCGGCCAGCGCGTGAATGGCTCTCTCAGCCGCGCGACACGCCCGCCCTCCTGGTCGATGCTCACCCAGGCGGGCATCGAGCGGCCCAGAGCCTCGATGTCGCCGGCCAGTTCCGCGACCTGCTCAGGCGCCTCGACGTTGCGACTGAAGAGAATGGCGCCGCCCAGGTCGAACTCCCGCGCCAGGGATCGGAACTCCGCCGGGAGATACATGCCCGGGAAGCTCCCGATGAGAAGGTGTCCGATGTCACGCGCCATCAGAGGATGTCCAAGTCGCCTGCCGCTCTCAAAATTATAATGTGCGCGTGACCATTGTTGCCTCCGCGCCGACCCGCATCGACCTCGCGGGCGGCACGGTGGACATCTGGCCGCTGTACCTGTTCCATCACGGGGCCCAGACCCTGAATACTGCCATCAGCCTGCGGGCTCACGTCCGCCTTTCATCGTTTCCGGGTGGCATCGAGATCGTGTCCGAGGACACGGGGCGCCATGTGCGGGCAGAACACGCCGCCGCTCTGCGTGACGACGCCACGTTGCCGCTGCTCGGCCGGCTGGCAGCCGCCTTCGACGTCCGCGACATCACGATTCGCACGAATTCCGAGGCGCCGGCCGGGGCTGGTCTCGCCGGCTCCTCGGCGCTGAACGTCGCCCTCTGCGGCGCCCTCGGGCTTTGGACGGGATCGCCCCTCGAGGCCGAACCGTTGCTGACCCTGGCCATGAACGTCGAGGCGCAGGCCATCAAGGTGCCGACGGGTCTGCAGGATTACCGGCCGGCGCTTCACGGTGGCATCGCCGCCCTCGAACTCGGGCCCGCCGGACTTCGCCGCGTGCCGCTCGCGGTGGACCCCGTCGAGCTGCATCGACGGCTGGTCCTCTGTTACACGGGCGCTCCGAGAAACTCGGGAACGAACAACTGGGAGATCATGAAGCGTCATATCGACGGAGACCGTGCGGTCTTCGATTGCTTTGAGCGCATTCGCGACACGGCTCAGCACCTGCGCGCGGCGCTCAAACGCGGAGACTGGGACGCCACCGCGCGCTATCTCGACGAGGAGTGGCAGAACCGCAAGCGTCTGGCACCGGGCGTGACCACCCCGACGATCGAGGCGCTCATGGCGCGTGCTCGAGCGGCCGGCGCCCAAGCCGCCAAAATCTGCGGAGCCGGCGGAGGCGGATGCCTCTTCTGCTTCGCCCCACCGGACCGCGTGCCGGCCGTGCGCGACGCCCTCGCGGCTGGCGGCGCGCTGATCCTCGACTTCACCTTCGAACGCGACGGTCTGCGGGTGAGCCGTGACGCTGGATAACGCGGCCATCGCCCGCGTCCTGGCCGACATCGCGGATCTGCTCGAGCTACGCGGCGACAACCCCTTCAAGATTCGCGCGTATCGCAACGCGGCAGACGCCGTCGCCACCAGCCCCGACCTCGTCGGGGAGCTCGGCGACGAGCGGTTGCGGGCATGGCCCGGGATCGGCAAGGACCTGTCGGCGCGCATTCGTGAGATTGCAACACAGGGCACCTGCGCGCTTCATCAGGAGCTGCTCTCCGTCTTCCCGGCGACGCTGCTGGATCTGCTCCGCCTCCAGGGCGTCGGACCTAAAACCGTGGCCTTGCTCCACAAGGAGATGAGCATTTCCTCCTTGGAGGACCTCGAGGCTGCGGCACGTCGCGGAGCCCTCCGAACCCTGAAAGGGATGGGGGCACGCAAGGAGCAGCTCCTGCTCCGCGCTCTCGAGGATCATCGGCAACGGCGCTCTCGCCATCTTCTGGCCGACGCCGTGGACGTCGGCGAACGGGTCGCGGCCTACCTGCGAGACCACGTCAGCGACGTGCACGCCGGCCTCGTCGGCAGCGCGCGGCGCGGGGTCGAGACCTGTGGGGACATCGACGTGCTGGCCGTCGGCACCAATCCCGCCGTGAAGGCCGCGCTCAGCGACTCTCCCCAGGTCGAGCGGGTGCTCGGCCACGGCGAGACCAAGGTCAGCGTCCTGATGCGCGGCGGGTATCAGGTGGACATGCGGCTCGTCGCGCCCGAGAGCCGCGGCGCGGCGCTGCAATACTTCACCGGGTCCAAGGCGCACAACATCGCGTTGCGCGATCGGGCCCTCGCCAGGGGCCTGCGCTTGAACGAATACGGGGTGTTTCGCGCCTCAGACGAAGTCCGGCTTGCCGGCGAGACCGAAGAAGACGTGTACGAGGTGCTCGGCCTTCCGTGGATTCCCCCGGAGCTGCGCGAGCAGCGGGGTGAGCTGGCGGCTGCCGAGGCCGCCCAGCTTCCCCGGCTGATCACCGTCGACGACCTGCGTGGCGACCTGCACATGCACACCACCGACAGCGACGGGCGGGACAGCCTCGAGCAGATGGTCAATGCCGCGCGCCGCAAGGGCCTTGAGTACATCGCCATCACCGATCACAGCCAGGCCCTCGCCATGGCCAACGGCCTGGATGAAGCACGCGTGATGGCTCAGGCCGCGCGCATCCGCGCGCTCGACGCCGCCAGCCCCGGCATTCGAGTGCTTGCCGGCATCGAGTGCGACATCCTCCCGGATGGGACGCTCGATCTCTCGGCCGAGTGCCTGGCATCGCTCGACATTGTCGTCGCGTCGGTCCACTCGGCGCTACGCCAAGACGAGGCCGACATGACGGCGCGCCTCATTCGCGCGATCGAGCACCCGTCGGTGGACGTCATCGGCCATCCCACGTGCCGTCTTCTGCTCCGACGAGAGCCGGTTCGTGTCAACCTGGAGCGCGTGTTCGAGGCGGCATCAGCCCACGGCGTGGCCTTCGAAATCAACTCTCAGGTCGACAGGCTCGACCTGTCGGACGTGGCTGCGCGCTCGGCCCGGGATCACGGTGTCAAGCTGGTGATTTCGAGCGACGCGCATGCGACGGCAGCGCTCTCGCTCACCCGCTGGGGCGTGCTCGTCGCGCGCCGAGCGTGGGCCACTGCCGGCGACGTCCTCAATGCGTTGCCCTATCCGGCCCTTCGACGTGCGCTGCGCCGCAACGGTCGCCAGCTGTCATGAGCGCCGCCCTCGATGAGATTCGGCGGCTGTACTACGTGGCGACGCGGCACACCATAACGCGCGATTTCGACCGGGCCATCGATCTGCTGAAGTCCATGCCCGGCGAAGCGGACCGCGAGCGCGCGACGGTGTATATGGAGGGTCTGGCGGCCATGCGCGCCGACTGGGGCCTGGCCGGCCCTGCCCGCCGGCACGCCGCTCGCCGCCCGCGTCGCCCATCGCGCCAGGACTCGTAACGATTGGGTTTATCGCACGAGCTTGCGGCGAGCCGCCAGGCGCAACGGCTCTGGCACGTTGTGATCGAGAGAGACCCGCTTGACGTCGCCCTCCTGCAGGCGCGCGAGCAGGGGGAGCGACACCGCCACCGGCGTCTTGGCGTTCCGAACCAGCGCAAGGACGATCGCATAGCTCTTCATCCAGGACCGCCTGCGTGCAATCGTCCTGAGGACGTCCTCCGCCACACTCCCCATGCGCGCAAAGCTCTCGACCTCCGTCTCGTTGAGCTTCGGACTGCTCAACACCGAGAGGGCAACGAGCTTGTTGGGATCGCGAATCAGGATGGCCCGGATCTCCCGGCTGCCCTTCAGCGCAGCGTTCAACCTCTCCGGCACCGACATCGTGGCGAGCCGCGCGACCAACGATACTCGCTCCGTTTTATCTGCGGGCTCGGTGCCGAGGTCACCCTCACCGAGATCGAGAATCGGATCGGCGGGGTCGAGTGTACCCTCCATCGGCACGATCCCGCGCGAGGCGAAAAACTCGCGGAGATCTGCCGAGGCCTCCGGGCTGGCGATCGCTGCACCCAGTCGCTCGGCGGGAATCGACGCCAGGGTCTCCTCCGCCGCCAGTCTGACCTCGGGGTCCGCGTCCGTCGTCAGGCACACGAGCAAGGCGAGCTGCTCGAGGGCGGCGGGCGCGATGCGCCCACGCGCGGCGTCGAGGCGCACCTCGCGTGCCACGTCGCCGCGGCGAAAGGCGTCGAGCAAGGGACTCTGAACTCCAAATTCCATGCGATTGGCGTTCCCACTCTGTTGACGATTGCGCGCGCCGCCCCGGTGAAGGCGCGACTTACACCTCGCGAGGCGAGGCACCGTGGCCCGCCGCGTGACTTCAGTCTAGCGGCCTGTTGGGCCCTCGAGCGCTGATGGTGAAGTAGAACGCGCCCGCCAGCAGGGGGAACAGCGCGCCGAGCACGCTGAACAGCACGGACCGCCCGCGGCGCTCTGGCCTGGGAGGATGGGCGGAGGAAACCTGGGAGCCCGCCAACGACGGGAGATCATCGGCGTGCTGCGCGAGAAACACACGAAGGGTCGCCTCGGGATCGAGACCAATCTCATTTGCGTACGCCCGAACGATTGCACGGCGATATATTCCGCCAGGCAGCTGGTCGATGCGATTGCGCTCGAGCGCCTCGAGCGTTCGCATCGAAAGCTTGGTGGTGTCGGCGATCGAGCGCAGGGACACGCCTGCTGCCTCACGCGAGGCGCGCAGCCACCCACCGACGTCGACGACCTCAGACTCTTTCATTCCACCTAACCGCCAGCCAGTTTTTGGTTGCTCGCCAGAACCCTCACGCGTTCAACAGCAACCGGGTGATCTTAGGGAACACCCTGGGGGGTGTCAAACGCAAAACGCAGCGCGCGCGCGAGATTCTGCACCTCCGCGATCACTTCCGTGGTGGGTCCGGCCGGGAGCAGCGCGCCGATCACCGCCACGCCGCGAGCCCCGGCGCGCTTGATGTCGGGAATCCGGTCCGGAGTGATCCCACCTATCGCCAGCACCGGCCGCGATCCGGCCGCCCTCACCACCCCGGCAAGGCCCTCGAGCCCCAACCGTGTCCCGTCTTTGGACACGGTGTCGAATACCGTACCGGCGACAAGGTAATCGGCCCCTCGAACCGCCGCGGCCTCTTCACGAGTGTGAACCGAGCGGCCCACGAGGAACCGTGGCGGCGCCACCGCTCGGGCGGACTGTGGAGGCACGCCGTCTGCGCGCAAGTGCACACCGTGCGCGTTGGCCGCAATGGCGACGTCCAGCCGGTCGTTGATCACCAGCCGTGCAGAGGCGTTGGCAAGCCGGGCCCGGCACTCGCGCGCGAGCTGAGCCAGCTCGGCGCCCTGGAGATCAGCTTCACGGATTTGCACCAGATCAACGCCTCCTCGCACCGCGCCCTCGACCTGGTCGAGCAGCGCCGCGCACGCTTCGCGATCCGACCGTCGCAGGCGCGCCGCCAAACGCCGGCGGTGGGTGACCAGGCACAGCACGGTCCCCAGGTCATCGAGCATGCGCATCGCCGGCCTCGTCCCGGTCGGCCACTGCGACGCCACGGCGCCCCCCAAGCAGGTCCACCAGCTCTCCCAAGGCGGCCCACAGATTGACGAGCCCGAGGCCCGACACCGCCCCCCGGATGAAGTGATTCGCGAGGACTGGCCGCACTTCGGGTACCAGGTCGGCGAAGTAGTTCCTGTCCCAGAAGGTCGTCCAGGGAATCAGTGACAGTAGCAGGCCCGCCTCGATCAAGAGGGCTATGATCAGGAGTCGTCGGAACAGATCCCGTTACCTTTTGGACTGAAGCTTCGACAGGCGCAGAATTCGATACGCGACATCGCGGTACCCCGGAGATTCGGACTCGAGCGCCGAGTAGGCCTCCAGGGCCTTCGCTCGCTCGCCCGCCTTCTCGAGCGTGGCGGCAAGGTCATACAGCACCGCGTGCCCGGCTGCGGCCGTCGTGGGGGGTGTCTGGGTGGCGCGTTCGAGCCATTCGATGGCCTTTCGGATCTCGTTGCGCTCGAGATAGAGAGTGGCCAGCAGGGCGGCGCTGTCGAAGCGCACGCTGGGCGATCGCGACGCCGTTTGCAGGGCCTCGATCGCATCGTCGATCATGCCAAGCTCGCGATAGGTCACCGCGAGGCCGTATTGTTCGGCCGCCGCTTCCTCTCCACCGGGGTGCCGCCCATCGTCGGCAGGCTCGACCGGCACTGGCCCGGCGCTCTCCTGGTCGGCGTCCCCACCGGACGCTTCGAGTCCGCTCCCGGGCGTCCAGCTCGAGAGCGCCGCATCGAGATCGATCAGTTCCTCGGCCTCCACGAGCACGACGTTGTCTTCGTCGCTTGACTCGGAGCCCTCGTCGATGTGCGGGCTCTGAGGGGCAAAGGCGCCGCCCTCGTTGAGGTCCATCTTGTCGGTTGCCAGGAACGGACTGTCCCCGCTCAACCGCTCGGCGATGATCAAGTCGGGGTCGTCCTCACCGAGAAGCACCAGCGCCCGGCGGAAGCGATCGATGTTCGCGGCGACCCAGGGCTCACGCGCCACGAGATCCTCGCTGATGATCCGTGCTTCGAGGCCCCGGCCCACTGCGAGATATGCTTCCGCGAGCTGCGCCTGGGCCTCGTGCATGAGCGCCTCCAGCCGGCCGTCGACACAGATCTCCACGAGGCGCATGAGGGCGACGAGATGCTCGCAGGCATGGGAGACGAATGCCTGGAGGGCGGCTGCCGCTCCGGCGAAGTCCTTCGCCGCCAAGAGGCTCTCGGCGACCGCGTCGATGCAGGCATAGCCGCCGTCCGGTGACTCCTTGGCGAGGCGAGACGCCAGAGCCGTCGCCGCCCGCTGTTGGGCGGGGTCGAGCGTAAGGGCCACGGCCACCGCCGAGCGTCCTTCGTCCAGCCGGTTTGCCCGCAGTTCGATCTCCGCCAGGATCAGCCACAACGGCGCGCTTCGCCCCGCGGTGTCGGCGTCGATGTAGCGGCGGGCCTTGTCCACTTCGCCATTGGCCAGGTAGGTCTGCGCCAGCACCGCGCGCACTGGCACGTCGGAGGGGTCGAGCTCGGCGACCTGCGCAAGGACGCCCAGCATTTCCTCGACCTCGTCTGCGGCTTCATGAGCAGCGGCCAGCTGTTTGAGCTCGGCCACGTCTCGTGCGACATTGCGCGCCTTCTTCAGGTCGCCAGCTCTGAGGTAGCGGTCGAGCAGCCGTCGGCGGATCTCGGCGTCATCGCGATTCAGCCCGAACGCCGCTTCCAGGGCATTGAGGGCCGCGGCGCCGTCGCCCTGCTTTTCAAATCGGAAGGCCACGTCGCGGAACTCGCGGAGCGCCGTTGGCTGGTCGCCCAGTTCGGCCGCCGCCCGTGCCCCGTCCAGGCGGGCCTCCAGATCGTCGGCGTCGATGGTCCCCAAACGGACGACGATCTCGGCAGCCCCGCGGCGGTCTCCCCGGGCCTTCCGTCGCTCGGCCAGGCTGCGGAATGCCGTCTTGGCGTCCGCCAACAACCCCTGCCGCGCAGCGATGTCCGCCGACTGCAGAAGTGCATGTTCCTCGTCTGGCTGAATCTTGAGGATTTTCTTGTAGAGCGCAGCGGCCTTGGGGTAAAACCCCTCCGCCGCCAGATGATCGGCGATGCGGGCGTACTGCTCGACGCCCTTGTCGACCTGGCGCAAGCGAACATAAAGGTCACCGAGGGCGTTGGCGCTGTTCCAGTCCCGAGGGTGAGCGTCGACGATGCGTACGTACTCGGTAATGGCCGCTTCGATTCGGCCCTGTCGAAGAGCCTTCTCTGCGGCCTTGAGTCCGCTCTCGCGATCGATGGTGGGCGTCATGACCTCTCGCAATCGAGCACCTCGAAGAGCGTTGGCGGCCGGAATGTCCGCCGGTGGACGGTCGAGTAACCGTGCCGGGCCACAGCCGACAGGTGCTCGGCCGTGGCATACCCTTTGTGCCGCGCGAACCCGTATCTCGGGTCCTGACCGTCCAGATGGTCCATGACGCGATCCCGTGTCACCTTCGCCACGATCGACGCGGCGGCAATCGCCGCACACGACCGATCTCCCTTTCGCACACCGCGCTGGGCCATCAGGATCCCCGGAATCCGGAACCAGTCGACGAGCACCGCATCAGGAAGGGGATCGAGTGCCAGCACGGCACGTCGCATCGCCCGCAGCGTCGCCTGATGAATGTTGACCTCGTCTATCTCCGCAGCCTCTGCCGAGGCGACCGACCAAGCCACAGCTCTCACCACGATTTCGTCGTACAACCGCTCCCGCGCATCCCGCGTCAACGCTTTCGAGTCGGCGAGCCCGGCGATGTGCCGTCCCGGATCGAGGACGACTGCGCCTGCCATGACCGGGCCCGCCAGGCAACCCCGGCCTACTTCGTCTACGCCAGCCACGTGCACGAACCCGAAGCGCCGCAGCAGATTCTCCGCCGTGCGCCTGGCGACGACCTTTTTCATCGCCCCACTTCGGACGACGACTGCCCGTCTCCGCCCCTCAGGCCCGCTTGACTTCCTTCATGCGAGCGGCCTTGCCCTTCAGGTCGCGGAGAAAATACAGCTTGGCGCGCCTGACCTTCGCCGACCGCACGACATCCACTTTCTGGATAATCGGCGAATGCAGCGGAAAGATTCGCTCGACACCCTGACCGAACGACACTTTTCGGACCGTGAACGATGCCCGGGCACCGCCCCGGCGCAAATTGATGACCACGCCCTCGAACACCTGGATCCGTTCCTTGTCCCCTTCCTTGACCCGTACGTGGACCCGTACGGTGTCGCCGGCCTTGATTCGCGGCCGGTCCGTCAGCTGTCCGCTCTCCACCTGTTCGATGGCGTTCATGATGACTCGCTCCCTTCATTCTCGGCTCGTTGACGCGTGCGCTCCAGCCCGCGCAAAATTTCCCACTCGTGCTCGTCGAGCGACGCCGTCTCAATCAAGTCCGGCCGCCGCTCCACCGTGCGACGTACGGCCTCCTCTTGCCGCCAGCGCCGTATCTCGCCGTGATGGCCGGACGTCAGGACATCCGGCACACGCCACCCTCGAAACTCGGCCGGCCGCGTATAGTGCGGATAATCAAGCAATCCGCGTGAGAACGAGTCTGCTGCGACAGACTGTGCATCTCCGACGACGCCCGGCACCAGGCGGCCCACCGCGTCGACGACCACCAGGGCCGGAATCTCACCGCCGGACACCACGTAGTCGCCGATGGACACCTCGTCGGTCGCCAGATGTGTTCGAACCCGCTCATCCACGCCTTCGTAACGCCCGCACAGGACGACGACATGCGTCAAGCCGGCCAGCCTCCGGGCCTCTGCCTGGGTGAACCGTCGGCCGGCCGGCGACATCAGCAGCACCGCATCAGCCGCCCCACGTCGGGCACACACCGCCTCAACCGCGGCGAACATCGGCTCGGGCTTCATCACCATCCCCGGCCCGCCCCCGAACGGCACATCGTCAACCACTCGGTGCCGATCGACGACAAAGTCGCGCAGGTCGTGCACCTGAATATCCAAGCGGCCGCTCTGGCGGCCTTTTCCGATCACGCCCGCCGCGAGGCCGGCCTCGACCATCTCCGGAAAGATGGTCACGATGTCGAAGATCACAATCGTCGCTGTCCTTGCCTAGTCGCCGTTGACCTCGAGCAGCCCGTCGGGCAGGCTCACCACGATTCGCCTGGCCGTCACGTCGATGCGGCAAAACTCGTCGACCAGCGGCACCAGCAACTCCGCACGCGGTCCGCGAACCACCAGGCGCGACGCCGCGCCGCTTCCCTCGACCGAGGTCACCGTGCCCAACGCCTGGCCGTCGGTCGTGACCATCTCGCAGCCGATCAACTCATGGTGGTAGTACTGTCCGTCCGGGAGCTTCTGCTGCTGGCTCGCCGCTATCCGCAACTCTGCACCCGCCATTCGTTCGGCCTCGTTAATCGACCCGATGCCGGTGATCCCCACGATCGGCCGCCCTTGCTGAAACCGCGCGGACGTGAGGGTCACGCGTTCGACCGGGCCGCTGGCAACTCGCGCAAAGAGCGTGGCACCCGGCCGAAATCGTGCCGGCGCGAAGTCGGTCTCGGGGTTGACGATGACTTCGCCCCGCCTGCCGTGTGTGCGCGCCACGAAGCCGACCAGCACCATCTGCTCCCACGCCGGCTCGGGCTCCGAGCTCGTCACCGCTGCCCCCGAGTCCTGCCTGGACGACGACTCAGCGGCTCGCCGCGTCTCGAATGTCGAGTGTCGCCCGTTTGCCATCACCTTCAGCCGCAGCCGCCAGCAGCGTCCGGACGGCGGCCGCCGTCCGTCCCTGGCGCCCGATCACGCGCCCGAGGTCTCCGGCCGCCACGTGCAGCTCGATCACGGTCATGCCACGCCGCTCGGATTCGCCGACACGCACGGCATCCGGATGGTCGGCCAGCGCCCGCGCGATGGCCTCAACGAGGGCCTTCAGGTTCGCCACGATGACATCCTACGCCGAAGCCGGCGGCGCGGCGGCGGCCAGCGATGCAGAGCGATCCTTGGTCAGGTGCCTGGCCATCAGCGTGCGGACGGAGTCCGACGGGCGCGCGCCCCTCGCGATCCAGTACTGCACGCGCTCGCGATCGACCTCGACGGCGGCAGGCCGAGTCCGCGGGTTATACGTCCCCAGGATCTCGAGGAAGCTTCCCTCGCGAGGCGACCGGCCCTCCGTCACGACCACCCGGTAGTACGGGCGCTTCTTCGAACCAGCTCGGCGCATTCGTATCGACAGCATGTGTGTATCCTTCTCAGAATTCCTCAACCACTCTTGGTACGATGTCCCGTCTCGCCCCAGCACGCGCGCTCAGCGCATCACGCTGAACGGCCCCTTCTTCTTTCTCTTCTTCGGCGGAGCCGCGACGGTCTGACCCGTCATCGTCCCAACCATCTTCAACATCCGTTGCATCTCATTGAACTGCCGCAGCAGCCGATTGACGTCCTCGACCGACGTTCCGCTGCCGCGTGCGATGCGACGACGCCGGCTCCCGTCGAGGATGTCGGCATACGTCCTCTCCTCCGGCGTCATCGAGCCGATGATCGCCTCGATGCGGCGCAGCTGCCGCTCGTCGGGCTTCTGGTCGGCCAGCTGCTTGAGATTGCCCATCCCCGGCAGCAGGCCGAGGACGTGCTCGAGGGGCCCCATACGGCGCAGCGTGCGCAGCTGGTCGCGGAAGTCTGCCAGCGAGAATCCGCCCTTCCGGATCTTCTCCTCGAGCTGCTGTGCGGCGGTCTCATCGATGGCCTCCTCGGCTTTTTCGATGAGCGAGAGCATGTCGCCCATGCCGAGAAGCCGCGACACGAAGCGATCGGCGTGAAAGGCTTCGAGATCCTCGATACGCTCGCCCGCGCCGACAAACGCGATCGGCACACCCACGACCGACACCACCGACAGCGCGGCCCCGCCTCGCGCATCGCCGTCGACCTTCGTCAGGACCACCCCGGTGACGCCGACCTGACGGTTGAACTCGCCGGCGCTCTTGATGGCGTCCTGGCCGGTCATGGCATCGGCCACATACAACATGTCCGCGGGCTTGACCGCCGCCTTGATCGCGGCCAGCTCCTCCATGAGCTCGTCGTCGATGTGCAGACGCCCGGCGGTATCGACGATGACGACGTCGTTGCCGGTGTTGCGGGCCGCGGCGATGGCGCTGGTCGCCCGGCCCACAGGGTCCAGCTGACCAACGGGATCGTGGACGCGCACCCCGGCCTTTTGGGCCATCACGGCCAGCTGCTGGATGGCGGCCGGACGCCGGACGTCAGTCGACACGAGCAGCGGGTGGCGCCCCTGCTTGCCGAGCCACTTCCCCAGCTTGGCCGAGGTCGTCGTCTTGCCCGAGCCTTGCAGTCCCAGCATCAGGACGACGCGGGGACGGCCCGGGGATTCTGCCAGGCCGCCCTTCGCGTCGCCGAAGAGCGCAATGAGCTCGTCACGGACGATCTTCACGACGTGCTGGCTGGGGGTCAGGCTGCGCAGCACCGCCTGGTCCATCGCACGATCGCGCACGCGGTCGATGAACGCCTTGACCACCTGGATGTTGACGTCAGCTTCGAGCAGCGCGAGGCGGATGTGCCGCAGCGCTTCCTCGACGGTCGACTCGGTGAGGCGGGTCTCGCCCTTGAGCGATCGGAAGACGTCCTGAAGGCGGGTGCTGAGCGCGTCGAACATGACCGTCGGTCCCGACGCGGGAGGGGCTCTCCCCCGCTCCACGCACGTCCGGGCAACCCCTTATCTTACTGGCCTTTCGGCGGGCAGGTCAACGAGGCGCCCGCTCTCAAACCGAGTCCAGACGGTGCCCGAGCTTGTCCTTTTTCGTCTTGAGATACCGACGTGTGTGCTCGGAGGCCGGCACTTCGAGCGGGAGCCATTCGAGCACCGACAGGCCATAGCCCTCGATCGCCACCATCTTTCTCGGGTTGTTGCTCAACAACCGCATCGAGCGGACACCGAGGGCGCGCAGGATCTGGACGCCAATTCCATAGTCCCGCTGATCGGCATCGAATCCCAGCCGTTCGTTGGCTTCGACCGTGTCGAGCCCCTGATCCTGGAGTTCGTAGGCACGCAGCTTGTTGGCCAGCCCGATGCCCCGGCCCTCCTGGTTCAAGTACAGGAGGACGCCCCGGCCTTCGTCGGCGATCCGGCGCATGGCGGCTTCGAGCTGGGCCCCACAGTCGCAGCGCGCCGAGTGAAACACGTCCCCGGTCAGGCACTTGGAGTGCACGCGCACGAGAACGCGATCCCCCTCGCCGAGCTCCCCCAAGACGAGCGCGAGGTGGGTCTCGTGGTCGATCAGGCTCTCGAATCCATGAATGCGAAACTGACCGAAGGCCGTTGGCAGCATCGCCGCCGCGACCTTGCGCACCAGCCCCTCGGTCTTCATGCGATAGCTGATGAGGTCGGCAATCGTGATCATCAGCAGCTTGTGTTTCCTGGCAAACCGCGCCAGCTCCGGCACACGCGCCATGGTGCCGTCGCGGCTCATGATCTCGCAGATCACGCCGGCCGGATACAGCCCCGCCATCCGTGCCAGGTCCACGGCCGCTTCCGTCTGGCCGGCTCGCACGAGCACGCCCCCCTCTCTGGCCCGAAGCGGCAGCATGTGCCCGGGTCGCGCCAGGTCGGTCGGCTTGGTGTCCGGATCGATCGCCGTCAGGACCGTTCGGGCCCGATCGGCGGCCGAGATGCCCGTGCTGACGCCGCGCTTGGCCTCGATGGACACCGTAAACGCGGTGTGGAGCGGCGTGGTGTTGCGATCCACCATCAGGGGAACCTCGAGCGCGTCGAGGCGTTCCCCGGTCATCGGCATGCACACGAGGCCGCGGCCGTGGGTTGCCATGAAGTTGATGATCTCAGGCGTCACCCTCTCTGCCGCGATGGTCAGATCGCCTTCGTTCTCGCGGTCCTCGTCATCGACGACGATCACCATCTCGCCGCGCCTGATGGCCTCGACGGCGCGTTCAATCGGTGCAAACGGGGCAGACCGCCGAGCGCCCTTCGCAATCTTCAATTTCGGTGGCATCGTGTCACCCGATTCCTCGACCGCCAAGTTCCATCGCCCGCGCCACGTACTTCCCGACGAGATCGCACTCGAGGTTGACCCGGTGGCCGGGCTGCCGGCGGCTCAGCGTCGTCGCCGTCCAGGTATAGGGTACGACCTGCACGTCGAACTGCCCGTCACCGAGGCCGGCCACGGTCAGGCTCACGCCGTCCACCGCCACCGAGCCCTTACGCACGAACAACCTGGCCAGCGTATCCGGAAAGGTGACCGTGAGCCAGTGGCAGTCCGCATCCTGTCTCACCTCGGCCACCACCCCCACCGCATCGACATGCCCCTGCACGAGATGTCCCCCCAGCCGGCCGTCGAAGCGCAGCGGGCGTTCCAGGTTCACCTCATCACCGGGCTGAAGGAGGCCCAAGGTGGTGATCCGGACGGTTTCGGGCCCCACGTCTGCGTGGACCTCTTCGTCTTTGGCGAGCGTGACGGTCAGGCAGACCCCATTCACGGACAGACTATCGCCCGGCGCGCACGCCCGAGCCAGATCGGTCCGCACGCGCAATCGACACCCGCCGTCCATGGACTTCACTTCCGACAGGGTCCCGATGGTCTCAACGAGCCCCGTGAACATCTGCCTCCATCCAGACATCGGGGCCGTAAGGGCGGGCCAGGACGCCGGACATCGATGACCGGGGCCACGCAGCCGCGTCCACCCATCTGACTCCGTCCGCTCCCAACACGCACGGGGCCACCACGAGATGCACTCGATCGACGAGCTTGTCGCGGAGCAGGGCGTCGTGCAACGTCGGGCCGCCCTCGACAAGCAGCGACGACACGTCGAAGGCCACCAGCAGCCGCATCGCCTCGCGAAGGGACGCCGCCTCGATGACGTGAGCACCGACCTCTTCCAGTTCCGCCGCGCGGTCCCGCGTGCGCCCGGCCCGGCGGTCGGTGACCACGACGACGTCACCTTCGTCCTTCGTGCCAAACAGTCGTGCCGTCGGCGGCACGCGAAGACGCCGGTCGAAGACGACCCGGGTCAGCGGCCGAACGCGACGGCAGTCCCTGACGGTCAAGATCGGATCGTCCACGAGCACCGTCTGCGAGCCCACCGCCACGGCGTCGACCGAGGCGCGGAGCAGCTGCGTTTGACGATTGGCCGAAGCGGAAGTCAAGGCCGTCCGCACCCCGCGACGCGCGGCGACTCGGGCATCGAGGCTTGTCGCGACCTTGCACATGACAAACGGGCGGCCCTTCGTCTTCACCGCGACGAAGGCCTCGTTGAGCCGCGTCGCTTGATCCCGGCACACACCCTCGTCCACGACAAGCCCGAGGCGCCGGAGCTCGCTGAAACCACGTCCACAGACTCGCGCGTCGGGGTCCTGCATCGCCGCCACGACCCGCCGGATCCCGGCCTCCACGATGCGACGGGTGCACGGCCCGGTGCGACCGACGTGGCAACAAGGCTCCAGGGTCACATAGAGCGTACCCCCGCGCGCTCGCGGGCCGGCGGCGTCGAGCGCCTCGACTTCCGCGTGGGCAGCTCCGGCCTGTGTGTGCCAGCCGTGTCCCACGACCACGCCGTCGGGCGATACCACGACAGCGCCCACCATGGGGTTGGGCGTGGTGCGACCGGCGCCCCTCGCGGCATGGAACAGCGCCCGTCGCATCATCGCGACGTCGAAGGAGTCGGTCACCACTTTTCCTGGAACAGCGCGTCCACGTAATCGGCTGGCGCAAACGGCAACAGGTCGTCGATGCCTTCGCCAACGCCAACATAACGAATCGGCAGGCGCAGCTCGTGGGCGATTGCCACGGCGACGCCGCCCTTGGCCGTCCCATCGAGCTTGGTGAGGACGATCCCGTTCACGCCGGCCACCGAGGTGAACTCACGCGCCTGAATGATGCCGTTCTGCCCCACCGTCGCGTCGAGCACGAGCAGGACCTCGTGCGGGGCGCCCGGCACCTCACGCTCGGCCACGCGCCGGATCTTGTCCAATTCATTCATCAGGTTGGTGCGGGTGTGCAGGCGACCCGCCGTGTCCACGAGCACGGGGTCGCGGCCTCGCGCCTTGCTGGCCGCCAGGGCATCGAAGACAACCGCCGCCGGGTCGGATCCCTCGCGGGCCCGCACGAGGTCGACCCCGGCGCGGTCGGCCCACACCTGCAGCTGATCGACGGCGGCCGCCCGAAACGTGTCCGCCGCGCAGATGAGCGGCGATCGTCCCTCAAGCCGGATTTGGTTTGCCAGTTTTCCGACCGTCGTCGTCTTCCCCGTCCCGTTCACGCCGACAATCAGCACCACGTGTGGACGCCCGCCGTTGCCCACCTCACGATTCGTGGCCTCGAAGATTCTCAGGATCTCGTCTTTGACCAGCGTGCGCAGGCTCTCGCCGCGCCGCGATCGGCTCCGAACCCGAGCGACGATGTCGGCGGTCGCCGCCACGCCGACGTCGGCCATGATCAGGAGCTCCTCGAGCGCCTCGAGGGTAGTCACCTCGACGGCTCGTGATCGCTGATCCGGGCTGTCGGCCTGCTCGACGATCGCCTCGAACCGGCGCGCAACCTGTTGAGCCGTTCGTGCGAGTCCCTGCTTCAGGCGGTCGAAAAGTCCCATCGACCCATTCTACGGCGGCTCAGCAGCGAAGGATCGGCACCGCCCCTGTGCCGGGGAACCTGCGTTCGGGACGCGCTCGCCTACGCCTCCTGACGCTGACGCCGGCCCATCAGCTCCCACACGGCGCTTTTCGGATCGCGTCGACCCTCGAGGACGTCCGCCATCTGCGTGGCAATCGGCAGCTCGATCCCATGCTGAGCACCCAACCTGATGGCGGCGCGCGTGGTGCGGACGCCCTCCGCCACCATCTTCGTGCTGGCCAGGATTTCCTCGAGTCGCCGTCCGTGCGCCAATTCCAGGCCGACGTGGCGATTGCGACTCAGCTGCCCGGTGCAGGTGAGGACGAGGTCGCCGAGCCCGGCAAGGCCGGCCAGCGTCTCCCTCTGTGCGCCCATGGCCACGGCCAGGCGCGTGATCTCAGCCAGGCCTCGCGTGATGAGCGCTGCCTGGGCGTTGTGACCGAGCCCCAGACCATCGACGACACCAGCGGCGATGGCGATCACGTTCTTCAACGCCCCGCCGATCTCGAGACCCACCAGGTCGGTGCTGCCGTACAACCGCAGCGCCGCGGAGCGGAAGTCTCGCTGCACGTGCTCTACGACGGAGTTCGCCTCGGCTGCCACGACGACGGCGGTAGGCAGCTCGCGCGCAAGCTCCACGGCGAAGCTCGGTCCCGAAAGGACGGCACACTTGCGCACGAACGGCACTTCCTGGGCGACCACCTCTGACATTCGCAGCAGCGTGCCCTCCTCGAGTCCTTTGGAGGCGCTCACCACCAGCGCGTCCTGGGCAATCGTCGGCGCTCCGACGCGCAGGACGTCACGAAGGCCGTGTGAAGGAACGGCGAGCACGACGACCTTGGCCGCGCCGAGCGCCGCTGCAAGCGACTCGACGGGCCGCAGCGTGGGAGGGAAGTTGATGTCTGGGAGATAGACGGCGTTGGCCCGCCGTGCCGCCATCTCCTCCGCGAGCGACGGATCCCGCGCCCAGAGGCGAACGTCGTGGCCAATCCGGCTCAGGTGCACCGCGAGCGCCGTGCCCCAGGAGCCCGCTCCGATGACCGCCACGTTCTGGATGGCGCCTCCGGTCTTCGTAGCGCCCGGTGCCGTCACCGCGTGCGGCCCAGCCGGTACTCGTTCCCGGCAAACAGTCGACCCACGTTGGTCCGATGACGCTCGATGATGAACGCCGCGGCAACGACACTTCCCAGCAAGACCTCGGGAGCCGCGCCCGTCATCCATGTCAGCAGCGGCAGCATGAACACGGCCACCAGGGACCCCAGGGAGACAAAGCGCGAGAGCGCCACCGTCATGACGAACAAGACCGCGGCGACGCCCGTCGCCAGCGGCGCCAGCAGCGAGAACACTCCGGCCCCCACAGCGACGCCTTTGCCTCCCCGGAAGCGCAGCCACATCGGATACACATGCCCGACGATGGCCGCCACGCCCGCCGCGACCGCCACCTCGGTGCCGGGACCGATCGCCCCGCCGAGCACCACGCTGCCCGCCCCCTTGGCCATGTCGATGAGCAAGACCAGCAGGGCAAGCGGCAATCCTGCCGTGCGCTGCACGTTGGCCGCCCCGACGTTGCCGCTGCCAGCGCGCCGGAGATCGACGCCCGTCGCGCGGCTCGCCATCACGAAGCCCAGCGGCAACGAGCCCACGCCGTACCCGACGGCCATCGCAAGAATCGTGTCCATCACTCGCGCCCGCTGCGGTCGCTGTGCTCGACGGCCGAGACCAGGCGGCCTGTGCCGATCGCAGTATACGTGGGTCCTTCGCGGGACAGCTCGCTTTGCATCAGCACCACGCGTTCGACCCACGACACCGATGCCGCCGGTTGCACGGCGCCGAGGAGTTCGCCCCAATCGACACGACGACCCGGCTCCTTGATTCGGCCGAGGGTGATGTGGGGCTTGAAGGGTCGGGCAGGCGAGTGGCCAGCGGCAGGCCCGCTGTGACCACGACCGCTCTCGAGGAGTTCGGGAATCGACTCGAGCCTCGCGGCCACCTGGCTCGCCAGCTCGCTCAAGAACTCCTCTCCGCGGGTTGCGCCAAGGGCGATCACGCGCGGCGCTCTCACGGTCGGAAGCACGATGATTCTGGCCCAGCACACCTCGCCGGGTGGCAGCACAAACGGCCGCTCGATCGCCGCGCATACCGCCGGCAAGACGCGCGCGCCAACCTCTCCAAGAAAGCGCAGCGTGACGTGCGCCTGTTCGGGTTTCACCCACCTGATCCTGGGCGCGCGGCCGAATCGACCGAGCCCGGCCGATGCCGCATCGCGCAGGCGCTCGATCTCGCGCCTGGTCTCGGGCGATATCTCAGCGGCGATGAAGAGACGCAAACCTGCGCCCTCACTCGCGCCAGGCGACGCGCGGCGACGTGCCCCGGAGGCGCGGCCGGCTCATCGCTGCACCCAGTCAGCGCTGGCCGGTGACCGCACCATCGTCCGCCGCACCATATCGAGGGCGGTGAAGGCCGCGAAGGTCTTGACGAGCTCCCGGTTCCCCGGGAACCGGAACGTCCGCACCGCTTCTTCTGCCGCGCTGACTGCGATGCACACGGTTCCGACGGGCTTGAGCTCAGTGCCACCGGATGGTCCCGCGATCCCTGTGATGCCGATGCCCACATCGACGAGCGCCCTCTCGCGGATTCCCCGGGCCATCGCCGCCGCCACCGGTTCGCTGACCGCGCCGAAGCTGGCCAGCAGTTCGGTCGGCACGCCCAGCCATTCCACCTTGGCGTCATTGCTGTAGGCGACGATACCTCGCTCGACGTACGCCGATGACCCCGGGACGTCGGTGAGCCGAGACGTGGCGAGGCCCCCGGTGCACGACTCGGCCACTGCGATGCGCCATCCTCGGTGGCGAAGGAGATCGCCGACTACTTCTTCGAGCGTGCGGCCGTCGGTACTGAACACATCGTGCGGCAGCACGCGCTCGATCTCGGCAACCGCCGCATCGAGCGCGTCGGCGAGCCGCGCCTCGACCGAGCCGCGCGCCGAGAGATGCAACTCGATCTGACCGGGGGCGGCAAGAATCGTCGTGTCAATGGCGGGATCGCGCGCTGCCCAGGCTGCATACACCGGCTGTGTCAGCTCCTCGACCCGCGACTCGCTGCGGCCCGCAATCTTGATGACGCGCCGTAGCAGTCGCACCTCCCCCACCCGCCGGCGGAGGTGCTCGCTCGCGAGACGCTCCATCATCGGTTTCATCTCGCGTGGGGGACCGGGCACCAGCGCGACGGCCTTGGGCTCGACCGGGATCCAGAGGCCCGGCGCCGTGCCGTTCGGGTTGGGCAACACCACGGCGCCCGCCGGAACCATGGCCTGCCGGCGATTGATCTCGGGCATCCGCCACCCCCGAGCCTCGAAGCGTCGCCTGATCGTGTCCGTGATCGCTGTGTCTTCCTCCAGGCGCAACCCGAGGTGCTCGGCCACGACCTCCCGCGTCACGTCGTCCTGCGTCGGACCCAGTCCACCCGTGAGGACGACGAGATCCACGCGAGCGAGGGCCTGGGTGAACTGGATGCCGAGCTCGGCCCGATCATCGCCGACCACGACCTTGAACAGCACGTCGATCCCGATCTCGTTGAGCAGACTCGTGATGAACAGGGAGTTGGTATCGACGCGGGACGAGGTCAAGAGCTCGCTGCCTACCGCGAGGATCGCTGCGCGGCGAATCGGCACCTCGCTCATGCCAGCAGCCCGGGCATCAACCACGCGAGCGCGCG
>JBQTIE010000179.1:0-2965 GCA_052389315.1 Acidobacteriota bacterium
GCGGCCGGGCTTGAGGCCGCGGGGCCTGAGGCGGCAGACTCCCGGGGGGCGGAATCTGATGCGCCGGTGCCTGGGGCGGCGGAATCTGATGCGCCGAGGCCCGAGGCCGAAGAGTCCGACGCGCTGCGGCCTGAGACGCTGCGGCGCCAGAAGAGCGCACGTTCTGATCTGATGTCCGGCACTCGGCCCCGTCAGCGGGCCGCGACAGCCGCTGCACGAAGCGCGACCTGGCCCTTCCGTGTGTGATCAAGCGCCAGGGCCAGCACACGCATCGCTTCCTGAGGCGCGTGGAACCCCATCGAGTTCTCCGCCTCGATGAAGTCGACCAGGAATTGCGCCTGACGCTGCTCGCTGCGCGCCTCCGCCAGCGCGTGGTCGCCCAGTCCTGAGGACGCGGCGCTCTTGATGTCGGCGATGAGCGCGATGAGGGCGTCCATCGCCACGTTGCGGATCTGGTAGGTCCGATCCTGAATCTGCACGACGCGGGCTCGCAGCTCGTCCTCGGACCAGCGATGACACGTCTGACACGCGCGGTTGAGGTTCAACACGGGGCTCTGTACGTGATGGTCCGTGATCTTCATCGCGCCGACGCGCTGGTATGGCATGTGACAGTCCACGCACGTGACACCGGACCGGGCGTGGACACCCTGGTTCCACAACTCGAATTCCGGGTGCTGCGCTTTGAGGACGGGCGCGCCGCTTTCCGCGTGGACCCAGTCTCGAAACCCGGTCTCCTCGTAATAGGCGAGGATGTCGTCGGCTTTGAGCCCCTTCGTCCACGGATACGTCAGGCGCTTCTCCGGTCCCTTGAAGTAGTACTCGACATGGCATTGGCCGCAGACGAACGCCCGCATCTCCTGGCGTGACGCCATGGTGTTCGGGTCGTAGTTGGCGACACCCTCGGTGGCCTTGAGCGCGCGAAGGCCCTCGAGAAAGGCAGGGCGCGTCACGCGCAGCTGCATCGTATCCGGCTTGTGGCAGTCGATGCACGCCACCGGGTGCGTCACGTGTTGGCGTGCCTCCTGATAGGGCATCCGATTCATCGCCTCGAAGCCCTTGGTCAGATCGCCGCCCCCCAGCGTCCGGTACGGCACGTAGACCGAGGCGTGACAGTGCATGCACGTGCCCGGCTGCTGCACCACCTGCTGCCGCTCGGTGTAGGTCTGATCTTCGAGCATGAACGCGTGCCCGCGCTCCTCCCTGAAGTCCCTCGCGAAGGCGTAGCCCGCCCACATCGTCTTCAGCCGCGGGTCTTCTTCAAGTCGTGACTGCGCCACGACCGATCGCGGATCGGCCGCCGTGGGCGTCCGGGGGATTGCCTCACTGCCCCCGTAGCGTGTTCGCTGCTGATCCACGGTTCTCTTGTAGCCATCGAACTGCAGCGGAAAGTTCTTGCCCCAGACGGCCGGTTCCTGCGTCTGCTCGTCCAGTTCGACGACGCGGTAGAACGGGTTCCTCGCCTCTTGCTGACGCTCGACGATGGTCACGAGCAGTGCGGTCATGCCCGCGGCGCCCAGCGCCGCGGCAACCGCCGCGTAGAGGATCAGGCGTGCCAGCGATCGGTGGGAGTCAGCCATGGGAGTGGAGGGAGGCTAGGGGCGTCGGGTGCAGCGCGGCCTGTGCGGTGCGCAGGCTCGACACGTTGGCCGGGTGCGTCAGGTGCATGGACACGCCGGACAGTGGGCGGAACTCCCGTGCGACCGGAACGGCAGGTGCGTCGGCATTGGCTGACGCGCGCAACCGCAGAGTGCGAGCGGCGCCGATGGTACGGCACACACGGCTCGATGCCGACACCGCAGACGACAGACCGGTCACCGAGGGTCGGACGCGACACCGGCATTGACGACAGCAACGGGAACCCGCTCCCATCGATGTGCCGAGGCCGCTGCTCCGAATGCTCGGCGGCATTTGTGCCATCTGTGTCATCTGTGGATTGATTCCATGAATCGTCGGCGGACCTCAATGCAAGTGACCCACGCTGCGATGACAACGCACGCAGCCAAGCTCGCCGGCCGCGTGTGGCTGAGCGTCGATGGCTTGCACGACAGCGCCGTGGCAGTCACGGCACGTCCGCTCGGTCACGCCGGCGTTGACCGTCGAGATGCGAATCGGATCCGGAAAGCGTCCCGTCGTGAAATAGAACGAGTGCCAGAAGCCGTTGCGCATCTTCGTCACATACTTGCCGACCGCGTCGTGCGGGGCATGACAATCGTTGCAGGTCGCGACCGACCGATGGCTGGACGACAGCCAGCCGGAATACTGCTCCTGCATCACGTGGCAGTTCGCGCACGCAGCCGGGTCGTTCGTCAGATACGACGCACCGCGCGCGTACACGAACGTGTAGCCTCCCACGCCGAACAGCACTCCGAGAGTCGCGCCGAGCGCCATGCCGTGACCGATGCGCACCAGTGCAGTCTATCGAACTCGCGACTCGTTATCCGGTAGAGCTGGGTCAGGCGCGTGTCGACGGCTTGGCGTCTCCACCGCACGCAGAACACACGCGTCCCAAACGCAGTCGGTCGGCGCCCAGCACGATTGGTCCTCTGTGTAATCTGCGAAATCTGTGGACCGGTGACCGGTAATCTGTGGACCGGTAATCTGTGGCCGCGCCATCAGCGGGCTGCCAATCTGCGCCAATCCGTGAAGCGCAGTGGTGAATTGCGTGCAACGTGCCCTTCCCCATCGATCGGTCCCTTCCAATCGACAGTAGAGTCCTCCCGCGTTGTTCGCGCGACGAGCGCGCGTCGTGGAGGAACCGACGTGTCAAGACATATCGTGGTATGGGGAGCCGCATTGCTGCTGAGTACACCGCAACTGCTCGCAGTGATGCTGCCGTTGCAGACGAGAACCCGCTTGTGGGAACTGGTGCCCGCGTGGGCAATCAGGGAGCTGTGCAGCGGGTTCGGTCTGTGCTACTAGCCCTCATGTGACGGGATCGAGTGCGCGGCGCGGGCGCGGCTGATGG